>CALCEB010000017.1 GCA_937900045.1 uncultured Acidobacteriota bacterium
GCGTGGGGGGATTATGATAACGACGGATTCCTGGATCTCTACGTCACCAACTACGGCCGTTCAGTTTTATATCACAACAATGGCAACGGCACGTTTACGGACGTGACCGACCGCGCCAAGGTGGCCAATAATCGCTGGGGCATGACGGCCGTCTGGTTCGATTACGACAACGATGGCTATTTGGACCTGTACGTCCCCAATTACCTCGACTACAACCTGAAGGGAGTCCCCGCCGGCGCAACCTCCCAGGAATATGGGATTGACGTGCCGTTTACGCTCAACCCAGCCTCCTTTAAGCCCGTTCCCAACCGCCTCTACCACAACAATCGCGACGGCACGTTTACAGACGTCGCGCCGCGACTCGGAGTATCGGATCCTTCAGGGCGGAGCCTGACGGCTGCCTTTGCGGACTTCTGCGTTGAGGGGCGCCAGGATATTTACATCGGAAACGATATCTCCAGCAATCGCCTTTACAAAAATCTTGGCCGCGGGCGTTTTGCCGACGCCAGCGCTTCCTCCTGGACCGAGGAGTACCGGGGAACCATGGGAATTGCGATCGGCGATTTTGACGAAGACGGCGACCTGGATATATTCCTTTCCCATTGGACCGCGCAGGGCGATGCACTTTACCAGAACCTCTGGTTCGAGCAGGAAGGGCACCGAAAGCTTCACTTTGAGGATGCGGCGGATATATATGGCGTTGGGTCGATTTCCTATTCGGTTGCCGGATGGGGGACTTTCTTCTTCGATTTTGATAATGACGGCTGGCTGGATTTACTGGTGGTGAACGGCTCGACGTTCGAAAATAAATCCGACCCCGCCAAGCTCATTCCCGAGCGGCCGTTCCTTCTGTGGTCGAAGGGACAGGATGGTTTTTTTGATTTGGCCCGTTCCGGAGCCGGGGGCAAAGCCCTTCAGACGCCGATCAACGGGCGTGGCGCCGCTTACGCGGATTACGACCGGGACGGGGACCTGGATGTGGTCATAACCACAAATCATGGCCGCGCCATGCTCTTGCGAAACGACGGGGGCAACCGCAACCACTGGCTGTGCGTTCACCTGATTGGAACTCGCAGCAACCGGCAAGGTATCGGGGCTTGGCTGATTCTTGAAGCCGGTGGCCATCGCTATTGCCGCGAATACGGCGTGCAGGGCTCGTATCTTTCTTATTCTATTCCGGAGGCTTGGTTCGGTCTCGGCCAAACCAGCCAGATTGAATCGCTCACCATCACCTGGCCTAGCGGTACCCGGCAGGTGTTCCGCAACCTCCCCATTGATCGAGCTCTGACCATCACAGAAAACGCCACGGACTGGAAAGAAGAGCCCTCTTTGCCTGCCCGGCCGCAGGCTCCCACGCATTGAGCAGCACAAAGGGACGGTGGATTAAGCCATTTACGCGATTCATCTTTTTCTCAACTCACAATGCCCTTTCAAAGAGGCTTAACGCATTAAAAAATAGCGTGAGCAAGATAAGCCCCTCATAAGGATTTGAATTTATGACGCAGGTTGAGATTGGTCTTCAGTCCCGGCAAGAGATGGAAACCGCTCAGATGGGCAACCAAGAATAGAGATAGAAATGATGATTAGCCCCTCCGAAGAATCGCTGCGCTCTGTTGGAAAGGAATCCTTCGACTCAAAGCGAGCCGGTGTTCGCACCTCGCCCCGCCCCAGAGTGTTACTGACAAGTGTGTGCCGGCCGCTGGGCGCCAAATACGGTGACGCGCCGAGCGTGGGTTACGAGCTGCTCCACGAACAGGTCACGCGGGCGCAAGGCATCTTCAGCCCCCGAGCTACACACCTCACCTTTGGACTTGATTACATCGCGCTCAACCTGGATTCACCCGCCGTCGTTCTTCATTACCCCTCTCGCCGGGAATTGGTAGGTGAACTCCGAGAAAATCCCGACTTTGTCGGAGTGTCATTCACTCTTTCAACTTTCCACAAGGTGAAGGAGATCGTGGCCTTAGTCCGCGAGCATGCGCCCCGCGCCAAGGTAGTGCTTGGGGGGTACGGAACTGTTTTGGACGATCAAACCCTGGCGCCGCTTTCGGATCACATCTGCCGTGGCGAAGGGGTGCAGTTCTTCCGCCGGTTGCTGGGTGAGCCGGAGCGCTCGATGCCCTACGAGCACCCGATGGTGGTGAGCAGGCTCCGCGTCTTTTCTATCCCGGTCAGCCGCACGGGCATGATCTTTGCTGGATTGGGTTGCCCCCACGGCTGCGATTTCTGCTGCACCTCTCATTTTTTCAAACGGCGGCATATCCGGCTTTTGCCGACGGGTGATGACGTCATGCAGGTGATAGAGCGATACCACGAGATCGATCCGAACATGAACTTCACCATTCTCGACGAGGATTTTCTCATCAACCGCGACCGCGCGACCCGATTGAGGGAACTGGTTCTAGAAAGAGGAAAACCCATTTCCATCTTTGCCTTTGCTACCGTCAAAGCCCTAAGCCGCTTGACGCCCCAGGAACTGCTGGAGACCGGTATCGATGGCGTTTGGGTGGGGTTTGAAGGCAAACGTTCAGGCTTCGCCAAGCAGCAAGGCCGGCCCATCGTAGAACTTATTCCGGACTTGCGGTCTCACGGCATCTCTGTCCTCACGTCCATGATTGTGGGCTTTGACTACCAGACGCCGGACATCATCCGCCAGGAACTGGCCGAATTGATTGCACTGAGGCCTACCTTGACGCAGTTTCTCATTTATGGGCCGACGCCCGGCACGCCTTTCTTCGCGCGTGTCGAGAAGGAAGGCCGGTTGCGAAAGGACCTTGCCAGCAATCCGGACGAGTATTATCGCCGCTGCGACGGCTTCACCGCCATGGTCGAGCACCCCACAATGGCCAGCACAGAAATTGAGGGGTTGCAGCGGGAGTGCTTCGAAACGGACTTCCGCCTTTTGGGACCGTCCATCGTAAGATCAGTGAACGTCTGGTTCCAGGGCTGGAAGAAATACCGCAACTCAACTTCAGCCTACTTGCGTGCCAAAGCGGCCCGATGGGCAGAAGAAATCCGCACGGCGTATCCCATCTTCCCGGTTGCCCAGAAACAAGCGCCGAACGCCGGCGCCATTTCGCAACTGAGGCAGGAGATCGAGAGTCTTCTCGGTCCTCCTACCCTTAGACGCCGGTTCCTCGCGGCACTTTCGCCAGTAGCGGCAGCTTGGACGCGGTTCACCCTGAACCATGACCGCTTCCAGCATCCGTCTCTCAATCGCCGCACCTACCACAATTCGTTGTGGGCACTTCCGACGGCTGAATTCGGGCCTCTGCACGTAAGAATCGAGCGCGCTCTGGCAGGCGTGAGGGTGAGATTGGAAGGCACGTTGGACACAGCCAGCGCCCGGTGGTTGGCGGCGGGCATCCGAAGTCAGTTGCGAGGTAACAACGCTTCCCTGCAAATCGTGGTCGCCGAAGGGACACAAGCCGAGCCATGTTCCCTGGGAATTTTTGGGAAGGCGCTGGGGCGCTACCGTGACCGCATCTCCGTGGCAGTACCTCCCGCCCCTCAAACCTGGGCTGTCCTGCAGAGGTGGCTGGTCGTGCTCCATAAGCCAGCATAGCTTGAATGGTTCTGGTGCAAGACTCAACGGTTTCGAATGGAGTTCCGCCCAATGCCAAGATTCGGCGAGGACCGGCGTTGGCTCACTGGAGGCTCAAACTGTGTGCGCAAATGAAAAATGCCTTGGCAATGTTGATCCCGGGATGTTCCAGCGTTGCTGGCCTTATCCGTGGCTCCGTTTGTGCGGCTTTCTAACCGGCGATGGAATTCACCGCCTTGTGGAGACTCCGCCTGATATCACTCTTTTTGAGCGCCAGCACGGGCAGGAACGCGCGTACGGGCAGACAAGCCACCGCCGCTATGCCCTCCAGTGCCGGTCTTCTGACGCGGAGGTCACCCATCCGTGGAAGGACTTCGTTTCGGAATTGCAGAGTCAGGCTTATTGGTCATTTCTCCGAAAGCGGTTTGGACTACTACACGGGAAGCGATTGCCGCTCACCTTCCACTGGCACGATGCCACACCTTGGGGCGGGTGGCCGACGTGAATCGATATCATCATGATTAGCGGAGAGACATTTTCGCGAACAGGATATCCAGAGAACCTGCCCATGCGCCTTTCGCTGGTGATAGGTATCTTCATGCTCTGCGCGAAGGTCCTTGCCTATTGCCTGACCGGTTCTGCGGCAGTCCTCTCAGACGCTTCCGAATCGGTGGTGCATGTTTTGGCGGTTTCATTCGCCGCTTACAGCCTGCGCTTGAGTTGGAAACCTCCCGACCAGAGCCACCATTACGGTCATGACAAAATTGCCTTCTTCTCGGCGGGTCTCGAAGGCCTTTTGATTATTCTGGCGGCTGCATACGTTATCTCCGTATCAGTTCACAAGTGGATTGCCGGAGCCAAACCAGACAATTTAGGGAAGGGTGCTGCGCTAATCCTGGCCGCTGGCGTCATTAACGCTGTGTTGGGGGGCTATCTTCTGAAGGCGGGCAGAAAGTACCACTCTCTAATTCTGGAAGCTGATGGCAGGCATGTATTAACTGATTGCTGGACGAGCCTTGGGGTGATCGCAGGCCTTGGTCTAACACACCTGACAGGCTGGGCAGATTGGGATCCATTGGTTGCCATCCTAGTTGCTCTAAATATCGTGTGGTCAGGCCAAAAGCTGATGCGCCGGTCAATTGGCGGATTAATGGACGAAGCCGATCCCGCGACCGAGTCACAGCTCACAAGATTACTGGATCAAATCACCTCCGACGATCAGATCGGTTTTCACGCACTGCGATGCCGCAATGCCGGCAATACAGTTTGGATCGAATTCCATCTCCTCTTTCACAAGGGGATTGCTCTGGAATGCGCTCACGCTGTGGCTACAAGGATTGAGGAGAAGATTCAACAAGCAATGGGAGCACGTGTGGAGGTCATCAGCCATCTTGAGATTCTAGAGGATCACGACCTGAGCCACACCCGTCCTCACCCCAAGCAATTTGTCCCATAAGCGGCCATGTCAGCCTTTGTCGCCCGCGTTCCACTGTAGGAGCGCCGCAGTCTGGTTCGCGGCCGGGTTCTGTCATGTGCCGCTCGCAGGAGATTGGTAGACCAGTGGCGGCGACGCAGAGGCAAAATGGGTGGGTTCATCAAGTTGGTGGACTCCAAACCAACGAACCCAGGGCCAAAGGGAATACCTGTCACCGAATTGCTCAGATGAAGCCGCAACTGGCTCGGTAGCGAGTGGTGCTTCTGATGCTCAGACCAGCGCTTTGATGCCATGGGCAGGTGAGAGGAAGCGCGAAGTGCGGCGGCTAAGGCGCGGCCGCTTTTTAGGCAGATATGGCAACGTGGACTACACTATGGCGAGATATTCCTCCAGCAAGGCGCTGGGCGCTCGTCTGGCCCCGTGAACACGGTGCATGGGGAATCCTGTTCGTGTCGTTGCTGACCGGAACAACGGTGGGAGCGTCGTCAGCGCCAGCCCTCGCTCGCGAGGGTTGGCTGATGGCGGCCGCAGTAGCCCTGTTTTGCGCGCGCACGCCCGTCGAGAACGCACTTTCCCCTGATTCGCCCTTCCGCCCGCGCACCACCTCCGAACTGCACTGGATGGCGCTTTTTGCAGTTGCCTTCAGTGCGATTGCAGGTGTTGGGCTTGGCGTGGTCGCAGACCGGGCGCCTGCTGGTTTCTATGTCGTAGGGATGGTGGCGGCTGACATTTTTGGCGTTCAAGCCGTGATCAAGCGGAGGGGGCGCTATATGCGCCTTCTGGCACAACTCACGGGCGCGCTCGGGCTGACCGCGACGGCTGCGATGGCTCGTTGCTTAGCCTCGGGCCGGATGGACCGATTAGCCCTGATCCTGTGGGCAGCGAATTGGCTTTTTGCAACCAACCAAATCCTCTATGTGCAACTCCGCATCCACGAGTCACGTGCGGACAACCGCAAGAAGAAGCTTGTTGGCAAACGGTTCTTTCTGGGAAGCGAAATTGTGACGGCCACCTGTCTAGGGGTGTTATGGCGAATCGGTTTGATTCCGGCCGGTTCGCTGATTGCGTTCGTGCCGACACTGATGCGCGGAGCAATCTTGGCCTTTCTCCCTGATGGCCGGCCTCTCGAGATCCGGCGTCTGGGCAAGGGGGAGTTAGCGCATGCGTTGATCTTTGCAGCACTTCTGACCCTCTCTTTCAAAATAGGGCTCTGAAGCGCTGCCGTTTGGATACTACCTGCTCGCGCCAACATGTTCAAAGAGTTGCAGTCTTGGGTTACATGCGATTCTGGGATTTAGTGCATTGGAGGATTCCACGCCGCCCGAAGGATTGTGACGTGCGTCACAGACAAAGTTAGAGACGAAAGGTAACATGACATGTGTATGCCGGGGCTTCATACAACGGAATTGGGCACAATGCCGAGCACAAGGGAAACTCCGCAGCGTCCCTTCATCGTGATCTGGGAGGTCACGCAGGCTTGTGACCTTGCCTGCTTGCACTGCCGTGCCTGCGCGCAGCCTCAGCGTTCTCGGCTCGAGCTTTCCACGGTTGAGGGAGAGGGGTTGATTCGTCAAGTGAGGGAATTGAGCGTGCCCGTGTTTGTGCTGACGGGAGGCGATCCGCTCAAGCGGCCCGACATTTATCACTTGGTTGAATATGGGACGAATCTCGGCGTGCGGGTGTCCTTATCGCCCAGCGCCACACCCTTGCTGACGCGCGACGCCCTGGCTCAGCTTAAGGCGCGGGGATTGGCTCGCCTGGCCATCAGTTTGGACGGGTCATCCGCTCCTATCCATGATGCGTTCCGCGGGGTGGCGGGTTCCTTCGACCGCGTGCTCCAAGCCATTCAGTGGGCTCACGAATTGAACTTGCCCGTCCAAATCAACTCCACCATGACACGGCATAACTTCGCAGATTTTGATTCGTTGGCGCAGCGGGTAGAGACCCTTGACATCGTGCTGTGGAGCGTTTTCTTTTTGGTACCCCTGGGGCGGGGGAAAGTGGCGGACCTTCTCTCCGGGGAGGAGTTCGAGCAACTCTTTGGAAAGCTCTACGAATTCTCATGCCGTGTGGCGTTCGATGTCAAGACCACGGAAGCCATGCATTATCGCCGCTATGTCCTCCAGAGGCGATTACAAGAAAGGATAGCGGCTCCGCAAGAGATTTCCAAAGCCGCCCGCGGCCCTCTGTGGCTTAAATCCTCCGCGCTTGCCCGGCCCGGCCCGGATGGAATTCCTCGCGCCATCAAGGGCATTAACGACGCGAAGGGTTTTGTGTTTGTCTCGCACGCCGGGGAGGTTTATCCCAGCGGCTTTCTGCCGCTGCCGGGTGGGAACATCCGTCAGAAATCCTTAGCTGAAATCTACGGAAACTCCCCCTTGTTCGTGGCGCTGAGAGATACAACCCAGCTAAAGGGAAAGTGTGGTTGGTGCGAGTTCCGCGAGATCTGCGGCGGTTCGCGCGCCCGGGCTTACGCCCTGAGCGGAGACCCTCACTTTCAGGAACCCTGCTGTATTTATGACCCCAAACGCTGGTCTGCCGAGGATGCTGTGTAAGTCCCAGACTCAAGATGCGGCCATTTCTTCTGTTGGTGAATTCGAGGCAGACTGAGGCGGTTGTAGCACGCCCTGACCGGAGACTGCCATTGCGGCTTATCGCGGCTACCCTTGGCTTGCCCCAAATGTGGTATCATTTCGTCATGTTTAATTCACCCAGCGGGTTCATGTGTTGTTGCCGCCCAATCGCCGCAGTGTGAGCTGAACCTCTCGTCTTAAGTCGTCCCAAGCAATAAAACCAAGTCAGCTCCCACCCAAGGCCATCCGGACTTGCGCCGGATCTTTCCATTTTCAATTCAAAATTTAGACTCGTTTAAAGGAGGATTATATGGAGTTTCATAGCAATCAGCGCAGGCTGCACCGGAGAATCGTTATTGTCGGCGGTGGAACGGCGGGCATAATCGCAGCCAGCCTGCTTCATCAGGTTGGCCAAGACGATGTTGCAATTCTCGAACCATCGGAGCGGCACTTCTATCAACCCATTTGGACTCTCGTCGGCGCCGGCGTGGTAGCGAAAGAGACCAGCGCCCGAAGCGAAGCCCGTTATATTCCCAAAAGAGTTCAGTGGATTCAGGAGCGGGCTGTTGAAATCGATCCCGAGGGCCAGCGGGTGAAGACGGACTTGGGGACGACGGTGGAATATGACTTCCTCATCGTCGCGGTAGGCGCACAGCTCAACTGGGGCGCGATCCCCGGTCTGACAGAAGCGATCCGGAGAGGGGATGCTTCCAGCAATTATGCCTACGCGCTCGCGCCGAAGACCTGGGAGCTAATCCGGAACTTTAAGGGAGGCACGGCGTTGTTTCACATGCCGGGCACGCCGATCAAGTGCCCCGGCGCGCCCCAGAAGATCATGTATCTGGCGGCCCACTATTTCCAACGAAAGGGCGTCCTGCGCGGCGCGAGGGTGATCTATGGTTCCGGCACACCCACAATCTACGGCGCCAAGGAATACGCCGCCGTGCTGAATCAGGTGCTGGAGCGATACGGTGTGGACGCGAAGTTCAATCACGAACTTGTGGAAATTCTTCCCGATAAGAAAGAAGCCGTGTTCCAGCTCAAAAATGACCCCGGTGGCCAGCGGCTCACCATACCGTACGATATCCTGCACGCGGTTCCTCCTCAAAGCGCTCCGGACTTCATCCGGCAAAGTCCGCTGGCCGACCCCCAGAAACCAGAGGAAGGCTGGGTCAAAGTGAACAAACATACACTCCAGCACGTGAATTATCCCAATGTGTTTGCGGTTGGCGACGTGGCAGGCAGTCCGAATGCGAAGACGGGAGCAGCGGCTTCGCGTCAAGCGCCGGTGGCCGTCACGAACCTGCTCTCCGTCATGCAAGGCAAGGAGCCCCAGGCACAATACGACGGTTATATCGCCTGCCCCATCGTCACCGCTTACGGGCGCATGTTACTTTGCGAGCTCGATTACTCAGGTAAGCCCTCGCCACGCATTCCATGGATCAATACTTTTAAGGAGCGTTACGACATGTGGCTGCTGAAGAAATATGGCCTGCCCTGGCTTTACTGGAATGTCCTGTTGCGTGGACGAAAAGCGCCGTTTTTGGGACGGACGCTAAGCGTCGAGGGACTGCAGCCCGCCAAGGTGTCTGCGCAATAATGGAATTGCGAAATGGGAGAGCGCTAAGGCTCAGGGTTCCGGAAGGACAAAAAGAGCCGTACGGCTACAACGCCGATGGGTGCGAGTAACATCATGAGGAGAAGAATGGCGGGAGGGTGAGAGAATCGGGACGCCTCAATGACGAGCAGTGCGACTGCCATAAACAGCACGGCCAGTGAAATCCCGCGATGGAAGCGCCTGGGGGACTCGAACCCGACGTTCCGACAGGTACCTGAGGCCCCCCGCTACAGGCCCGGGCGTACGAGTTGCTCAGCTTGTTCTCAGTAGCCGGAAAGTGAATCTGGTGCTATTCCTCCGGGAATCAGCGGAATACTCTCCGGACGGTTGAGGAGCTTCGGGTTAGCGGGCGCTAAATTCGCTTGCCACGTCCCGGCGCAGCTCACCTTGCCGAAAATTTGATCTTCACTAAGTCAAAGGCTTCTTCCGGCCGCCTTTTCGGCAACATCCTCGCTGTGCTTAAAAATCGGCTTTGCCAGCCGGGAGGCCAAGAGGATCATCAAGGCAAGGACGGTCCAGAGCAGGTCGCGATCAGAGGAAAATTTGTGGAAGAAGATTTCAGTCACCAGGATGAGCGCGGCCAGAAAGACCAGCGCCAGCGAGAGGCCGCGATGGAATCGCCGGATCTCCGAATCGAGCCACGAATCGAGACGCCGCTCGATTTCGCGGCCTTGATCGGAATCCGTGCAGTCGGATTTGAGATGGCAGCGATTGCACACATGGGCCGGCGCCCGGTAAACGACGAGGCGACGCGCCGGATCAGATTCGGCACGCGGCAGGCGCTTGCCTGTAGGGCACTCCCACGCGTCAAGCTGCGGGTGGTAGTGGAATCCGGCCACTTGAAATTGCTTCGACCGCCGGTGCGAATGGCGTGCCAGCAGTTCCAGAGCCAGGGCGGCCACGGCGAGAAACACAGCGTACCCCGCCGCCATCAGTACTTGAATGTGAACGCCACGAATCATCCCCGGCTCTCCACTGCCCCGGTGATTTCCGTAAAGAGTGTCTCGCCGGCTTCTATCTCCGAACTGTGCTTTTTAGGGGAGCGAACCCCAAGCCAGGCGAGGTAGAGCACGGGAAGAACTCCGCCCACGATGAAGAGCGTATCGCCCGGCAGGCGCAGCCACTCAATGAGGGCGTTGGTGGAATTGGATAGATATTTCAGTGAGCGAGCGTCAAAGTATCCATAACGCACAGAGTGATACAACTGCAGGAGTCCCAGCGGGAAAAGCGAGGCAAACACCATCCAAGCCAGGCCAAGGTTCAGCGACCAGAAGCTAATCTTCGCCGCGCGGTCCGACCATTGTTTTTCGGGGATGGCGTAACGCAGGCAAAAGAGCGCCAGCCCCACGGCCAGCATTCCATAAACGCCCATCATGGCGGCGTGGCCGTGATTCGGTGTGAGCGCCGTGCCGATCTCATAATAGGAAACGATGGGCAGGTTGATCAAAAAGCCGAAGATGCCCGCTCCGAGGAAGTTCCAGAAGCCCACAGCGGCCAGAAACATCACCGCCCAGAAGTGAGGAAACGGATGCCGCGAATGCGCGCCTTGTTGTGCGCCGAGTTGCAAAAAGCTCCAAGCCTCGATAGTCAGAAACGTGAGAGGAATCACCTCCGCAGCTGAGAAGAATGCCCCAAGCGCCATATGGACTGCGGGCTCGCCGGAAAAATAAACATGGTGCATGGTGCCGATCATGCCCCCCGCCGAATAGAGCAGGATATCGAGGTAAATCATGTTCAGCGCCACACGCTCGCTCACCACGCCCAGGAGCACAAAAATGTAGGCCACCATCACCGTGGTAAAGAGCTCGAGAAAGTCCTCAACCCAGAGGTGAACCACCCAGAAGCGCCAGAAATCCGTGGTGGTGAATTCGCTACTCGGCTGAGCCAGCAATCCTACGGCGTAGAACGTCGGGATCGTCAGCGCGGAAAAGAAGAAAAGCCAGGGCATATTGCCGCAGTGGTCCTGCTTCAACCGGCTGCGCAGGCCACGAAAGAGCATGATTACCCAGAAGACCAGTCCCAGTGTGAGCAGGATTTGCCAGAAGCGGCCTAAGTCCAGGTATTCAAAACCCTGATCGCCAAACCAGGCCCAGTCACGGCGGATCCAGCCCTCAATGCCTGCGTACTCTCCCGCCATGCTGCCAAAAACCACAATGGCCAGCGCTCCGAGCAAACCATAGGAGAGCCATGATTGCCGCCGCGGTTCGCGCCCCGCAACCATAGGAGCCAGAAAAATCCCCGCCGCCAGGAATGAAGTAGCAACCCAGAAAATCGCCAGTTGGATGTGCCACGTGCGTGTGATGTTATAGGGAAAAATACGAGCCAGGTCGAGTCCGAAGAAATTTGAAATGTCAGCGCGATAATGCTGCGTGGCGCCGCCCAGCAGCGTTTGCAATAGAAACAGCAGCGCCATGACCAGAAAGAACCAGACCGTTGATCGTTGGCCGGGCGTCAGATTCACTTCATCCGGCGGGCGGAAAGACACACTCTGTTGCTCGCGCCCGTGCCAGCCGAGGAAATTCCAGCGGCCAAAGACCGCCAGCAGCACACCGATTCCTCCGAGAAGCGCAATGAGCGATAGAACGCTCCACAGGAGCGTGTCCGCCGTCGGGTGGTTATCCACCAGCGATTCCGGCGGCCAATTGTTGGTATAGGAGTAGGGCAGCCCTGGCCGCAAAGCAGACGAGGCCCAAGCCGACCAAGCAAAAAACGCTGTCAGGTTTCTAATCTGTTCCGCGCCGGTAATGGTTCGCGGGCGAAGTCCGTACTTGGTGTCCGGCTGGCCAAAGAATCGGGCATAATGCCCCTGAAGCCGCTCGAATGCGGCCACCTGCGCGACGGTAAATTGCAACACACCGGCCGAAGCGTCATAGCGGTTCGTCTTGAAATCATTGATCGTTTGCTGGCGGGCGCGATCCGACTGCGCGCCGCCATAAAACTGGATCGAGAGCAGCGCGGCCCGGTGCAGATAGTCGGTGGTGAAATCGGGACCGAGGTAAGCGCCGTGGCCGAAGATCGTACCGTACTCCATCAGCCCGTTGCGCAAAAACACTTCCTGTCCCTTGATGATGTCCTTGCCCGTGAAGAGGACGGTCCCGCTTGGGTCTGTAACTTTCTGGGGAATCGGCGGCTCGCCGGTGTAGGTCCGGTAGGCGAGGATGCCCAGGACGGTGAAACCAAAAAGCAGAACAATCAGCACCGCCTGCACCCAGCCTTTGGAAACGAGCAGCTCTCTCTTTTTACCTCCATCCATCATCGCGTCTCCTTTTTTTCTCGCATTGGTTGGAACGGTCAAAGCATGTTGCATTGTTCTTTCGCGTTCTACCCGGCCAGCGCTTCCCAGGTAGCGCCACCCTCTATTGCGGCCCATGCTGCGATCTGGAGCTTGCTTGAAAACTGCGACTGCCGGCGGGCTTGTCGTGGACTCCAGCCGATAATTTGTCAAGATAAAACTGCACCGTTTGCTCATCCGCAATGGCAAAGCGATGGGAATGATCACTCATTGGCATCTCCTCCGGTTGAGATTATGTGGTTGCCCGCATGTCACTCCCGTTGGCGCGAGAACGCGGCTGGCGGCGGCTGAAAAAGCCTTGCAAGCGACGCAGAACTTCCTGCAGGTCCACGCCTTCAGCGGCCGCTGCTTCCTCCAGCGTCAGCGAGCGCGGCGGCTCCCTGACTTGGCTTAGCGCTTTCAGACCCGCGTCGACCAGGATTTTCCGAGTTTCTGGAAAGCTTGTGACATACCAATAAACGGGGAGCCGGGCGGTCACGCCCGACGGTTCCAACCAAGCAGGACGTGCTTGCCCCAGCGTTATGGCCATGTTGAAGACAAACACCAGCACAGCCGCCAGCTCGAGCATCGCCGAGACCGGCAGAATATGCCAGGCCCACCCTCCCGCGGAGTAGGCAATCGCCTCGCTTGAGACGCGCAACAGGCAGCCCATGCTCAAAGCCCACAGACTCGCGGCCATCAGCTTTACACGGTACAACTCCCGGCCGCCGAGGAAAGCAGGTAACAAGCGCGGCGCAAGGGCGAAAATCAGCGTGGCGACAAAGCCGACGGTCACGGCGTGCCGGGAAGCCCCGCCGAGGCCGGCTTCTTTTCCCCAGATGTCCGCCGCCAGGCCGAGCACGGCTCCTACCAGCAGCCATGCATAGGACAGCCGGATAAATTGCGGATAAAGCCGGTAGACGCCGGCAAGTTTGGGAGGTCGAACTGAAGGCCGCAAGACGCGAAGGGCATGAATGGCCAAAATCGTCACCATCAAAATGAGGGCGTCAGCCAGCAGAAACCAGCGCGCCAAAGCGCAGACGATGATGGCAACGATCCCCAGGCCCAGCCTGCACGCCGCCCCGTGGTCAGGCGGGTGAAGCCCCAGGAAAATCGTCACGAAGCGTGTGCTGTACCCCCAGGCGACGGGGACGGTAAATCCCCACAGCGCCACGATGAGGAATGCGCGGTCTAACCGAGGAGGATAGACGGGAGTCGCAGCTTTCAGGGCCACCATAATCGAGATGCCCAGGTTGAACGTAAGAGCAAGGCCCAAGGCGCCGAAACCAACGATACCGAGCCAGGAGCCGAGATCGTGAGGCTTTCTCCGGCTGTTTTTGCCTTCGCCGATGCGCTCCGGCGAGAACAGCAAGATGCGCTGGGTTAATGCGTAGGCCGCAAGCTCCATGAGCGCCGAGGCCACCAGCCCGACGCGCCAGCCGCGAACGCTCACTCCAACCCACCACCGCCAAGCTACGCCCATCGTCCACAAAACCCAGACCGTCCAAACCAGACCGAAATTCCTGAGCGGCCGGTGCCGGAATTTGGGCAGGGCATAGAGCGAGATGCCCAGAATGAAGCTTCCCACCCAGCCGAGTAACTGAGCCTGCCCGTGCGCCTGGATCCAGGCCACGCTGGCCGCGTTGGCGGCCCGGTGCGATGCGATCTCGATCAGGTTCCAAACTCCAAGCAGTGTTCCAGGCAGTGCCAGAAAAGCCAGCCCCGCCGCTATGAACGCGGCTAGAGCCCTGGCGGCCCGCCGCTCCGGCCCCGGATCGGCGTAATCACCTGCAGAGAGGCGGTCATGCTCATAGGCGGCCCGCCACTGTTCGGGCAACTCTCCACTGACCATGATGGAAGCCATGAACATTGCTTTAGTCGGGTGCGCTTTGCCGCCGCCACTTCCAACCATCCTCAACCTCGAAGCCTGCCTCCATGACCTCTATCACACCCAAAACCTTCCGGGTATTCTGTGACCAAAGTCATAGCGAGCCCCTTTGCCAGACTTTATCATTCTTTGGAATTGTATAACTACGGAGGCATCCATATGGCTGAAGCAACCAAGATTCTGCGCCACGAGCACGAAGCGATCCTCAACATGTTGGGTGTGGTTGAGCAAACCGCTGGCGAGCTTGAGACCTGCCGCCCGGTCCGCCCGGAAGCGCTTGAAGAGCAGCTTGAATTTCTCCGCATCTTTGCCGATCAGTGCCACCACGGCAAAGAAGAAAGACTCCTGTTTCCGATGCTTGAAAGCAAGGGGATTCCGCGCGAAGGCGGTCCGATTGCCGTCATGGAGAGCGAACACGAGCGGGGCCGGCAGTTGATTCGCCAGATGAGCGAGGCTCTTGAGCTTTACCGCAGAGATCCGGCGCAGGCCTCACCCTCCTGGGCAGCTTCGGCGCGGGAGTACGCCCGCCTGCTCAGGCAGCACATCGAGAAGGAGAACAACGTCCTGTTTCGCATGGCGGAAAGCGTTCTGACACCAGCCGAACAGGAAGAACTCGGGCGCCAGTTTGACCGCCTGGAAGTTGAGGAAATCGGCGAGGGAACGCACCAGCGGCTGCACACCATGATGGACCGGCTGGTGGCGGAGGCCGCTGCGCATCGATGAGCGGGGAAGCGGAATCGATTTTGAAGAAAACAGACATGGAGAGAATTACCGCATCCACCAGCATCGCAGAAATTCTGAAACGCCACCCCACGGCCCGCCAGATATTTGACCAACATGGGCTGAAGGGTTGCGGAGGCGAGCACGGACCTGCCGAAACGCTCGGCTTCTTTGCCCGTGTCCACCAGGTTGATCTGGACGGTTTGCTTTGCGACCTCAATCGAGAAATCGAAAAGCCCGCACCGCAGGGTTACGAGTACCACGAAACGCTGGCCGACACCATCTACCGGCGCTTCTTCAAGGCCGGAATTGCCATCGCTCTGACGCTCGGAGCGTTCTGGGGCGCCGTCAGCCTGTTGCAGATTTCGCTGGGAAAAGACCTGTTGCAGCCCCGCCTGATCCCTGCCATCCACGCCCACGCTCATGCAATGATCTTCGGCTGGGTCGGATTGCTTGTGATGGGATTCGCCTACCAGTCGTTTCCCCGCTTCAAGTACACAACCCTGTGGCGGCCCAGCCTTGCCAACCTTACCTTTTACTTGATGGTGAGCGGAATTGCCGCGCGGGTGGCGGCCGAGATGCTCCACCGCGGCCCGGCCGCAATGGGCCTGGGCGCCCTTTCCGCCAGCTCCGAATTCGCGGCGATCTTTCTTTTCGTGGTGATCATTCTAAAAACAGCCGGCCGGTCCATGGAACCACATAACCCGTATGAGAAATTCATTTTTGCCGCTCTTTTCTGGTTCCTGGCGGCCGCCGTTTTCAGCGCCGTCTTTTTCTTCGCGCAGGCCACGGCGGCCAATGAGAGCCAACTGGTTTACCGCATCGCGCTGTTGGATCTTCCACTGCGTGACGTGCAGTTGCTTGGGTTTGCGGTGTTGATCATCGCAGGGGTCAGCCAGCGCTTTGTCCCGGTGGTGTACGGCCTCGGGCGGCCCAGGCATGATCGTCAGAGAGCCATCTTCTGGCTGATGAACAGCAGCCTGCTGCTGGACGTGGTGAGCTACGTGGCCTTGTTCGCGACCGGCAACCCGCTTTTCGCGTTGACCCTGGAAATTGCAAACCTTCTGGCAACCGTATGGGGAGTGATGCTGGTTCGCCAGCTTCGCATCTTCACCAGGCCCGCAGAATCTGACCGCAGTTGGAAGTTCGTCCGCGCCGCCTACGTCTGGCTCCTGATCGCCCTGGCCATGATGCCGTTGACTCCGCTTTACGGGGCCGTGATGCATCAGGCGTTTTCTCATGCCTGGTGGGGCGCGCATCTCCATGCGCTCACGGTGGGTTTCATAAGCTTGATGATTATCGGGGTTGCCTCACGCGTGGTTCCCATTTTGGCGGGCATCGACTCGAACCAGATCACCTCCCTCTGGGGGCCGTTCATCCTGTTGAATCTGGGATGCGCGGGGCGCGTGTCGCTGCAAATCCTCACGGACTTTTATCCCGGCGCCTCCTATGCATTGATCGGCCTTACCGGTTTCATGGAGTTGGTGGGGCTGGCTTGGTGGGGGGTTGGATTGTGGCGGATCATGAACCTTTCAATAGCCCGCGGCACCCGCAGTTTGCGAATGCCTGCTCTCGGTTCCGCCTGATTCGGGCGGGGGCAAGCCGGGGCTTCCTTCGGTGGCGTCCTACTCCCAGCGTTTCGCCTCGGCCCTAAGAGCGGTCAAATCGGTCACAATAACCGACTTGCCTTTCAGCCGGAGAACCCCCAGGATCTGAAGGCGCCGGAGGTTCCTCGAAACAAGCTCTCGAACCGTGCCCACCTGGGCCGCCAATTCCTCCTGAGTGCACGGGAGCGTAAATTCCGTGCCACCTCGGGTCGCGTGCCCCTTGCTGTCAGCCATCCGGCAGAGCAGCGCCGCCAAGCGGTGACGTACGCTCTTGAACGATAGTTCCTCGATGATCTCCACCAGCTTGCGCAGCCTGGAGCCCATAACCCTGAGAATCTTCAGCGCTACGTCCGGATGCTGGCGGCAGAGCTCATAAATATCCTTCTTGTTGATATGAAGAAGCGCCGCCCCAGTCACCGCGGCCGCCGAGGCAGGATAAGGCGCATCGTCAAAAATCGGCAACTCGGCCAGCGAACTGCCGGCTCCAAAGATCATCAGTACCCGCTCACGACCGCTCGGAGAAGTCTTAAATACCTTGACTTCCCCCATCTCGATCACGTAGAGACCATCGCAGCGATCGTCTTCGCAAAAAATCAGCGTGCCCGGTTCATATTCGCGGCGGCATACACGCTCCGCCAAGAAGGCCAACTCCACCTCAGAAAGGTCAGCAAACAGGGGAACAGACTTCAGGAAATCCACCCCTGCTGTTCCGTTCTTCATCATTCTCCTATTGTAGGATGGAAGTAAGGTTCCGAACTATTGAAGTTCCCATAATGAGTGCATCACATTGCGGTCCCATCGTAAGTTGAATAGATTCAGTTGCCACCTGGGATCGTGCGGGTGAGCTTCGTCGTCTACGCCGGAAAGCACCTGTAAAATTGGGGTTCTTTCAAATGCCGTCACACTCAAAAGCTGCAGAATCTTGTAGAGCCTGAGCCCCAGGTCGAGCCGTCTTTTCAGAATGGCGACGAGCACGTGAGCAAACACAGCGATCCATATTTGGGTCTTGACCGCATTCTCCGACGTTCCGTAAAAC
>CALCEB010000018.1 GCA_937900045.1 uncultured Acidobacteriota bacterium
ATCTACACGCGTAAGATCGTCGGCAGCGTCAGATGTGTATAAGAGACAGATTAGTCAACCTTGGCAAGGACTGGATCAGCAGCGCAATGCCCAACCTCTGGCTTTTCGGCATGGGGTTGCTATTCATCCTGGTGGTCATGGTATTTCCGCAAGGCGTCTGTGGGTTGGCAGAATCGTGGCCCCGCATTTTGCTGCGCTTCCGCCGCCCCGGCGCGCCGGAACAAACTGCTGGAAGCGGCCTCCATGTGGCTTCAGCCGCTTATGCGAAAAGTTGTGAGGAAGGGCGAGGTGTTGAATGAACCAACCACTACTTCGGGTTGAGAACCTAACAGTTTCGTTTGAGGGATTTAAGGCTTTAGACAGGATGTGCCTTACCCTGATGCCTAAAACCGTGCGGGTTCTGATTGGTCCCAACGGAGCTGGAAAATCTACGCTGCTGGATGCTATTACCGGGCGCGTCCAGCCCACCGCGGGCGAGGTCGTCTTCAAGGGTGAGAACATCACTCGTCTCGATGAACACAAGATTGCCCGCCGGGGCATCTGCCGCAAGTTTCAGGCTCCTGGCATCCTCGATAACTTGACGGTCTACGAGAACCTTGCGCTTGCGGCTTGCCCCCGGCGGGAATGGTGGTTCAATTTGAACCGCAGCGTTACGCCAGCCGTTAGAATCCAGGTGGAAAAAGTCCTTAATTTAATTGGCCTGGAAGAAAAGAAGGACTCGCTCGCCAAGCATCTGGCCCACGGCCAGAAACAATGGCTGGAGATGGGCATGGTTGTCGCCTCGGATGCGGAGTTGCTCCTTCTGGATGAGCCGGCAGCCGGCATGACCCACCAGGAGGCCGCGCAGACAGCGGATTTGATCCGCAGCCTTTCGGACCGTCATAGTTTCCTTGTCATCGATCACGACATGACTTTTGTGGATCAACTTAAGGCTCCGGTGAGTGTTCTCCACATGGGAAGGCTGCTCAAAGAGGGGAGCCTGGAGGAGGTCCGCAGCGATCCTCAGGTGGCAGCAGTTTATCTCGGAAGAGTAGAGGAGGTTTCCAGTGGTTACGCTTAAGGGGGTTTCCGCCGCTTATGGGCTAAGCCGCGTCCTCCATGATATTGACTTGACCGTGGGATCGAGCGAAGCCGTTACCCTGTTGGGCCGGAACGGCGCCGGAAAGACCACCTTGCTGCGAACCATTGTCGGCTTGCATCCCGCGCGCTTGGGCAGCATCTTGTTGGACGGGAGAGACATCACAAAACTTCCAGCGCACCAGCGGGCAGCCCGGGGTGTCGGCTATGTTCCCCAGGGCCGTGGCATTTTCCCACACTTGACGGTGGAAGAGAATTTGCGGCTTGGGTTTGCGGCGCTCCCGTCCGGGAAAAGCATCACTTCCCGGACGGTTCCTGAGCACGTGTACGGTCTTTTCCCGGCTCTCGCCGGGATGCGCAGACGGAAAGGCGGGGTGCTCAGTGGGGGTGAACAGCAACAGCTCGCCATCGGCAGGGCCATGGTTTCCGAACCCAGGCTTTTGATTCTCGATGAGCCAACGGAAGGCATCCAACCCTCCATTGTGCAGCAAATTGGGGAGGCCATCCGTGCGATCCGTAAGGAGTTGAAAACTTCCATCCTGCTCGTCGAGCAATACCTCGAATTCGCATGGTCTGTTGCTGACCGCTTCTACGTCATGCGGCGGGGCCGGCTGGAAGAGCAGGGCAGCACACAGAACCGGGACCCGGAAACCGTGGCACATCTTATGAGTGTCTGACGAATCGTGAGCTTTCGGGAAGCGTGCGTAAGATCGGTCGCGCGAGCCGATTGGGAGCTACTTCGCCAGGATGCGGCGGACGGAGGTTCGCCTGATGCGCAATCGGCGGGCAATCTCGAGAGCAGCAGCTTATCACTGCCAGATTAACGCTGGGAATTTCCATAGCGTTCGCGCGCCCAAGCCCTGGTCAATCTTAGCCAGCCCGTTCTTCCTAATGCTTTCCCTTGTTGAAGTAATTGCGTCAAGATCACCGCTGAGACTCCTGGAAATACCGCGCTCTCCTTCCCCCCTTCGTACTGACCGTGCGATAACCGAAAAATGGCCACGCGGTCTCCGTTGTAGAGCCAGACCTCTGGTACGCCAAACTCCGCGAAGACCGGCAGTTTGTTAATGGAGGGACTTGTGATCTCAATCTCGATTACTAAATCCGGCGGCGGGTCCATGTCAAGATCGACGCGCTCCTTGTTGCGGACCCGTTCGACGTTCTGCACGTAAAAGCACGAGTCTGCCTCGAACCCACGCTCAAGATCCTCGCGCGTGAACGTTGACGCCCCCAATCCTTCCACCTCAATGTTCATCTCATCGGCCAATATCCCGATCAAGTCAGCAATTCTCAGATTGTAACGTTCGTGTTCTGCGGAAGGGCTCATAATCTCCAGAACTCCCCGGTCAAACGTGAGCCGGGGTGAACTGCCATCGCCGTGTTCATACAGCAGGCGCTCGTAAGTTTCCCAGGAAAGGTTGCGCAGAATAACGCGCTGTTCAGGCCGACTCAAAATCGTAGTCATACGTCACTCGCTCGATAAAAGGTGCCAGTCTCATCTATTCTACTTTAAAAAGGGACTCGTCAGTAGAATCTGTGGGCAAGTTGGGGTTCGGGTAGCTTGCCAAGGGAGTGGTAGAGTGCGATTTCCGTGATGTGGAAGGTTCTAAAGCCGTAGGATTTTCTCATGGTGACTTTAACCTTGTTGTTCAGACCCTCCACCACGCCGCTGGAGAACTGCTTTTTCGCCCGGAATTAATTGAGGATCAGCTCGCGGTGCGCACGGAGCAGGCGGGCGATCTTCTTCATCGGCTCGATGCGCGAGCGCCTGGTTTGCCGGCACCCCTCGGTCAGGAACTTGGCCGCCCAAGCGGGTGAGTTGTAGTCCCAGAACTGCTGGAAGTCCTCTTTGAGCAAGTAGGCGCGCACCGTCCGCAGGTTGTAGCGTAACAGGTCCCTCAGCCGGAAGCGCTGCGTCGCCGTCAGGTTCTGCTTCCGTTTCAGGATGCACCAGCGGGCCTTTTTGCGCAGCGGCTCGTGCCCCTCGCGGACCATCGTCCGCGCTTCCTCGCGCGCACCTCTCCCGGATCACCCGCCGGTACGGTTTCCACATGTCCGAACACACAAACTCGATCGGGGCGGCCCGTTCCACCCCGATTATCGCAAAGAACCCTTCGAAGGTCTCAACGGTTCGCTCCTTGCCCACCCAGAGCAGACGCGTGAGGTGGGCATCGATCTGGTATACCAGGGTCAGGTACTTGTGCCCCTGGGCATATTGAATCTCATCGACCCCGATCGCGCCCATCCGCCCCAGCTCGCGATGCGCCAGCCCCCAACCCACCACCCACTCCACCGCTTGGCACACCTTGTCCCAGGAGGTCTGGAACGATTCGGCCACCTCCTTCCACGACAGCTTCCGTGCCCAGTGCGCCAGAAACTGCATGTAGGCCGGCACGCGAAATGCATGTCGTCGTCGCCGCTCGCAATATAGGGCTTGTGCCAGTGGATCTGGCCTTCTGCGCCCAAGGTTCAGTTCGACGAGGAGTGAGGGTGGGTCGTAAAGGGCAGGCGCAAGACCGTGAGCACCTCGCAGGGGATTGGTTGCGCGTTTTGGCGTTACGTGATATAACGCAATAGGTGATGCGGACGTTAGCGTTACGCAGAAGACGGGAGCTGCCATGAGGCGCGCCAATCCGTTCGTCTACGGGGAAATCGTCAAGCGCCCACAGTTTGTGGACCGGGAGCAGGAACTTCGACGTCTGACGCGGGATCTGCGGGACGCTCAAAAGGTCTTTCTGCTCTCGCCCCGGCGCTTCGGAAAGAGTTCTTTGGTGGGGATGGTTTTTGAACAGTTGGAGAAGCAGGGAATTCGCACCGTGACCATTCCGGTGAGCAGCTATTCAAGCTACACGCAGTTTCTTGAGAAGTTCGCGGAAAAGGTCATCCGGGCCGGCGGGCCCTGGCAGAAGGTCAAGGATTGGGCGGAGCGATTCGTGGATCAGGTGAAGCCCCAAGCGGGCCTGGACCTTCAGACTGGGGAAATCACGCTGTCTTTCGGGCGGCGGGACGACCCGGAGCCGCTGGCTCCCGAGGTATTTGCCCTCCCCGGACGCATGACCGAGAAGGGCAATTTCCAAATGGTTATCTGCCTCGATGAGTTCCAGCAGATTACACAGTTTGACGGGGTGTCAGTTGAATCCGCTCTTCGCAGTGCCATTCAGCAACAGCCAAAAGTAGGCTATGTCTTTGCCGGGTCACAACCCTCTCTGATAAAGCAAATGCTAGCTCCCGACCGTCCTTTCCACAAATCGGGGCCGAGCTACTTTCTCGAAAAGATTAACCCTACCGACTGGGAGCATTTTATCCGGGCCAGATTCCGGGAACGGGGCCGGACCGTTAGGGGCGGGACGCTGGAGCGATTGTTTTCAGCCTCGGACCTGATCCCTTACGACGTGCAGCGGATCGCCCACGAGCTCTGGGACCATGCAGAGCTCGCCGGCCGAAAGACGCTCGATCGCAGCGACGTCGATACCGTCGTTCGCCAACTTGCCGTGAGCCAGTCGGATTACTATGAGCGCGCGTGGGAGCAGCTTGCTCAGCGCCAGCGGGCCGTGCTTCAGGCGCTGGCGGCACGTGGCAAGTCGGCGCTTTACTCGGATCGAATCCGGAATGAATACCGCTTGGGCCCCGCCTCGAGCGTCCGAACCGCCTTGGTATCGCTCGGCGAGCAGGACATCATTGGCCGTTACAAAGGGTCTTATTTCTTTGTGGATCCAATCTTCGCCGTGTGGATTAGGGAACTCGGATAGAGAGGGTGAAGGAGGGCTGGGGGTGAACCCTCGATCCTGGTGAAGGGCTCTCCCCAATAGGCGTTAACCTAAGCGGATTTTCAGCCAAAAATGGCGCGTTTTAGGGGCATTGGCTTGTCTCCAAAGAGCCTTCTGAGGCCTTAGGTTAACGCTTATTGGGCTATCCCCCAGCCGTAATCCTCCTTCTGGGCGATCGCTCGAAGACCTTCTTGTGTCGGCGTGGGGTTCACTCCGCATCCGGATGCGATACAGGGTCCAGCGACACACACACTCTCTCTCTCCAGCGTCAGCGGAAACAAACCCGGAAGGTTTAAAAGTTGCACAGCTGAAGCCAACTTCTTAACATGCGCCTGACACCTGTTTATTAGGACGCCCTTTCGATGCTATACTCACCACAACTATGAGGGGGAGCCTGCATGGCAAGACGGCAGTGTCCCATATCCAACCGTTTTCTATGAAAGGTGGTAGTCATTATGTCTTGGGAGATGGCTGTATTCCGGCTTCTTTTTGTTTTAGTTTTCGCAGCGGCGTCCTATCATCTGCAGCCGTTCAATTGGTCTCATGAGAGCTCGGCCATCCTGGGAGCGTGCCTTGGAGTGCTTTTTGTCGGTTTTGAGATGCGGCTGAGCAAGGTTAACCTGACGAAACTCATCGGCGCGGCAGCCGGTTCAACGCTCGGAATTCTTGCGGCTCTCATGATCAGCCATCTGCTGAGCCTAACCGCAATCGAAAAACATTCGGCCTCTTATATCCAAGTAGCCCTCCTGATGCTCATGGCTTATGTGGGCCTGGTGATCGGCGCGGACAAAGGACAGTTGCTGAACCTTTCGGCCATGGGAGGACTCTTTTCCGGGGACCGGCCTACGGGCGGTTCAGCCAAGATTCTGGATACCAGCGTTATCATCGACGGCAGAATTTCCGATATTTGTGAGACCGGATTTGTGGACGGGACGCTGATCATTCCGCAGTTTGTGCTCCGCGAGCTGCAGATGGTGGCGGATTCCTCGGACGCGCTCAAACGCAACCGCGGCAGACGGGGCCTTGACATCCTGCAGCGAATACAGAAGATGAGCGGGGTGGATGTGCAGATCGTGGAAAATGACTTTCCGCAGGTCCGGGCCGTGGACATGAAGCTGATCGAGCTGGCCAAGGTTTACCTGGGAAAGATCGTCACCAACGATTTCAACCTGAACAAGGTCGCTCAACTGCAAGGCGTGACGGTACTGAACATCAACGACCTGGCCAATGCTTTGAAGCCAGTGGTCTTACCCGGCGAATCCATGCGGGTCTTCATCCTGAAGGAGGGAAAGGAGTACAATCAGGGCGTCGCCTATCTGGACGATGGGACGATGGTGGTGGTGGATAATGCCCGGAAAATGATCTCCAAGACCATTGATATCGCCGTCACCAGTGTGCTGCAGACCACGGCGGGGCGGATGATCTTCGGCAAATACGACGACCGCGCCAAGGTTGAGATGATTAATTCGTAAAGAAGCTATCCGCGGTCAGCTACAGTAAAAACGGCCTGGGCTGGGTGCTGATTGCTTGATCTAAATTATGAGCACGCTTGCCATTATTCCGGCCGCGGGTTCTGGTACCCGCATGGGGAGCGGAACGCCCAAGCAATTCCTTGCCCTGGAGGGCGTGCCGATTTTTGTCCACACGCTGCGCAAGTTTATCGCCTCCGATGCCGTGGACGATATCTTGCTGGCGCTGCGTCCGGAGGAGATGACACGGGCTCAGGCGGAAATTGACCGCGAGAAGTTCCCCAGCCCCCCCCACATCACACCAGGGGGTTCGACACGGCAGGAAACGGTGGGGCTGGCACTGAAACAAGCGCCGCCGGGAACCGAAATTGTGATCGTCCATGATGCCGTCCGGCCCTTTGTCGAGCCGGAGATGATCCGCCGGATTGTGGACGCGGCACGGAATAACGGCGCCGCTATTTTTGCAGTTCCCACCGTGGACACTGTGAAACAGGTTGAGCACCAGATGATTATGGGGACCATTCCTCGCGAGCGCATTGCGCTCGCCCAAACCCCTCAAGCTTTCCGCTATGATTTGATCTGTGAAGCTTTCGAAAGATCGCGATCCGAGGGTTACCATGGAACGGACGAGTCCAGTTTGATTGAGCACTTGGGAGGGAAGGTAGCGGTGCTTATGGGCTCGGACCGCAACATCAAGATCACGAAGCCTTCCGACCTGCCGCTGGCCCGGCTCTATATCGCCCAGGAACGGGGGCGATTATGGCAGCCGGACACCATCAGCACACCCGGTCCCGCGTGAAAACTATTCGAAGAAGCGCCAAGACCAACCGCAGAGACTCCGCGCAACGCTTCGAGACAACGGGGCGCAGCCAGGGCGCTGATCAAGTCCATGCGGGTAAGTTTTCCTCCCGCGTGGGTTTTGGGAATGACGTTCACCGGCTGGTTAAGGGAAGAAAGCTGATTTTGGGTGGAGTTGAAATCCCCTTCGGCAAAGGTTCTTTCGGGCATTCGGACGGTGACGCCCTGACTCATGCGGTTTGCGATGCGCTGCTGGGCGCTGCGGCGCTGGGAGACATCGGCCGCCACTTCCCGGACACTTCACCGCGCTGGCGCAATGCCTCCAGCCTTCGCTTCCTCACTGACGTTTGCAAGCTGCTGGATCGTACCGGATTCAGGGTCGTGAACGTGGATGCAACGATCAGCCTGGAGAAGCCTAAGCTTGCTCCTCACATCGATCGAATGCGAACCTGCTTGGCAAAAGCGCTCGGGATTCGGTTGGATCAAGTCAGCGTGAAAGCCAAGAGCGGCGAGGGAATCGGCGAGATTGGACGGAGCGAAGCCGTGAAAGCGGAGGCAGTGGCGTTGTTAATCAAGGAAGATTGACTCTCCGCCTTGTCAAACCTCCTTCACACCCATGCAATTCGTTAGCCCAACCACTGCGGGTTGTGATACGTACCGTCAAACTGGTGGGTGTTCTTGAATGGCTCATACTTCCCGGAGGCGCCCGCAACGGCCGTTTTCTGAAGTAACACCGCTATCTGTTCGTGAGTGAGCGGCTTGAAAGTGCGCGCGGCTTCCAATGCCTGGTGAACGCGGTCCAGGCTCTCCATCCCGTTGATCACCACTGAAGTCGGCAGGTTCATGGCATAGTGTAGGCATTCGATGGGTGTCACCGTCTTGCTCTCCAGAATAATGCCGTTGGCCATCGGCTTCATGCCCAACACTCCGATTTTATGTTCCACCAGCACTGGCACAACTTTCTTCTGAAAACTGTGGTAGTGGGCATCCATGATGTTGAGCGGCATTTGAACGGCGTCAAATGTAAAGTTGTGGGCGAAGGCGGTGTGCAACATCTTGAGATGAATATCCGGATCTTTGTGTCCGGTGAAGCCGATGTAGCGGATCTTTCCCGCCTTTCTGGCTTCCATCGCCGCATGGATAGAGCCGTCCGGGCCAAAGATGCGCTCCGGGTCCGTGGGCCGGATGACCTCATGAAATTGCAACAGGTCAATGTGATCGGTTTGTAAGCGACGCAAGGAATCATCAATCTGCTTGGCTGCCACGCTCTTCACCTGTCCGTCAATCTTGGTCATCAGGAAGACTTTCTGGCGGTATCCGTCACGCAGCCCTTTGCCCATGCGGATTTCGCTCTCGCCGCCGTTATAATCCCAACAATTGTCCATGAAGATAATCCCGTTATCGATGGCGGTGCGAATAATCTGAATGCTCTCGCTCACCTCTTTCTGGATTCCGATGTGATAACCGCCAAGACCAATGGCTGAAACCTTTTCACCCGACCGTCCCAACGTGCGGTAGGGCATCGCGCCGCTGGATGCCGCGGCCAATTTCTGCCCGCCTTCAAACAGCTTGCCTGCCGCGCCGGCTCCGGCAACGCTCAGCGCCATTTTCTCAAGGAACTTGCGGCGATCTTGTTTTTCGCTCGTCATGGGAAGTGGCCTCCAAATCAGTTTGGGTTCAAACGAAGAATGGAAATCCGGGCAACCCTTCACGCCGCGAATTCAACTTATATCTTACTTCATTCGCAACCGGGCCGCAGCATTGCTATCGTCCTGCCGGCGCCGAGGACGAGTGAGCGCGGCGCAGGGCAGATTGCACCATCATGAATTCCCCAACCTTATTCAAATCGAGCATTCCCACCAGGTGGCCGTCATGCTCGACGGGGACGGAGCGGGAACGCGATTTGTGAAGAAGGCTGAGGGCATGTTCGAGCATGTCGTGCGAGTCTGCGATGTCAAAATCGCGGCGCATCACATCGCGGACGAGCGCGGAGGATCCGTCCTTAGCCAGAGTTCGCATCATGTCCTCTCGAGTAAGGACACCCAGTACGTGGTCGCCGAAAACCACGGGGAAATCTTGCTGCCAGCCGGCCAGAATGTGGTCGACGGCTTGGGCCAAGGTATCCTCCGGCTTGAGAGTCTGGAAATCCTTCAGCATGACCCGTTGCACGGGAATGCCGCCGAGCGAAGTCTTGATGAGAGCCGTTGAGGCTTCAGCGTCCGCGCCCATCCACACAAAGAGGGCGATGAAAAGCAGGAAAGGATCGCTGAACAATCCAATGAAGCCAAAAACCAGAGCCATGGCTTGGCCGATGTGAGCGGCCCATTGCGTGGCGCGTGTATATTCCATGCGGGTGGCAAGCAAGGCGCGCAGCACCCGGCCGCCGTCCATGGGAAAAGCGGGAAGCAGGTTGAAACCGGCCAGCCACACGTTCACGGCCATGAGCTTTTCCACAAAATCGCCGCCCATCAACCGCACGTTCTCGAATCCGGCATGGATGCCGAGCGCGGTGAGGATCGCAAAAAGTCCTCCGGCGATGACCACATTCACCGCCGGACCGGCCAGCGCCACCACCAGTTCCTGCTTCGGATCTTCCGGCATGCGCTCCAACCGCGCCACGCCGCCGATGGGTAGCAGAATAATGTCCCGCGTCTTGATCCCATACCGCCGCGCCGTCAGCGCATGGCCCAACTCATGCAGAACGACACAGGCAAAAATCACGAGGATGAAGAAAACGCCGCTCGCTGCCGCTGCCAGACTGTGACCTTCATAAAGGTCAGTGAAGAGGATGAATAGAATCAGCAGCAGGAAGGTGGCGTGCATGTAAACCGTAATGCCCGCAAGTCTGCCGATTTTCCATGACCATCGCATCCCATCGCCTCCGCAAGGCTTTCCAGTCCCCACGCCGGGTCGAGGCCCGATCCACTGAATTCAGTTTGCCCTGCTTGCGCCAGGTTCGCAACCGTTTCCTGCACACGCCTCACCACAATACCCATCACGCCTCCGAGATACGGCATTCCTCAATGTGGTTCGAGGACCGGTTGTGTAAGCCCGAAGCAATCGTGACCTTCCTTAACTCAGACATAGGATGAATCTAGCGGCGGCGCGGTGCCGAGGCTACAAAGAACCAAGCCGGCAGCGAACCTGGCGAGAGATCGGTTCTTAGGGTTCGTTCCAAACCTCGATCCTTTGTTTTCATACACTCTTAGGGTTCGTTCCGAAAATCACGTAAGCTTCTCTTTTCGGCGGGATTAAGACCCCGACCTTCCGTTGGGACAGCGAACCGGGTGAGGAGTAGGTTCTGGCCCTTCCGGCTTCTTAGTGAGGCGGTACTGCCTCCCAGGGCTTCAGTATGGGCTGAATACCCCAACGCCACCTTTCCTGACAATTTTTGTCGCCCCGCTCTGCCGATGACCTGATCCCACCATCCCATCCGCTGAGCTGGCACATCCCATTTTCGTTCTGAGGGGACAACCTGGGCCGCGTGCTGTCTCTGGAAGACTGCCGGGGCAAACCCAATTCCCATTGCACGCAACCCATAATCCACTGATTCTAAATAAATTGTGTGGCTTTGCCCCGGAAATCGAAGCAACTTACTCATAATAATTGCCTTAGTTGATTATTCAATGGTTTTACTAATGGCTTTGAATGGGTTTGGTCCTCGAGTCGTCCTTTGTTTTCTATCGAGTTTGGGTTTGCCCCCCTAAACATTCTTTTTCACGCGAACCGCCTCTCCCGGTCTCGAATCGGGTGGGCACAGACCGCGAGCCGCGCACCCATTTTCCACAACGTCTCGGAGGACAATTTTTGTCATCCTAACCTTTCCTCACCCTGCAAAATACCTCTGTTTCGAGCGTCGCAACCGAGGTAGCGCCGGCATTCCTTCGCTCCGCTCCAGGCAGGCTCTGGCAGCAAATGCCGCCGGGACAGCGGCGCTACGGTTCCGAACCCACATCGAATGTATATCATTTTAGCCAAGGCGGAGTGCAGGGATGGAAAAAGTGTTTTGCATCGATGCGATACATTGTATACAGGGGACAGGTGGTCCATGCTTGGCATGGTAAAGATTGTGCCGCTTGGTTGGCGTGAAAATGCACGGGTGGCGACGACACAATACGTGCATAACAATCCCGTGAAGCGAGGACTGGTAAGCCAGCCGTGGGATTGGCAGTGGTCAAGTTGGCGGTTCTACCATCTGAAAGACTCTTCGATTCTGGCGATGGACAGAATGCCTTGAGATCCGACTGGTGGGCGCGACGACATGAACGGCGATGTCGTCGCCACCCGCGAAAACTCAATCAGGACATATCTGACCGTTAGCATGTGAGGCGCTCGGAATGTCCCCCACCATACGCTTCTACGACAAGTCGAGTAAGCCAGAGAAAGCCGACGCCACCGGGGAATTTGGAGCGGAGCAATGTAGCGCGGCGTCTCTGCGCTGCGCTATGCGCTGAGGTGTCACAGCGTTTTAAGAAAGGCAATCAGCGCCTGCTTGTCGCCAGGGGAAAGGTTAAGACCGAACTGGTGCCCCTTCACGGCATACGTTTTTGCGCCGTAGGGTTTGAAGCCCGTGGGGACGTAGTCGTCGCGTGTGCGGCGCGGGTCAAACCAGTCTTCCAGCGTCGCGCACCAGCCGCTGTGCCCGAACATGCTCCGATACCACACGCCTTTGAGCGACGGCACCTTGTAGTAGCCCGTGCCGCGGCGAGTCCTCAGCGCGAGGTTCGGATCGGTGCCGACCGAAATGGGCAGGATGTCGTACTTCTTTTCGGCGCCCGGCGGCGGCGTGAAACCCTCGGCCAGCGTCAGCTTGTTGTTCGTGTAAAGCGGAGGAGTGTGGCAGCCGGCGCAGCCTTCGCGGTTGAAAACTTTCTGGCCGTGCGCCGCCAGCGCATCGAACTTATTGGGATTGGGCGGCGGCTTGAGGGAGTAAACATAAAGCGCAAGGGCGTAGAGTTGCTCGTCGCTATATCGGTCCGGCTGAGTCCGGAGGGGATCCAGCTTGTCGGGGGCGGGCAGCGTCTTGAAGCCGGGAGGGCCATCCGGCACAAACCCGTCGAAGCTGGCAAGATCGTCGCCTCCCTGGTTGAGCGCTGCGTAGCGCATCAGGTCCACGATGCCGCGATGCTGCTGCAAACCGGTGCGGTCAAGATAATGACGGTCCTCGACGCCGATGAGGTCCGGCACCTGAACCGGGAAGAAAGGGCTTGATCGGTGGCGAGCCATTACGCCGGCGGGAATGGCCTCATGGGCGGAGGCGATCTCGCCAGCAGACATCTGGAGCAGGCGCGCCTGCGGGTCAGGATTGAGCCACGGTGCTCCATACAGGCGGTAATTGCCCAGGCGCACGTCCCTCACAGCCTCAGGCGGGAGCTTCCGGAATCTGAAACCCAGCGCCGGATCAAACGGGAAAGTTCCTTGTGCACCTTTGATCACCGTGCCATCCGGCATCAGCCGCGTGTGGCATGAGGCGCACGAAAGGCTGCCGACTTCAACTTGCCCTTTCTTCCTGATGACGTAGCGATAGCCGGGCAGCGTGCCGTCCTTTGCAGACGGGGCCCCGACGCTCGACCACCAGATGGGATTATGCACGTCTGAGGTCGTAAGGACTGCCTTGACCCCCTGGTACCCGATCGACGCGTCGAACACGATCTCCCCGGCCTTTATCCAGTCTGCCTCCGTCTGTAGCGGCGGTCTATGACCCCCGTCATCCCAGACAATTACCGGCTCTTGCTGGTTCAGCCAATCCATGTAGCCGGGCGGCTCGTGGCCGGGGGCATAAATGGGATAGCTTTTGAAGATGGGCCGCACCGGAATCTTGTAATAGTAATCGGAGGAGACGTGCTTGGGCGAGCCGATGGGGTTTGCCAGCGGTACCTCCAGCGTGGCCATCGCCTGATCGTCCCAAGTCTTAGGAATTTGACGTGCGGCAACGACTCGCTCCTGTGCCCGGCTGGGCTGAGTCGCAGTTGTGACGCCCGGCAGCAAGACGAGATAGACCAGAGCCAATGCGCGGCTTACTGCTCGCATGGAAGGCCTCCTGATTGGCTGCCGCCCTGTGCGAATTCGGAGCTAAGGTTTTCCGCCCGCGCTTTCCAGGGCAGCTCGCAGGTAAGGAAAATCGCGAGCCTGCGCCAGAGCCGTCTTGCCGGTTTTGTCCTTCAGGTTCGGATCGGCGCCGGCCTGTAGCAGCGCTGTCGCGGTCTCGGCATCGCCAAAGTCGATGGTCGCCGCATAGAGAAGGGGCGTGTAGCCGAAGCGATCCACCGCATTCACGTCCGCCCCGCCTGCGAGCAAGACCTTCACCACATCCGCGTGGTGGGCCACCACCGCCCAATGCAGCGGGGTCATGCTGTCTGCGTCTTTCTCGCGGACATCGGCTCCGCCCGCCAGCAGGAGCTTCACGGACTCCGAGGTGCCCAGATAAGTTGTTGCTACCATCAAGGCGGTGTAGCCGGACTTGGCTTTCGCGCGCACGTCAGCGCCACGGTCGATAAGCAGCTTCACTTTCTCCGCGTCCGGCGCGGCCATCATGAGGAGGGTAGTACCCTGCGCGGTCCTGCTGTTGGGATTGAGGCCGCCGTCCAGCGCCGTCTTCAGCTCTGCCGCCGTGCCAAAGAGCGCAGTCTCCATCCACGGCTGCAATCCTTTGGGCGAAAGGGCGGTAAGCGGCCGTGGGAGGGCCGGGGTGGCCGCCTTGGGCAGAGCCAGCATGAGCGCAATGGCCGCCCAGCAGGTAGCGTCTGTGGAAAGGAACTGGTCGTGTCCATAGGGAAAGCCGGTTTCCAAATAGGGCGGACTGACAGCGGCGGGCGAGAGCATCCGCGTGTGTACGCGCCAAGCGCCCCGTTCGTCCTGGGTGGCTAGGAGGTATTGCAAGCCTTTCCGCCAGGCCGGGTTGGTGACTGGAACCCCGCCGGCCTCGTGAAGCGCCACCAACGCCTCGCCGGTGGAGTAAGCATCGGGCTGCATGTGGGGGAGCTCGGCCCATCCGCCGCCCGGTCGCTGAAGAGCCATCAGCTCGGCTGCGGCGCGCTTCGTTTCATCTCCAGTCGCGCCCGCCCAGTACAGGCCGAACAGGCGATACGTTGAGTCCTCGGTGGATTGCGGTCGGGCGGTGAGCAACCACGCTTTGGCGCGGGCCAGACGCTCCGCTGTTTCCTGGCGAAGCTGGGCGGGCATATACAATTGGACCGCGCGCGCGGCCAAGGCCGTGGCCGTGAAAAGGCTATAGGATTGTGGCGGCCGGTCATCGCCGGTGGGCCAGTGGCCGTCAGCCCGCTGCCAGTTGGCGACGCGCCGGGCATAGGCGGCGGTGACCAGATTGGGTTGCACTCCGGCAGCATGCGCGGCGATCAGCGCCCACCCGTCCGAGGGCGCCGGATCGATAATCATGGGGTCCTGCACGGCGCTGTCGATGGACGAGAAATCAGGGACCGTCAGCAGTCCTTTGGTAGCCACCTGGCTGGCCACTTTCTCATCGACCGGAATTCCCCGCTCGCGAGCCGTTTGCCAGGCCAGCACCGGGAGAGCGTGGTCGTGGCACGAAAAGCAGACCATGAACTTGTAGAAGCCCGCCGACCCCTGCTGCGTTATGGCAGTGGCGCGGCTCGCGGCCGTTCGAATCTTGCCTGGTGATGCGTTCTGCGCGTGCAGCACCGGAACGAAAAGACAAAACACGAGTGCCTTGAGCACCGTCGAGCCCTTGAAAACCGGGTGTAGACTGGGATTTCCGTTTTCATTTCCTGCCCGACTCTTGATATTCATTTGACCCCCTCCGCTTGCAATCTTCGAGCCGCGTTTCCGCATGAACACGCCTGCATCACGCTCTCTGCGATTCGGGTGTGCGATGAGTTTGAAACGGATTTTCTAATTTGGCTCCCTACTGCCTCACATAATACACCCATCGACGGATTCCAGCGCACTTTTTTTCTTTAGCTGGGTCCAGGGGCACGGGACAGGGTCCCGGAAGATCGGTTAAAGGCCAAACGGCGGCACGTATGCCGCACCCGCCTGTCATCCCGGGCTCTTCTCTTATCATCCTGCGCCCTTCGCCTGTCATTCTGAGCGTAGCGAAGAATCCCGGCATTTCTGCTCAGAGTAAACTCCGCGAACCAACTCCAGTTCGTTCGTTGCCGGTGAAGAGGTCAAATACAGTGATTCTTCGCTCCGCTCAGAATGACGGTACGGGGCGCCTGGCTCAAACTCCCAGACTTCAGCGATGCTAGTAACCGCGGAAAGTGCCTTTCTGTCCGTGGCTGCGCGCTTGCATTAGCATCCTTGCGCCCGGCACGCGAGTCTGTTTATTTGCCGCCTAGTTTGTCAATGCGAAGGTGGCGGAGGATTTCCTCCGCTGTTGTTGTCCTATTGTCCGTAATCAGAATCACTGCTTCCAAGAACGCGATGATAGAGGGAAACGCGGCCAAGAGCGCTTCTTCGTCATGTCCTTGAGTAAGCACACCAAAAGTGTTTGCATGCACTTCTAACGAGTCGAACCGGTAAACAATGTCATAAAGCTTCTCCAAGCCTGATTCTTTGGCGATCTGCTCGACCGTCTTCTTTATTACTATCAGTTTACTCAGTTCAGGCATGAGGGTCGCGGTTACGTTCTCCCCGGTGGATTTCTTGACTATCTTGGCGCGGCCACGGTGCAGTTGAACCTGAGCCCCTTTCGCCAGCTCCGCTGTCGCTGAATACCTAGCGTATTCGGCCGCGCCCCCTTCAGACCGTGAAATCCAAAACAGTCGGAAAAAATCCTCGCAGAGCACACGGCTCAAGATAAGAATCGGCGTCCTCAGATCGGCAATGCGAAAACATGCCTCGCCGATTTGAATTGCACGATTTACGAAGTGGAGAATTATTCTGTCTTGCACCTTGGCTGAGTAGCAGAGGCCCGGGAGATTGGCACGGGCCTTGAGATGATCGATCGTCTGGCGCACCTCAAGAAGGTACTGGTCTTTTGCTTTTCTTGCCACAAACAGTCTCCAACTTTATCTCTGAGTGTTCCCGCAATCCTCGACGGCGTGTGGGGCGACCTTGCTGGCCGGTCACAACTGACCAACGTAGTACGGACGTGTGCTTTGGGTCCGCGGCCTGGCCGCGGAGGTGAGGGGAATCGGCCGTCCGGTGCGGTGCTGAGGCAACAAAGAATCGAGCCCACGAGTCCTGGCGACCGCGAAAAGCCGCGCAACTACAAAACAGGTCCGCCCTAGCCTTGCTTGGTAGTATCTCGTATCGTCATAAGTAGTGCTCCAGAGGCTCAAGTCGTTAGAGTTTGATTTTTCCCTGTTCGAGCCAGTCGGGCGGATGATAGCCTGCGGATCTGACCGCCGGGTGATTCGAGAGCATGAGACGCAGGGCTTGCACGGCTCGATAAGCGGATACCATCAAATCCTTTTGCTTTTTGAAATACTCTTCGTTGTATTCATCTGGGTTGATTTTGTGAGCGGGCGCTTGCCGTTCGGTACGAATCCCCCTGAGCGCTCTGAAGACCGCCGCTAGGGCATTGGGATCTCTAGGATGGTAGAAGGTGTTAAACCATTTCTCGAGAAGCTTGATGGTTTGTTGGCTGATATCTTCGCCGCGCTCGTCTGTAAACGAAATATCGTCCTTGAAGAATGTAGTATTAATGTTCCCGGGAACCAACTTCTCGAGAATCATCGTGAAGTCGTCGTAGCTGCGGAGAGTCGGCCGTAAGAGGTGATTAAAATTGGGCAGCTCATTGCGCTCGTATTCCTTCTTGAAGAGAGGCGGCTTGCCGATCGGGGCGCAGAGAACGTTCACCTGTCTCTCTTCTTCCAACAGGGCTTCGTATATTGAACAGTTATCGGTGAACTCTCCCCGGAGAGTCCTGTCCATGTAGTCCTTGTCCATCCGGAAGTCACCTGAGATCTGATGGGATTCCCAATGCTTCTGATGGCGAGCCGAAAGATGGTGAAGGTAATACAAGAAAACAAATACGGCCCTCCGGTGGCTGCCTGGTTCGTAGGCGTAGCTAAGCGTCTGTACTGAGACTTTTTCCTCTTCTGGCGTATTCGGATCCGAGTAATATTCGTCTCCAATTGACAACCTCATCGAGGTCCCGTCGTCATAGACCCGGTATCGGGGATCTTTCACGTACGCTCCAGGACCGGAAGCTCAAAATAGCATTGATAGAGCTGCGGGTATCCTTCGAAAAGCATTCGAGAGAAGGGCCGGTCGTGGTAATTCTCCAGCTTCTTAACGCGAGGAGCGAGTGTCGCGAGTGTCGGATACAGAACGAGGGCATCCAGGGGTGACGCTTCCAGTGCAGCGATCTGCCGTTCCACGGAATCGTCGAAGGCCCTGATGTGTGGATTAACGTAAAGGGATATAGCCAAGGTCTCGTCTTGGATGAGGGATTTTAATTCCTGCTTGAGATCCGTTTCGCTTATGGAAAATTCTCTAACCAAGGTTGTGGCGGGCAGACCGTTGAAGTCCCCGGATTTATGATATTGCTCTATTACGCGCGCGACGGTGGCCTCAGTTGTATTTGTCACCGCGATAACACCCACATTGCTTAAGGTCGGATGACGCAAGCAAACGTAGCGCGAACCTGTCTTTGAGGTCCGCGGCTTTCAGTTTCAAATCCTCACCTTCTCATCGGCTGGCAAACCCACGCGATCAATGGCCATGCCGCACCGCTTCACCTGTCCGGCAGCAGCCACCATCGGGAAATCGCGCGGCACGCGTAATCCGTTCCTCTAGCTTGTCGCTCGATCTCAGCGAATCCACGGCCACGAAGATGGTGCGCTCATAAAGGAGCGGACGCCACAGCCTGGACGTGCGATCAATCTACGCGCTATGCGGTTCGGACGCAATAGCGAACCGAGCTGGCGAGCGAGAAAAGCCGCGGACCTAAAAATCAGGTCCGCGCTACCCACCGTCGAACAAAACTTCGCCCTCAACGCAGACATCACAAACCGATGTCTGCGCCAGCCGGGCGCCAAGCGATTGTGTTAGAATCCGTCCCCGTAACCAGAATCACCAATCAAGGAGCGCATGAATGGCTGCCCGTCATTTTCCAAAACCTGCCGGAATCCTGATGGCCCTGTTTCTTGCTACGGCTCCGGCCATGGGCCAGGCGCATCCGGTGCGCGCCCGCGAACTGGGCGTTCCGTTTGACGGCACGCCCGGCCCGCTTGACGCCATCACGGATGTGAAAGGCGTCGAAGTGGGCTACACCACTTTGATCTCCGGCAACGGCAAGCTGGTGGTAGGTAAAGGTCCGGTGCGGACCGGCGTTACGGCCATTCTCCCCCGCGGCAAACAGAACTCCGACCCGGTTTTTGCCGGTTGGTTCTCACTGAATGGCAACGGCGAGATGACCGGCACAACGTGGGTGGAGGAATCAGGCTTCCTGGAAGGGCCGGTTATGATCACCAACACGCACAGCGTGGGCGTGGTGCGCGACGCGGTGATTGCCTGGCGCGTGAAGCACGGGCAGCCGGAAGGCTCTGAGTACTGGTGGTCCTTGCCGGTGGTGGCGGAGACCTATGATGGGTATTTGAACGATGTCAACGGCTTTCACGTTCACCCTGCCGACGCCTTCCACGCTCTGGATTCGGCCGCCTCCGGCCCGATTGCCGAGGGCGATGTGGGCGGCGGGACGGGCATGGTCTGCTACGAATTCAAAGGCGGCACCGGAACGGCTTCACGCAAGCTGGCGGCGCGCTATGGAGGCTATACGGTCGGGGTGCTGGTGCAGTGCAATTGCGGCAGCCGCGACCTGTTGCGGATCGCAGGCATTCCGGTGGGGCGGGAGATTCCCGGACCCAAGGTTTGGGCGAAGGCCTTGGGACCGGGCCGTGAGGACCACGGTTCCATCATCATCGTGATCGCCACGGATGCGCCGCTCATTGCGACCCAGATGAAGCGGTTGGCGCGGCGTGCTACTCTCGGCTTGGCCCGCACTGGCAGCATCTCCGGCAACGGCTCGGGCGATATCTTTATTGCCTTTTCCACAGCCAACCCCGGGGCCGCCAAGCCGGAAGGAATCCGCCACATTGAAATGGTCCCGAATGACCAGATGGATCCGCTTTTTGAAGCCACCGTGGAGGCCACTGAAGAAGCCATCGTCAATGCCATGGTCGCTGCCAAAACCATGACCGGCATCAACAATCACACGGTTCAGGCGCTTCCCCACGCCAAACTGCGGGACATTCTGAAGAAATACAATCGCCTGGTGGAACCGGCGCACCCGGCGCCCGCAGGCAACTAATTTTACGTTGTTAGGTTGAATCGGGCGGCGTCAGGGCATGGCTTCAGCCATTGCCAAACCCCACGACCAGAAGAATAGGCTTTAGCCGCTGATGGCTGAAAGCTGATCGCTTTAACTCACGTCCATCCAAATTTTGGTGGCGGATGCCGACTTGCCGGTTTCGTCCGTGGCGGTGATGGTCAGGTTGTGAGTGGCGCCGGTGCTGCCACTTCCTGCATGGGGAAATGTTCGTTCATAATGCACGGTTCCGGCCACCAGGCTGTCATCAGCCAGCGTGAATCCATCCATCTCGGTCACCACCTGGACGATGTTTTGCCCGTCGCTGGCATCGACGCAGACATCGATATTTTGCCCGATTGTAGCTCGTCCCTGGTTCAAGGTGAAACGCATCTGGGTTTGCTCCCGGTTCGCCGCGGCGATGTCAACTGCAAGGGCCGATGGCAGCAGTCCCTCGGTCCGCCCCTATATTCTGGGCAAAACGATTCCCTGCTGCGATTGATACTTGCCTTTCTTGTCTTTATAGGAAATCTCGCAAGTCTCGTCGGACTCAAAGAAGACGATCTGGCAAAGGCCCTCGTTCGAATAGACCCGCGCCGGCAGCGGGGTGGTGTTGGAGATTTCAAGCGTGACGAAACCCTCCCACTCCGGCTCGAGCGGCGTCACGTTGACGATGATCCCGCAGCGCGCGTACGTCGATTTTCCCACACAAATGGTTAGGATGGTGCGCGGAATCTTGAAATATTCAACCGACCGCGCCAGCGCAAACGAATTGGGCGGAACAATGCAGACATCGCCTTTGAACTCCACAAATGAGCGGGGATCAAACTGCTTGGGGTCTACCATGGTACTGTTGACGTTGGTAAAAATCTTGAACTCGTCCGCCACTCGCAGGTCGTAGCCATAGGAAGACAGGCCGTAGGAGATCACCCCTTGGCGTACCTGGCTCTCCGCGAACGGATGGATCATATCTTGCTCGCGGACCATCTTTTTGATCCACCGGTCGTTCTTCACAGACATCAGGCTTGCCTTTCTGGAAATGAAATCAGGCCGGAGCTGCTCATGAAGCACCGGCGTCTGCGATAGTTCGAGCCAGAATCATAATACAAGAAGCTGGGGCGGGCAACTTGCACCCGGGTGGCTCCACATCAACTACGAGCAACCGGCCAAGTGAGCTGCGAGTGACTTGAACCACATTTTCTTGACACTTCCAGACCGGAAACTTACAATCCACAAGAGGAGGGGCAATTGGACCTGGACGACAAATTCAAGAAGTTGATCAAAGAACTGGGGCTTGCTATCAACGAGTCCCTGTCCGAGTCGGACCGGATTGCGGATGTGATCGGCAGAATTCGCGCCGCCGGTTACGACCTCTTTCTGGTTCTTGAAGTCACTATTGGATTTAACAAGCGCGGCGAGCCCGAGCAGGTCCACCGGCAGAAGCTCAGCCCATCCCGCCGCCGTGAGAAAGCCGAGTTCAGGCTGACAACTCAGGACGCGGCATTCCTTCGCGAGCTAAAAATCAGCGTGGATGACGATGGACGTTGATCTCTCTGGCCAATTGCTCTTTATCCTCTGAACTGCACATCACACGGGTCTCTCAAGCTTTCCGGAATAGTTCGGGAAAGCTCTCCTTGTTTTTTCCTCTTCTGCGCTCAAAACATTCTGTTTGTGATACGGTTATTAGGCGGGACCGGCCTGATGATGGCATGGTTTGACGCAGGAATTAACACTATGAAAGCTCTTCCGCCAAGCTGCAGCGCCTTGCAAAGACCGGGGAAAGGCGGCCCGCTCCGGTGAACCAACGATGCTCTCAGGGGGCTTTGTGATTTGATGCGTACAATTCTTGTGACCGGTTGTGCAGGATTTATCGGCTTTCATGTTTCCCGCCGCCTTCTAGCGGATGGAGAACGGGTTATAGGACTGGACAACCTCAATCCCTATTACGATCCCCAGTTGAAGCAAGCCCGCTTGAATCAGCTTGTTCCTCAAGCAGCTTTCACCTTCGTCAAGGCTGACCTGGCCGATCGTGTCCCCATGCAATTGCTTTTCAAGGAGCACAAATTCGATTGCGTCGTCCATCTCGCGGCGCAGGCCGGAGTTCGCTATTCGCTAAAGGATCCGCACGCCTATGTAGATTCCAACCTGGTTGGCTTTGTGAATATCCTTGAGGGCTGCCGTCACAGCGGCGCCGGACACCTGGTGTTTGCATCCTCCAGCTCGGTTTACGGAGCGAATACCCACATGCCTTTCTCCGTGCACGATGGCGCGAACCATCCGGTGAGCCTCTATGCCGCCACCAAAAAAGCCAATGAGATGATGGCGCATTCTTACGCGCACCTTTACCGGCTGCCGGCGACCGGACTGCGCTTTTTCACTGTCTACGGCCCGTGGGGACGGCCGGACATGGCGCTGTTTCTCTTCACTCGCGCCATCCTTGATGGCAGGCCGATTGACGTTTACAATTTCGGTAAGATGCGGCGGGATTTCACCTACATCGATGACATTGTGGAGGGTGTGGTCCGTGTCACGAACCACGTCGCGCAGCCCGATTCTGCATGGAACAGCGACCAGCCCGATCCGGCCTCAAGCCCGGCGCCCTATCGCCTCTATAATATCGGCAACACCCAACCGGCAGACCTCATGGACCTGATCGAAGCCGTGGAAAAGAAACTCGGCAAGAAGGCCCAGAAAAATTTGCTGCCGATCGAACCCGGTGATGTGCCAGCGACCTGGTCAGACGTGGAGGACTTGGCGCGGGACACGGGCTTCAAGCCGCGAACCTCTATTGAAGAAGGCGTCAGCCGCTTTGTCGATTGGTACCGGGACTACTATGGCGTGTGACGGCCCGAACCAGGAATCCCACTCTTCCATTGATTAATCTCTTACGTCAAGGACGCTTGCATTCATGTGCGGCATCACCGGATTTGTGGCGGCCGGAGGGAACGGGGAAGAAATCACGGCCCGTATCCATCGCATGGCATCTACTCTCGCCCACCGGGGTCCGGACGATTCGGGCGTCTGGGTGGACGCGGCGGCGGGCGTGGCGCTCGGCCACCGGCGGCTCTCAATTGTCGATCTCTCGCCGCAAGGCCATCAGCCGATGCTCTCCGCTTGCGGCCGCTACGCGATGGTCTTCAACGGCGAGGTCTATAACTTTGCCGAACTCCGCAGTGAGCTTGAACCGCAAGGCCACGCTTTTCGCGGCCATTCTGATACCGAAGTCATGCTCGCCGCCATTTGCCAGTGGGGCCTTGAAGCGGCCCTCCAGCGCTTCACCGGCATGTTCGCTTTCGCGCTCTGGGATCGAAACGAGCATGTTCTCTATCTGGCGCGCGACCGGTTGGGCATCAAACCAATCTATTACGGCTGGGCGGGACGAACCTTCCTTTTTGCATCCGAACTGAAGGCCATTCGCGCGCATCCCGATTTTACAGCTCAGGTGGATCGTGGCTCGCTGGCGCTGTTTCTCCGATTCAGTTGCATTCCTCAGCCTCACTCGATTTATCGAGGCATCGGCAAGTTGCCCCCAGGCTGTATGCTTTCTCTCAAACTGTGCGAGTCAGGCGGAAGAGGCCCTGAAAGGGTTCAGGCTTATTGGTCGCTGGCCGAAGTTTCGAAACAGGCTGCGCAGGAGCCTTTCAGAGACGATCTGCAAGAGGCAGCGAGGGAGTTGGAGCTGCTGCTGCGAACTGCGGTCCGCCAACGCATGATCGCCGATGTTCCGTTGGGCGCGTTTCTCTCTGGGGGCATTGATTCCTCAACGGTTGTTGCGCTGATGCAGGCGGAAAGCAGCCGTCCCGTAAAAACGTTCACCATCGGATTTCATGTTGACGCGTTCAATGAGGCCGTCCACGCCCAAGCCGTAGCCGCTCACTTGGGCACCGAGCATACTGAGGCCTACGTAACGGCGGATGAAGCCTTGGCCGTGGTGCCGCGTCTGCCCGCATATTATGACGAACCGTTTGCGGACTCCTCGCAGATTCCCACCTATTTGGTCTCGGCGTTAGCGCGCCGGCACGTGACGGTAACCCTGTCCGGCGACGGCGGGGATGAGTTGTTCGGTGGATATGACCGCTACGCGATGGGGTCCAAGGTGTGGATGATTCTGCGCCTGGCGCCGTACCGCTGGCGCCGCCTCGCCAGGCGGATGCTCCAATCATTTTTGGGATTCAACGAAGACTCGCAGCCAACCCTTCCAGCAAACCGGCCAGCCAGCTCACGCCTGGGAGAACTGCAAAGCAAAGGAGGAAGGATGGCGGCGCTGCTTGCCGCGAAGCAGCTTGAGGACTTTTATTTTGCATCCTTTTCCCATTGGCAGGATCCGGCAACGGTGATGGAAGGGTACGAAGAGAGCGCAACTATTTTGAGTGGACTGCCGCTGTTTCGGGACATTCGCGGTATCGCGCAGCGCATGATGTTTTTCGACACAGTTTTCTATTTGCCGGATGACATTCTGGTGAAGCTTGACCGCGCCAGCATGGCCGTGGGCCTGGAGTCTCGCGTTCCCCTCCTCGATCATCACGTGGTAGAATTCGCGGCGCGTCTTCCGCTTTCGCTCAAGATTCATGGGGGACGAACTAAAGGGGTGCTGCGGGAGATATTGCAAAAATACCTGCCCGGAGAGCTCACCGGGCGGCCGAAGATGGGCTTCAGCGTTCCGCTCGGAAATTGGCTGCGCGGGCCGCTCCGGGACTGGGCGGAGTTATTGCTGGGTGAAACGCGCCTGCGCAACGAGGGCTTCTTCAAAGTGGGACCCATCCGGCGCTTGTGGCAGGCCCACCTTGCCGGAAGCGCTGAGGCGCCATACCAATTGTGGGACGTGCTCATGTTCCAGGCGTGGTGGGAGTATTGGCGGAATGGCCATGCGAAGTGAGACGGACCCGGTTCAGGACTGAAACGGGTGGGCTGGCTTTTCACTTTGCGGCCCCTTGCGCCTTGGCGAGAAAGTTTGATTTTTGCGCTCTTGGAGACTCTAGCAAAAGCACGAATTAGCATTCATCCGTAGAAAGGTACCATGAATCGAGCGCCGGAAAAGGCAAGCTGGGTCCCTTTTGGGATCGGTTTCGTCAAACCGCACCACTATCTGGACATGTTGCGTGTGGCTTGGGAGAACCGCTCGAGCCTTGGGTATGCCTGGCGCATCTTGCAGCACGGCGTGTGTGACGGCTGTTCGCTGGGCCCTTACGGACTTCACGATAACACCATGAAAGGCGTTCATCTGTGTATGACGCGGCTGAAATTTTTGCGCGTGAATACCATGCCGCCGCTCGATCATTCCCTGCTTCGAAACACCGAACCGCTTCGCCGCCTGCCCAACATGGAGCTGCGCAATCTTGGGCGGTTGGCCTATCCCATGATTCGCCGCAAGGGCGAAGCCGGGTTTCACCGCGTGAACTGGGACGAAGCGCTCAACGTCATCGCGGAAGCAATTCGCCGCGCTGAGCCCAACCATCTCGCCATCTACAACACTTCCCGCGGCCTGACCAATGAGTCCTACTACGTCGCCCAGAAAGTGGCGCGGGTCCTGGGCACAAGCCACGTGGACAACGCCGCACGCCTGTGCCACGCGGCCTCCACCACCGGCCTGAAGCAAACTATCGGCGTTGGGGCTTCCACGTGCTCTTGCTCGGATTGGATCGGAACGGACCTTATCGTCCTGGCCGGGTCGAATCTGGCCAATAATCAGCCCGTCGCTATGAAGTATCTCTACTACGCCAAGCGCAAGGGCACGCGAATTCTTGTGGTGAATCCATATCGCGAGCCGGGTCTTGAGAATTACTGGATTCCCTCGGTCACCCGCAGCGCCGTTTTCGGAACCCACGTCATGGACGATTTCTTTCAGGTGCGGGTTGGCGGCGACATCGCATTCTTCGATGGCGTTCTGAAATGCCTGATCGAACGCGATTGGCTGGATCATGATTTCATCCGCGCTCACACCCAAGGTTTTGAGGATGTGAAGCGGGCCGTGACCAGCCTTGCCTGGGAGGAGATTGAGAAGAGCGCGGGCCTGGGCCGGGATTCAATGTTGCGCTTTGCCGAAGCCTGCGGGAAGGCCAGAACTGGCATCTTCATCTGGAGCATGGGCCTCACCCAGCACCGCTTCGGAGTGGGGAATGTTAAATCGCTGGTCAACGTGGCGCTGGCGCGCGGATTTCTGGGCCGCGAGCACTGCGGCCTGGTACCCGTTCGCGGGCACAGTGGGGTTCAAGGCGCAGCGGAAGTGGGCAGTGTGCCTAACTCGTTCCCCGGCGGCCAACCGGTGAATGAGGAAACCGCCAAGCATTTTTCCGGGCTTTGGGGCTTTCCTGTCCCTTCGAAACCCGGCATGACCGCCGCCGAGATGGTGGACGCGGCCTGCCGGGGCGAACTGGACGTGTTTTACATTCAGGGAGGGAATTTTCTGGAGACGTTGCCCGATCCTGCGCACTCGGGGCAGGGACTGGCGCGCGTTCCCTGCCGGGTACATCAGGATATCTTCCTCAACAGCTCCATGTTTGCCGGGCCTGGTGAGGTTGTGGTGCTGCTCCCAGGGCAAACCCGATACGAGCAGGCTGGTGGAGGAACTATTACCAATACCGAAAGGAGAATTCGCTACTCTCCCGAAATTCCCGGACCGCGCTACGGCGAAACCAAGCCCGAATGGGAGATTCCCATGCTCATCGCGGAGCGGGCGCTCGGGCCGGAAAAGCGAGGGCTGATCCATTTCAACAATACCCAGGAAATTCGTGACGAAATGGAGCGCGTCATCCCCATGTATCGCGGCATCGGCGGCTTGCGACAGGAAGGCGAATCCGTCCAATACGGCGGGCCTCTGCTGTGCACGGGAGGAAATTGCCCAACTCCAGACGGCCGCGCGGTGTTTACGCCAGTTTCGATTCCGCCTTCCGGCCCTGATGACACTTTCTTCCTCACCACCCGGCGCGGCCGGCAATTTAATTCCATGATCTTTGGTGGGAAGGACGCGTTCAGCAACGCCGGCCGGCAGGATATTCTTACTTCAACTCAGGATGCCAAGAGACTGGGACTTGCCACAGGTGCCCGGATCAGGCTGGTTTCGGAGGTGGGAGCAATGGAAGGAATTTGCCGGCTGGCGGACGTGGCGCCTGGAACATTGCAAGCTTATTGGCCCGAAGCGAACATTCTATTGCCAAGAATCCTCGATCCTGGCAGCATGGAGCCGGATTATAATGTGCGAGTCCGCATCGAGAAGGTTCGGTGAAACCCGCAGACCTGGGGATATTCAACGTTGGGGGAATCTCATCGCGCTATGGGATGGCCGAGTCGGACGAGGTGGCCGTCTGGGTGCCGTCGGTCCGGATGATAAAGGTCTGGTCCGAGTAGTAGTACGAATTTCCCGTAATGCCAAGCTGAGAAGGATTAGCATTCAGCGTATACGCCTGATAAAACCCATTCGAATCGGGCGACCCCGGCGAATATACCAAGGTATAGCCGTTCTTTTCGCCCGATGCCAGAACGCTATCAATGATCCCTGCGGCGGAAAAAGTCGGCTGACCGCCCCCAGAAGGAGGCTGCAGGACGACTAGGGCCGAGGCAAACCCTTGACCGTAATCCGAAATATAGGTGATATTTGCTTCGTTGATTGCCCGGCAACTTTCGACCGCCGAAGCTTGGTTGGCGGCAATTCGGGCGCGCAAATAGTTGGGTACAGCAATGGCAGCGATGATGAGGATGATTGCCACAACTAATAGAAGCTCGATTAGGGAGAAGCCTTTCTCGCTGCCCTTCACGTCAGTACCTCCTGGCCATTTGCCCGGCAATTTTCGACTTGCCTTAAGATTCGCTATGGCTGGCAATGGATTGCGCAACTTTGAGGCCAAGATGAGCTTCGGGGTTAAACCTGTAATTATCTGATTTTAATGTATTTATCTGAATGCCGTAAACTAATGGCCGGAATTTTACATAAAACCGGCGACCGGAATGACAAAAAAGGTCACTTCTGAACCAACTTTTGACCTTGCAAGGCCAAACTCATAGCATGGTGAACTTACAATGAATCGACCTTCCCGACGTTTGTTTCTCCAACAAACGGCTACACTTACGGCTTCGGTGCTGGCCGTTCCATTCTACCCAAGTCTCTTGGAATGCGCCGGTCAAGGGCCGTCGCACCCTCAGCCTGATATCCAATTTCCAACCAGTTCCAAGGCCCGGCTGGCCGTTGCTTCCTATCCATTTCGCGCCTACATCACGGGCGGAGCCGGCCGGCCCGTGCGCAAACCCAAAGCCCCAGCCATGACCTTGCTCGACTTCCCGGGAATGGTCGTGAAGCGATTTGGCGTGCACGGCGTCGAGCCGCTCGCTGCGCACTTCAGCTCCACCAGCGCGTCCTACTTGGGCCAATTCCGCGAGGCCGTGGAAAAGGCTGGAGCGTATGTTGCAAACATCCCACTGGATGAGCGGTATAGCTTCTATCATCCCGATGCGGCCGTCCGGCAGAAGGCGGTTGAAACCGGAAAACATTGGGTGGATGTAGCGAAGGCGATTGGCTCGCCCAGCATCCGGGCGCACATCGAGGGAGTGAGAGGCGTGAAGCCGGATGTGGACCATGCCGCGCAGAGCCTCACTCAACTGGCGGACTACGGCGCATCCCGCAACATCGTGATTAATCTCGAAAACGACGACGCCGTGAGCGAGGATGCATTCTTCATCGTTCACATCATCGAAAAAGTAAACCACCCGTTTCTTCGTGCCCTGCCGGATTTTGCGAATTCCATGCAGTCGGGCAATGCCGACTTTGACTACCGGGCCATCACCGCCATGTTCCATCATGCCTACAACATTTCCCACGCCAAGTTCGGGGAAATGACGGATCATGGCCGCTATGTTTCAGTGGATGTGGCAAAGACCATGGGGATCGCCAAGGCGGCGGGATACAGGGGATACTTCTCAATGGAGTGGGAGGGCCCGGGTCAGGACCCGTTTGCAGGCACGGCGAGCCTGATCAAGGAGTGCCTGAAGGACCTGAGTGTAGCATTAACTTGAGCCGCAAGTGCTTCCCCATCGTGATGGTTGCAAGCTGGCCCCCCGAGCCAACCCATCGTGCCGGATTTTTCATGCGGCTTCCATGCGAACTTGTCATCCGGCAGGCGTTCGAGCGTCTTGCACAAAAAAGATTGCTATGGGGGTAAACCCAAACTCCATTGAAAACAAAGGATGACTCGAGGACCAAACCCATGTAAAGCCCGCGAGCAAAGCCACTCGAATTCGACTAACCCATGTATTATGAGCAAGCTGAGTCGATTTCGGGAGCAATGTCATATAATTGACTTATAATCAATAGGTTAATGGACCCGCGAGGAGTTTCAAAGACAAAGTTAGGGTGGTTTTGGCAGCGATCAGCATCCTGTATGAACCTTGCTCCGCCATTGCCGATTGATTGTGCCGGAGCGGATGCCCCATCTGCGCTAACAGCACTTTGAAATAATAGGCATGAAAACATTTTGGATTTTCTTCAGTTTCGTCTCATTCGCCCTATTGGCCAATCCTGTTCTATCTAGGGGACAGAAGGACCAATCCACAGGGCAGGCGCCTCAATCCGCGCCGCAAGCAGTGCAGAAGGATTCCAGCCAAGCTCTGCTTTCCCAGGCTGACTCAGTTCTGAAAGAGATGAGCCGCATCACCGGCTTGCCCATCAAAGGGCCATTGAAAAAGCAAGTGGTCAACCGGTCTGAGATCCGGCAAATCATCACCGCCAAGCTCCATTCGGATTACACACCCGAAGAACTCGACGAGCAGGAGGCGGCGTTAAAGGCATTCGGCCTGGTTCCGGCTGATTTTAATCTGGCCAAATTCCTGACTGATTTTTACACGGAACAGGCCGCCGGCTTTTATGATCCGAGGACGAAGACCATGTACATAGCAAGCTGGGTGGCGCCCAGCCAGCAGAACATGGTGCTGGCCCATGAGTTGACTCATGCCCTGCAGGATCAGAACTTCGATCTTCAGAAGTATATCCAGGCCGTGAAGGATGATGACGATGCCAGCATGGCCCGGATGGCAGTGGTGGAAGGCTATGCGACCGCCGCCATGATTCAGGAATTAATGGGCTCAATTCCCCTGGCGAAGATGCCTTCGATGCAGCCTTTTATGGCCATGGCAATTCATCAAGACGCCGCCGAATTCCCGGTCTTTTCAAAAGCGCCATTCTTCTTTCGCTTCCAGGCTCTGTTCCCGTACTCGCAAGGGCTGGACTTTGTGCAGAAAGACCTCGCTCGCGCCGATTGGAAAGGGCTAGCCGGACTGTTTGCCAAACCGCCTCAAACCACGCAACAGATTTTCGATCCGGCCCTATACTTCAGCCATGCCCCTGTGGCCCAGCTTGATCTGCCCCAGCCCCCCGTTCCGGCGCGCAAGCCGAAATTCCGCAAAGTGAATGAGAATACCTTTGGTGAGCTTGGTTATTATTGCCTTCTGGCCCAGCTCATTTCCGAAAACGAAGCCAAGTCGCTATCGCCGGCTTGGGCTGCGGATCGCTATGCGGTCTATGAAGCTCCCAAGAGCCGTCAGCTTGCTTTGATCGCGCGGACCGTTTGGACTTCGCAGAGAAAAGCAGAACAGTTCTTTAAGGACTGCCAAGCGATCCTGCGCAAGAAATATGGGACCGGATTGAAGGTAAATTCATCCGGGACGGAAACGTTTATTGCTTCCATCCCATTGGGCGAAGCCGTCATCATTCTCAAGGGCAGGCAATGCATATTCGGCGAAGGAATCTCCAAGGGCCAGGAAATCAAGTTTGAAAAATGGGCTGCTTTACTCAAGGATACGGTCATTTCGCCCGGAAATCAGATTGCGTCCATGCCCTGAGACGGCAGAACCTGTAGGGTTAAATTGACGAAGGAGATTTATTCAATATGCCAGACAGCAGAGAATACGGCGGTACCAGCCGGGATACGCTCAATTGCATCCGTAAGGACCTCGAAGGCATGGGCATCAAACTGCCCGAAGGGGACAACGGCACGATCGAGTACCAAGGCGTGAAGTTGTCCGTCACCTATTTCGAGGCGGACCAAAAGTTAGCAGTAAAAATTTTGGATAGACCGGTGTTCGTTCCGGAGTCGATGCTGTGGCAACTTCTGGAAACCCGGATTCAGAAATGCAAGCCAAGCGCTTAGTGCGTACGTCACAAAATGGAAAAGTTTCTCCCTCCCGCGCAAGCGGGGGTCCATCTGCAAAGCGCGAAACCAATGGCGCATTTTGGCATGAATGAATTTCTTATTCACAACCGCGGCGGAGTCGAGTGGCTGGAGTCGTCTCGTTTCGCAGCAATGTCTTGGTTGATTCATGCCTTCAGCACACGCATGGCCTCCGGAAACGGCGCTAGAGGCCGTGACCTGAACCTTGATACGCCCAAAGGGACGGCGGCTCGCGCCCTACTTGCCAATCGGCAGAAATTCATGAGAGCAATTGGAACTGCGGATCTTAAGCTTGCCGCTGTTCATCAGATTCATTCGGACAAAATCCTTGAGGTGGGCGCGGGTCAGGATGGCCGCCTCGCATTCGGAGCGCCAGGCTATCCGCAATCATCGGCCATGCCGGACGAATGCCAGGCCGATGCGTTGGTTACCCAGCGGCCCGGTGTCTTGCTTTCCATTCGCGCGGCCGATTGCATGCCCATCCTGCTTGCGGATGTAAAGAAACGAGTAGTGGCTGCGGTCCATGCCGGACGGCGGGGAGCTTTGAACCGGATTGGCGAAAAAACCGTTGGAGAAATGCAGCGGGTTTTTGGCTCACGGCCGCAGGACATTCTGGCTGCCGTTGGGCCTTCGATCGGCGTGTGCTGCTACCGGGTGGGGCCTGAGGTGGTCGATGCCTTTTCTGGAGCCTTCGTGAACTCCGATGAATTCATTGAGCGCCCCGCAATCATGCCCGGTGACGCTCTGAAGCCGCCACCGCCCAGCTTCCTCTCGCGGTTTCCACCCGGACATGATCCCGGCCCCGAAACCGCCTTCAAGCTGGATCTGGCCGCGGTGGCGCGTTGCCAACTTGAAGCTGCAGGAGTTCCACGCAAAAGTATTTTGATTTCCGGCGCCTGTACCTCCTGCCAGAATGACCGGTTCTTTTCCTACCGCAAGGAGGGCGTCCGCGCCGGACGCATGATGGCCGTGATTGGCATCCGGCCAGATCGCTGATGATGGATTCTCCCGTCCTCCTTTTTCTTCGCAAGAAAGGTCAAAGCTAATGGCAAGAATGGGAACCAGTGTCCAGGAACCGGCCGCCGGCTGCATCGGAACTCCGGTGAAGACGGCCGGGCTCACCGGCTGGCGGCGCATCTTCCGTTCCCTGCACTACCGCGACTTCGGCCTGTTCTGGACCGGAAATTTTCTCTCGAACATCGGCACCTGGATGCAGAACCTGGCCGTGGGATGGCTTCTCCTGGTGCTCACCAACTCCCGCTTTCTGCTGGGGCTGAACGGATTTCTTTCGCTGGCGCCCGCCATGGTTTTCTCTCTGCCGGGCGGCGTCATTGCTGACCGTCTGAACCGCCGCAAGCTCATGCTGTGGTCCCAGTCCGCCATGATGGTGCTGGCTTTCATCCTGGCGGCGCTCACCTCCTTCCGGATTGTGACCGTTTGGGAAATTCTGGCCATTGGCTTCTTCACCGGCGTTGCGACGGCGCTGAACAATCCGGCTTATCAGGCGCTGGTTCCGGACTTGGTGCCGCAGGAGGAGTTGCTGAACGCCATCGCCCTCAATTCAGCGCAGTTCAACATGTCACGCGCGGTGGGGCCAACGCTGGCGGGCGTGGTGCTTGGAACACTGGGCATGGCGGCCTGCTTTTACTTGAATGGCGTGAGCTTTCTGGCGCTGATCGTTGCGCTTCTCATCATTGTTGTTCCGGCGCGCGCTTCCGATATTGCCAGTTCCTCCGTCTGGCGCGGAATGGCGGAAGGTTTGCAATATGTCCGCAGCCAACGCCTGGTTCTGGTGCTCCTTTCCTTGCCGGTGGTCCTGAGTCTTTTTGGATTTCCCATCCTGATTCTGATGCCCGCCTTCGCGCGCGATCAGTTGAAGCTGGGGGCCGCAGGCCTTGGCTATTTGATGGCCGGCGGCGGCCTTGGCGCGGTGATTGCCGCGTTGGCTTTAGCCACTCAGTCCACCATCAAAAGTAGCCATACCTATGCAGTGGCCAGCGCCATCGTCTTTTCGGTAGCAATGGTGATTTTTTCCCGCACCCATACTTTCCTCGCCGCCTTCTTGTGGTTGCTGGTGGTCTTCGCTGGGTTCGTGGTGGCTTATGCCCTTACCAACACCATGCTTCAGATAATAAGCCCTCCCGAATTTCGCGGCCGGGTCATGGGCTTCTATAATGCCGCCACCATGGGACTTGGCCCCATTGGCAGCCTGCAAGCCGGAGCCATCGCCCAGGCTTATGGCACCCGCTTCGAGCTTACCCTGAGCGGCATCATCTGCCTGGTCTATTTCTCCTTGCTCCTGATCTTCCTGCCACGATTGACCCCCCACACTTAGTACCATATTTCTTAAATACACTAACGTATTTGATTTGCCCTGCTGAGC
>CALCEB010000019.1 GCA_937900045.1 uncultured Acidobacteriota bacterium
GTTTTCTCTCCTCGGATTGCCTCGGCCGCCACCCGGGCTTTGAACTTCGGACTGTGCTGTTTTTTCGTCGCCACCGATCCTCCCCAGTTCATCAACCCCGAGCTCTCATCTTACTCGGTGGTCTAAAAACTGGGGTCCACTATATTTTTCTGCACGAGTTCAGAATGCCACTCCGGTTTGCGGATTGGATCCCCGCTTTCGCGGGAATGACGGTGAAGGAACAAACTGGTAAAGAATCGCCAAACTGGGTCACTACCGTCCGGCGCTAAAGGGTGCGAACCCGAATCGATTTTGGTATAATGTTTTGTCACGTTGCGCAGCGCATTGCTCCGGTCGAACCCGCCCCAGTTTCTGAACCCAGGCCGCAGCCCTCAGTTCTTCCTTCGTGCCGTGCCGGTGGCGGGGTGAGAAGCGTAAGTCACACATTACTTAGCGTCCTTCGGCGCGCCAAGCGTGGGAGATTATTTGATGTCTATTCCGCAAGTCGCCACTCAGGAAATGGAAGTCCCCGTCCAATCCGGCCGGGTGGTGAACGACATGAGTATCCAGGTGGCGACAGTGAATGGTTCCGGGAGCCAGAGTTCCAACCTGGTGCTGCTTCGTTCCATCCTGCAAATGGGCGTTCCGGTGTCCGGCAAGAACCTGTTCCCTTCGAACATTGAGGGCCTTCCCACGTGGTTCACGATCCGCGCTTCGAAGCAGGGCTACGTTGCCCGTCGCAAGGAGATTGATTTCCTGGTGGCAATGAATCCGGAAACGGCCGTGGAGGACGTCCAAACCCTGGAGCCCGGCGCTGCCGTGGTCTACGACGAAAAATTGAACCTGAAGCGGTTGCGGGACGACCTGATCTTTTATCCTGTGCCCTTTGACCAGATTGTTACTCCGATCTGCCCCGAGGCCAAGCTTCGTAAGCTGGTTCGCAACATGATTTACGATGGAGTGCTGGCGAAGCTGCTCGATATCGATCTGGGCGAAATGGAGAAGGCGCTGCGCCGCCAATTCAAGAAGAAAGTGAAGGCGGCGGACCTGAATTTTAACGCGGTCAAGGCAGGGTTCGAATTCGCCGAGAAGAATCTGGAGAAGAAGGACCCTTTCCGGATTGAGCACATGGAGGCGACGAAAGGCAAGATTCTGATTGAGGGCAATGCCGCGGCAGCGCTGGGCGCCATGATGGGCGGCGTAACCGTGGTGACTTGGTATCCCATCACTCCTTCTTCATCGCTTTGCGAAACGCTGAGCCGGTATTTGCAACGTTTCCGCATCGATCCTGATACCGGCAAGGCCACATTCGCCGTCGTCCAGGCGGAAGACGAGCTGGCTGCGATCGGCATGGCGATCGGCGCCGGCTGGGCGGGCGCGCGCGCCATGACGGCTACCTCCGGTCCCGGTATCTCCCTGATGGCGGAATTCACCGGGCTGGGTTACTACGTGGAAATTCCTGTGGTCGTGTTTGACATTCAACGTGTCGGGCCTTCCACCGGCCTTCCCACGCGAACTTCGCAAGGCAACATCCTGAAGAACGCCGTGCTTTCCCACGGCGATACGCGCCATCCGCTGCTGCTGCCGGCCACCGTGGCGGAATGCTATTCCATGGCAATGGATGCATTCGATATTGCTGAGCAGTTGCAGACGCCCATGTTCGTCATGAGCGACTTGGACCTGGGCATGAATTATTGGACCTCGGACCCATTCCCTTACCCGGCGAAGCCATTGAACCGGGGAAAAGTGTTGAGTGAAGAAGATCTGGAACGGCTGGGGGGCTTTGAGCGCTACCGCGATGTGGATGGCGACGGCATTGGTTACCGCACCATTCCCGGCAACCGCCACCCGCGCGCCGCGTATTTCGCGCGGGGCAGCGGACACAATGAAAACGCGCAATATAGCGAACGCCCCGCCGATTACAAGAACAACATGGACCGCCTGGCCCGCAAGTTTGAAACGGCGCGGAAACTGATGCCCGCTCCGGTGATTGAGGAAGTCGAAAACGCCGATTTCGGCATCATTGCCTACGGCACAACGCATTGGGCGATTGTGGAGGCCCTGGACCAGCTTCGCGAGGAGCAGGGCCTGCGCGCCAGCTACTGCCGCGTGCGGGCGTATCCCTTCAGCAATGAGATCAAGGAGTTCATCCGCCGGCATCGCCGGGTCTACGTAGTAGAGCAAAACCGCGACGGCCAGCTTCACGGCCTGTTGAAGCTGGATTCCGGCCCCGAAGAGGTTACCCGGCTGCGCAGTGTGCGGCACTACACTGGGCTTCCTCTCGACGCGCGCAGCGTGACGGATGAAATTGTTGCCCAGGAGGCCCAGAACTGAGATGTCCACCACCGCGATCCCTCCCACAACCACGACGGTGAAAAAGGTAAATCGCGCCGGCCTGGAGATGACCCTTTATCGTGGCAGCAAGACGACGCTGTGCGCCGGCTGCGGCCACAACGCCATATCTGAACGGATTATCGAGGCGTTCTACGAGATGGGCATTGAGCCGTATCGCGTGGCGAAGCTCAGCGGCATCGGCTGCTCGTCGAAAAGTCCTGCCTATTTTTTGGGGTCGGCATTCGGCTTCAATGCCGTCCACGGCCGCATGCCTTCGGTGGCTACGGGCACGCTGTTGGCCAACCGCACGATGGTGACCATTGGCGTGAGCGGCGACGGAGATACCGCTTCCATCGGCATTGGGCAGTTTGTCCACCTCATGCGGCGCAATCTCCCCCTGATTTACATCATTGAGGACAACGGCGTCTATGGTCTGACCAAAGGCCAGTTTTCCGCCACGGCGGATTTGGGGTCCAAGCTCAAGACCGGCGTAGCCAATCAGCTTCCTCCCATTGACACCTGCGCGCTCGCCATTCAGTTGGGCGCGACCTATGTGGCGAGGTCTTTCTCCGGAGACAAAAAACAATTGCTGGCGCTGCTCAAGGGCGCCATCGCCCACAACGGCACCTGCATGTTGGACGTCATCTCTCCTTGTGTCACCTTCAATGACCACGAGGGATCCACCAAGAGCTATAGCTACGTGAAGGAGCACGAAGAGCAACTGGATGAGGTGAGTTTTGTCCCCTTCTTCGAAGACATCAGCGTGGAATACGATGCCGGCACGACAACGGAAATCAAGCTGCACGATGGGTCGCGCCTTTTGCTTCGCAAGCTTGAAGAGAATTTCGATCCGGCGAATAAAACCGAGGCGTTGCGCCGGGTCATCGAGTCGCACGAAAAGGGCGAAGTCCTGACCGGACTGTTCTACGTGGATCCAAAGCGGGAGAATTTTATGGAGCAACTCAACTTGGTGGATGAGCCGCTCGCGGCGCTGCCCGAATCCCGCGTGCGCCCGCCGCAAGCGGCGCTGGATGAAGTGATGGAAGAGTTGCGGTAAGGAAGCCAGGTGAAGCTTTACCGCATTTCTCCCGGTCCTGTATAAAATCCCGCCACCGAACACCGGCGCAAAGAGGAATATCGCAACCCGGTTGTCGTTGCGATGGTGGGGTGGTTTTCTGTGGCGGCAAACCGCAGCGCTCCCAACCGCTCATTGCGCCAAAATTCCACCGTCGATGGCCATGGCGTGCCCGGTGATGAAGGCCGCTGCATCCGATGAGAGCCACACCACCGCCTCAGCCACTTCCTCTGGCGTTCCCAATCGACCCAGCGGTTCAACCTTCAACATATATTCTTCAAACTTCGGGTTCACAGCCGACAGGCTATCCACCATTGGGGTTCGAATGAATCCCGGACACACGGCATTCACGCGGATTCCCACCTTGGCGTATTCCAGCGCTGCGGTGCGCGTGAGCTGGATCACGCCGCCTTTGGATGCAGCGTAGGCGGGCATATTCCTTGTTCCGGTCATTCCGGCTGCCGAGGCGTTGTTCACAATCACTCCGCCGTGGCCAAGCATGGCGCGAATCTGGTGCTTCATGCAGAGCCACACACCCTTCAGGTTCGCAGCCATGACCCGGTCCCAGTTCTCCTCCGTGCACTCCGCAGTGGGCGCAACTCCGCCTGCCATGCCAGCGTTGTTGAAGGCGCAGTCAAGCCGCCCGAAAGTTGAAAGGGCGAGTTGGACTAGCGCCTCCACTTCTCCGGCAACGGCTACATCGGTTTTGTGAAAGATGGCATCAGCGCCGGCCTCCCGGGCCATGTCTGCGGTTTCTTCGCCTTCTTTCACCCGGCGGTTGCCGAGCACCAGCTTTGCGCCCCGTCGGGCAAACGCCAGCGCCGTGGCTTTGCCAATTCCGGAGCTCGCTCCCGTGATCAATACGACTTTGCCTTCGAGCCCGTTGGTCATCGGAACCTCAACGCCCACCAATCAACCTGAGCACAGCCAAGGGCGCCAAATATCATTCAATCATCGGCCTTAAGATGGCGGGGGGTTATTTTCTTGCTGACGGTTGAGTGCGGAGAGCTATTTCCGTTCGCAATCGAAGTTCAACTGGAAGCCGTCCACGCCAATGTCTTGCGAAACCTCGGACCGCACATCTTTGTTGCGGCAACCCTTCTTCTTGATACTCAAGTAATTACTGCCGGGGAGCACATCCATCACCACCACGCCGTTTGAATCCGTCCGCCCTTTCAGGTCTTCCAGGACCGGGCCGTCGGACCAGGTGTCATCGAGCAGAGCGCCGTCCACGGGCTTACCTGAGCTGTCAGTCACGCGGAATAGGACCGGCTTGTGAAGCAGCTTTTTCGCATCGCTGCTATCTTCGTGAATGAAAAGCAGCTTTAAGGATGCCTCCGGCTGGTCCGCGGTCAGCGTGGCGTGCTCATACATGCCGCCGGCGCGCGTAGATCCTTCCTCGCGCACGGTGACCCAGTAAGTGCCGAGCGGCAGAGAAGAGAACGAAAAGCGGCCAGACGAGTTTGTCACCATCTGATTCAGCAAATGCCCGTCTTCGGCGCTTAACGAGATCAAGGCATCACCCACAAACCCGGATTGCTCGTTCACAACCGAGCCGGAAATCCTGCCGTGGTTTGATGCCGGCGGCGCAGCCAAGCTGATCTCGATGGCGTTGCTGGTGACCGCGCCTTCCCACGGTGTCACGCCCACGTCCCGCCGCAGATCATCGCCGTTGGGATAACCCGCCCCATAGATCACTGAGAACTGGTAGCTACCCCAAAAAGGCAGGTTGCCGGAAGACCCGCTCGGGCCGCGCAACAGAGCCGGCAGAAGGCGAACGGCGAGGGTCTCCTCAAAGTCGCCGCCCGGATCAAGCTTCACCAGCTTCGGGTGCGGCAGACCGGCCGGCTTCATCGCCTTGCCGATGGCTGCAAGATTCACCACGGCGCCGGCCGGCAGATCTGACGGCGATAACCGGGTGATAAGCGTTGAGCCGCCGCGTGTCTTGTCAAAATCTTCCCCAGCTTCGGCAGCGTCACGCACGGGCCGGTAGAGCCAAATTGCCTGAGCGCCGGAATTGTGCAGGTGGAGCGTAATACGGATGGGAAGCGGTTCAGTCACCGTCTGGGTATTGACGGAGAGGATCAGCCGAAGCGGTCCGGCTGGAGCAGGAGATGGATTCGTCTGCGCGCAACAGGGCAAAGAAAAGACAAGAACGGCCGTCGCGGCAAAAAGCAGGCCAAGGCCCTTCCGAAGTGATTCAAGATCGCACATGGCGTGCCAATAAGAACGTCACCGCTTGCGCAAATTAAGCGCCCAAGTTCATTATACGCGACACGGGGCGGACTTTGTGTCTGCCCCTACAGCCTTTTGCAGAGAGATCACAACGCCCGCAGGATCAGGCACTTGAGATAATGCGTCTCCGGCACGGTCAGCAAAATGGGATGATCGCGCGATTGCGTGCGCCGCTCGACCACCGCCACTTCACGGTGGGCATCGACCGCAGCGCTGGCCACCGCTTGCAGAAAATCCGCCTCGCTCACATGGAAGGAGCAGGAACAAGTCACTAGAAACCCGCCAGAATTCAGTATTTTCAAGGCGCGCAGGTTCAACTCCTTATATCCGCGCAAAGCCGATTCGACATTTGATCTTTGCCGCGCGAAGGCCGGCGGGTCCACAATCACCGTGTCAAAACGCAGACCATCGCGGTCCGCGTTTTTCAGGAAGTCAAAACAGTTGGCTTCCTTCCATTCGACGTTGGAGATGCCGTTCAGTTCCTGATTGCGGCGCGCCAGCGCCAGCGACTCCGCCGAGCTATCCACGGCCAGCACCGATTCGCAACGCGATGCCATGGTCAGAGCAAAACCACCACCATAGCAGAAACAATCGAGCGCCCAGCCGCGTGCGTGCTCACGGGCTGCAGCGCGATTTTCCCGCTGGTCGAGGAAGCCACCCGTCTTCTGGCCAGCGAGCAAGTCAAAGTAAAACTCCACGCCATTTTCATTTACCACAACTTCCGTCACCGGCTCACCGGCAAGAACTCCCTTCTGCTCCTCCAAACCTTCGAGCTTGCGCACGGGCACGTCGTTGCGTTCGATGATGGTCTTGGTATTGAATTGCTCCTGCAGGATTTCAACCAGCATCGTCTTCCAACGGTCCGTCCCCTGGCTCAGAGTCTGCATGACAAATGCATCGCCATAGCGGTCAATGATGAGCGAGGGCAGCCGGTCGCCTTCCGAGGCCACCAAGCGGTAAGCCTGCGCGTCACCCGCAATTTCCCGCCGCCAAGCTGCAGCCGCAGCGATGCGCTCCGCGAGGAAAGCACGGTCGAATGGGCGTTCCTCACGAGTCAGCAGCCGCACGGCAATCTGCGATTTATCGCTGTAAAGCGCCTGGCCCCAAAAGCGTTTGCGTCCATCGGTCAAGCACACCACGGCGCCGGGACCGGCGTCAGCTCGCTCCACGTCAGTTCGGTAAACCCACGGGTGGCCGGCGAGAATACGGTCGGTGGCGCGGCGCGAAATGATCACATTTCCGTTCTGCACGGAGGTAATGTATCACACAGCGCGCTAAGATCAGGATGCCATGCGAGTTGACGAATTTGATTTTGAACTACCCCAGCAATTAATCGCCCAGCGGCCCGCTGAGCCGCGGGACGCTTCCCGCCTCATGCTGGTGAACCGCAATCGTGGAACGTTTGAAGACCGCATGTTCCGCGAACTGCCGCAAATCCTTCAGCCCGGCGATCTGTTGGTGTTCAACAACACCAAAGTGTTTCCAGCGCGGCTGCTGGGTCATCGTCTGGGTATAAGGGCGCAGAAGATTGGGAAAAACAATCCCGCTGTAGATCAATTTCTGAGCGGCGAAGTGGAATTGTTCCTCACCCGGCAACTGGAGGATGACATCTGGGAAGGCTTGGTGCATCCGGGCCGCAAAGTGAGGACAGGTGAAATCTTGGTCTTCGGCGCGGGCGCTCTGGAGGCGGAAATCCTTGGCCGGGGCGAACGCGGCATCCGGCGGGTGCGGCTGAAAGCCCGCGACGGCAGTGTCGAGGAGGCGATTGACCGCATCGGCCATGTTCCGCTGCCGCCCTATGTCCGTCGCCCGGATGAAGCCGCCGACCGCCAGACCTACCAGACAATTTATGCCAAGGTGCGGGGCGCCGTCGCCGCGCCCACTGCCGGTTTTCACTTCACCCGGCGCGTGCTGGAGGAACTTAGGACACGTGGTGTCGAAACCTGTGAAATCACCCTTCATGTGGGACTGGGAACGTTCCAACCGGTGCGCGTGGAACAGGTGGAAGACCATCGCATGGAACCCGAAAGGTTTGAGGTCTCGCCCGAAGCGGCTTTTGCTGTGAACCTCGCGCTCGGCCAAAGCCGCAGAGTGATTGCCGTCGGCACCACTTCCACTCGGACGTTAGAACACTTGGCTCGCGCGGGATTGGAGCGAGCCGGTTCCGGGCAAAACAGCGCGGAGCGGATCGGCCCCGGCCGAATCGCTCCGGGGCAGGGAGAGACAAATTTGTTCATCGTGCCGAATCATGAATTCTGCGTCGTCAGCGGGCTGCTTACCAATTTTCATCTCCCCCAATCTACCTTGCTGATGTTGGTTTCGGCGTTTGCAGGCCACGAACTGATCCTGCGCGCTTATCGCCACGCCGTCGAACAGCAATACCGGTTTTACAGCTATGGGGATTGCATGTTGATTGTGTGAAGCCATCAGCTTTCAGCAATCATCTTACGCCTTCTCAGCAGTATCTGTGGGTTGATTCTGGCTCGGGGAGTCGTCCTAA
>CALCEB010000020.1 GCA_937900045.1 uncultured Acidobacteriota bacterium
CCTTGCGCGACGTCTTCGAGCGCATCAGCTCCCATCCCATGAACCGGCTGGCCGAACTGCTTCCCGGCACATGGAGATCTGCCCAGCCGTGAAATCTGCGGAGAGGAAGGTGGAAGGCTGACATGGTCCGCTCCCGACGGCCCCCGGGCGGAGGTTGGGTTTATGATCCGGCAGGCGTGTTTCGACGATCCAAAGCCCCGGTTCCCCCGGACATGAAACAGGAAGTACAGCGCCGGGCCCAAGAGCTGATCGATTCGATCTTAAAGCCCCGCCATCTCAAGCCTCCTCCCAAGAAAGCAGAATTCAACTACCTGGTGGATATTTACTCCCAATGGCGAGGTCCCTTCTTTTACTTCTGTTCGAGATACTGTTCGCCCAGGTCCCGTGCTCTTTCGCCCTCCTTCGAGTCAAAGTTTGCTAGACTTCAATACGCTGGGAACCAGCGCTTTAACTTGGCCTATTTCCGTCATACGGGGCAGTGGTGGGAAGTCGCGCAACTCTTGTCTCTGGAAGAATGCCTCTCGTGGATTGAAGAGGGCAACATCTTCACACCCTAAGCATTCCATCCTTTCGAACTGCCAGGGCCGGCCATCATCGCCAACACATTCCGCCTGGGATCACCGGACGGATATCTACACTCTGTCGCTTCAGGAGGCTCACAGCTGAACTATGCCAAAAAAAACTTGACTCCACCAACTCAGATGTCTCTCCCCGCAAGCGGGGAGAGGGGGAACCGCGCAGCGGTGGGTGAGGGGATCTGCTTCAAGCGCACGCGTTATTCTCGAACGGGCCTTAAGTGAACAGTATTGACTTTAACCCGGACTCTACATGAGGACATCAGCCGACGCTACAGCGAGGTTCGCAAAGTGAACAGCATTGAGGCCAAAGCGCCTACTGCTCTCGATATCCCAGAATTTCCGCCGTGACGCCTCGAAGGATCCGTCCTTTGTGCAGGGCAGTCTTTTCTTCTTTCGTGGCATATCCGATCTTGCGGATCATAATTCGATACTCTTTGTATTCGCATTCATCGGCCAAGATCAGATAGTCACTATTATAAAGCTCGCCGAAAAGGATCGTTTTCTTTTCCAGGTCGGCCTCCGAACCCTCCACCCGCGCCAAAAGCTGGCCCTGCTGATAAATGGCATCCGCTTCGCGCGCCACAGAGGAGCTGGCCTGACTCTGAGCTTTGGCAGACGTGGGGTTATTTTCACCCATGATCTTGTACCCCTTCGCCGTAATGAATTTAAGAAACCTTCAACGGCCTGGGTTCACGGCGGTGCGAAACGGCGAACCAAGGCGGGATCGCAACCCCTCATGCAAAATGGCCAGCTACCAGGGTGGCTTTTACGAAATATCAAGGGCGAAGCCCTTAGGGTTTTCACGGTTTTCGATCCGTCAAACGGGACTATATTCGCCTCTGTCTTGTCACTCGTCACTGTTCTTAGTGGACATCAATGCTTGAACCGGCCCATCAACTCCGTTTCCGCCGCGACGTGTCCTTGAAGCGCGTCACGCACCTGCTGCTTGCTGGCAGCGGCGTTAAGCTCAAGCGGAGCATTCAGGGCGTAGAGGCGGAAAAAATAGCGATGGGGTTTGCCCGGGGGTGGGCAAGGACCGCCATAGCCAATCTTCCCAAAATCATTCACGCCTTGCCATCCCCCTCCGGGGATTTCACCCGTTTTGGGGAGGTCCTCGGGAATCAATCGCGCGGTCGCAGGCAGATCGTAAACCAGCCAATGGGTCCAGGTCCCGCCGGGAGCGTCCGGGTCCTCGAGAATCAACGCAAAGGCATGAGTCTTGGCGGGCACGCCGGACCACGCGAGCGCGGGTGAAACGTCCAAACCCTTGCAGGTAAAACGCGCCGGAATGAAGCCACCTTTGGCGAATGCAGAGGTCTTAAGCTCCATTTGCGGGATAGGCGTAGCGTGACCTTCCGCCAGACTCCTTCGGGGTCCTCCGGCTCCGCATGCGCACAGGATCATAAGCACAACCGAAAGGAATTGAGGTAATCTCTGCATCGCGACTCTCCGTTTCCTGGCAACGTCACACGACAATACTTATCAATCAGAAACCGCCCTCTGGAGGGATTTTATCACGCCCTCTGCGATCTTTTCCTTTTGCCATTGGTTTGGTAGTAGCGCAATTCGTGTATACGTTCGATACAATGCCCTTTTTCTACTGTTTCCCCTAGCCTTTGGCTAGAATAGTCTTACGCCCAGCATGACTTTGAACCGGGAAAGGGCTTCCCGGATCAAAAGGTGGCTTGGCGCCACACAAAACTGACGGAACGAAGCTAGAATGTATATGAAAACAAAGGATCGGGGTTTCTAGAGTCATATTGCATCGACACTAACGTGAGAGTTTTCAGTTATTAGAGCCGCGATGCGGCGACATCATGTGGCCCACGGCCAAAGCCGTGGGAGATTGGGAAGCGCCAGACTTCGAAGCCCCGCTAGGGGCGAAATCAGTTCGGAGTTAGGTCGCCCCTCAAGGGGCTGAATGAAGAACAACATTAAACTACTTTTCCCCACGGCCACCGCCGCAGGCCACAAGACGCCGCCCGCCAAGACGGGCTTGGAGGAATCGTTGAGGCTGGGAAGAGGCGGAACGTCTGAAAAAAGATTGTTGGGGGGGCAAATCCATTTAATTTATTAGAATCAATAAGTTATGAGTTCTCCAGACAATGCATGGGTTTGGTTTGGCAGTTTTCCACAAGCGCGGGTAGGGAGGACAGGGTGGCAGAATCGCAGCCAAATCAGACCACAAGCGGGAGACCGGATGGCATGGGTTCCCGAGCCCGTCGTCATTCCCGCGAACGCGGCGAGCCGGAATCCACGTGCGTCCGGAACCGAACACCTCGGGTCTGGCCCATCGCGCAGCGTCGTTCGTGTGGACGAACCATCATCCCCGGGTCGCCGAAGCGCCGAGGGTAGGGTAGAATGATCTTCATGCGTAAGCATCTGACTCTGGCCTTGAGTTTTTTGGGACTCTTCGACTCCATTTACCTGTGGTGGGTTTATACCTCGCCATCGCGGCCGTTGGTCTGCATGGGTACCGGCTGTGATGTGGTGCGTGCCAGCTCCTACGCTCACGTGTGGGGAATCCCGACGCCGTTTTTTGGCGTCCTGATGTATGGCGTGATCGCCATTCTTACCGTTGCAGAAAGTTTGGCGGGGCCGCTCGACGCGTTCATTCGCTATGTCCTCTTGACGGTGGCAAGCGCGGGCTTTGTGGTGTCGCTCGGATTGACGGGGATCGAAGCTTTGGTGATTCACGCCTATTGCGAGTGGTGCCTCATCTCCGCGGTGACGGTCACGCTGATCTTTGCGCTGGCCATTCGCGGCATCATGCGGCCTCCCGTCGAATTGGACAACCTTTCCGCCCTGTCTACGATTCGCCGCCAATTTGGGCTGTTTCTTGTAGCTCTCATTATCGGCATTCCAGCCTTCATTCATCTCGCCCATTCGGGTGAGCTTCCGCCGGTGAAAGCAAGCTCCGCGCAAATGCTCCAGCAACATTTGATTCGCCCGGATAGTAACATGACCGGTAATCTGGCTTCACCCGTGACGGTGGTCGAGTTCGGCGACTTTGAATGCCCCGCCTGCGGCAACTCGGAGCCGGTCGTTGAGCAAACCCTCGCCCAGTACAAGGGTATGATCCGGTTCGTCTTCCGCCAGTTTCCATTAGTGGCCCTGCATCCCAACGCCGAAAAAGCGGCGGAAGCCAGCTTGTGCGCGGGCAACCAGGGTAAGTTTTGGCCGGCTTACGCCTTCCTTTACCAACATCAGGAAGACTTGACCGAAGAAGGGTTGGAACGTGACGCGGCCAGCCTGGGGTTGAATACGGATGAGTTCAATCAATGCCTGGAGAGCGGGCAGGAAGCGGCGCGGGTTCGCCGCGACATTGATGACGCGCACACCCTGGGGCTGCACGCCACGCCCACCTTCTTTGTAAATCAACGAGTCATTCAGGGTCCGCCCACGCTCGCCGAACTGGCCGGACTGATCGATCAAGCACTGGCAAAGAGCGGTGCGGCGGCAAGCGTGCCAGCCGGCGCTGCCGCAAACTCCCCGGCGGCCGCACCTCAAACCGCGCCTTCCGCCAGTCCGGGTTTGGGCAGCGCGTCAACAGGAGCCTTCGGCGGCAGTGGCACGGGCGTTTTCGGCCAAATCCAGCAGCAAACGACGATCACCTGCAGTGAAGATGAAGCCAAGCAGCAACAACCGGCGCTCATTCACACCCCGGAAGTCCATCAACTCTTCACCCAGTATCCCAAACCGGTGTTCGTGGATGTTCGCCCGCCGGACGCTTTTGGGGCCGGCCACATTCCTGGCGCCATGAATATTCCGGCGGCTCAAGTCGCCCAAGATATCGATAAGCTCCCCAAGGATCGCGTTATCGTCCTCTATCAGGGCGGACGCCGGGGATCATCCTCCTCCGGTGACATTTGCGCTTTCAGCCGTGCCGCAGGACGAATTCTTTTGGCCAACGGGTTCAGGTGGAATAATGTGAAAGTCTATCAGGACGGGTTGGCGGACTGGCAGAAGGCGGGATATCCGGTTGGACGCTAGTATTACTATGTTAAGTCGTTGGGCGCACCGTCAGGGCATGGCTTCCGATTGTGAGATTTCAAATGTTTTTGGCTGGAACCTTACCGAGATGAACACCGAGCGGATTCTTAGTCCGGCCGCCATTCACGAATATCTGGAAACGCGCCCGGCCGGGATACGCTGGCGCGAGTGGGTGAGAAGACGCCAGTATCTGATGACCCGGTTCCATCAACGCTCCCGGCCGCTCCTGGTGATTGCCCATTTCTTTCGTGACCGGCGGGCAGCGCGAAAAATAGCTCTGGCCATCGAGCAGGACTGGAACGAAACTCCGAAATCCTGCCAGGATGCGTATGACGAGATTTTGTTCCGGGCGCCCGGCCTGATTGTGATTCAGCTCCGGCAGAGGAATGTTTGCAAGTGCCTCGGCCATCGCCATCCTGCCGTGCGGGAAGCGCCCTTCGCTGAACCGCACGAGGCTTTTCTGGGAACGGAGATTGGCGAGATTGATCTAGCCTACCAGGATATTGACAAGTGGCACCCCCTGCCGTTATCGGACTCCGCGCTCGACGCAAAATTCCTGGAAGGGAGCCGCCTTGAGGAGTTTCACGAGCGCCAGTTCCGTCTGAAGATTTTGAGTATCATACTGCACGAGATCAATCACCTGGTCTCTCCGCAGGAGGACGAGACAACCGTCCGCCAACGCAGCCTGACTTTTTATCGTGAGACCATGGCCCATTACGCAGAAAACGCCATCAGTACGCTTTCCCTCACCATTGACCGGTCGTTCTCCCGGTTCGGTTGATGATCTGGCCGCAAGATCGCCGTCGAAACCCGGAGCCAAGGAAGTTTTGTGACTACAAAGGTTGAGAAAGTTCATCAGCGCTTTCATCGCCGCGATCAGAAGATCCAGAGGATTTGCAGAGGGTGGAAGCTGGCGGCGATGGCTGGGGTGGTGGCGGCCTTCAGCATCCTGTTAAGTTGCGGCCTGATTCGACGCGTCCCGAAACCCGTCACAACCCAAGTGGTGGTCCTGGGGTTTGATGGGGCGGATCCGGTTCTTGCCAAGAAGTGGATGGATGAAGGAAAGCTTCCCAATCTCGCCCGGCTGGCCAGCACCGGGACATTCGTTCCGCTCGGCACGACCAATCCCCCGGAGTCACCCGTAGCTTGGGCAACGTTTGCCACCGGACTGAATCCCGGCGGCACGGGCATTTTCGATTTTCTAACCCGGGATCCGAAAACTTACCTGCCCGAGCTCGCCCTAGTGAAGTCCAAACCTCCTGATTTTGCGTTTGGCTTGATCCCGCTGGGGCGGCCCAAGCTCACCAACGAGCGCAGCGGAATCCCCTTCTACGAAACCGTAGCCAACGCCGGATACAAAACCACCATTTTGCGCGCGCCACTGGAATTTCCTCCGAGCCCTGTTCCTGGAGGCAAGCTCTGGTCGGGGTTGAGCGTCCCCGACGCGCGCGCCACATGGGGAACTTTCTTCTACTTCAGCACGGACCTGACACCTTGGGACACCGGCGATTCGGAGTTCGGAGGCAAGCTGGTTCGCCTTGAGCTGAATGGCGACACAGCCAAGTCTTCCATTGACGGCCCGGTCGATCCAACGTCAAAGACTTACCGGCGAATTGCCGTTCCGGTTCAGTTCACCGTAGCTCCAGTTCAGAATTCGGTGACCGTTAACCTGGGCGGGCGCACGGAAACCATCGCCGAACGGCACTGGAGCTCGTGGTTCCGCGTTGCCTTTCCGATCACGCGCTTTCTTTCTATCCACACCATCTGCCGCTTTTACGTGTTGGAGACCTATCCTGACCTCCGGCTTTATATGTCGCCGTTGAACTTTGATCCCAGCGCGCCGCCGGTGCCCATTTCCTATCCCCAGGACTACACCGCGCAACTTGAAAAGCAGTTTGGTCCGTTCAAGACCATTGGCTGGTGGCATGACACCTGGGCGCTCAACGAGGAGAAGATCGGCGAAGGGGTGTTCCTGAACGACATGTTCCAGACCATGGGGAAGCTGCAACAGATTACCCTGGCCGAACTGAAGCAAGACCCGCCCAGCCTGATGGTTTCCATCTCTACCTCCACGGATAGCGTCTCCCACATGTTCTTCCGGCTTATCGACCCGGAGCATCCCCGCTACGATCCAGAGCTGGCGAAGAAGTACGGTGACGCAATCCTGTGGACTTACGAGAGGATGGATCAGATGGTGGGCAAGGTGCTCACTGAGATGAAACCGGGTGCCACGTTGATTATCGTCTCGGATCATGGCTTCCATACTTGGCGCAAGGGCTTCAACACCAATACTTGGCTGGTAGAAAATGGTTACATGGCTTTGAAAAACCCCGGGGCCAATAAAAAGTCGCTCAACCTGGCGGACCTCTTCGGGCGAGGCAGCTTCTTCCCCAATGTGGATTGGGGCCACACCAAGGCTTATGCGCTGGGACTCGGCCAAATCTATGTGAACCTGAAGGGCAGAGAAAAGGACGGAATTGTTGAGCCGGGAGCGGAGGAGCATCAGCTCCTTGAGGACATTCGCCAGAAGCTGTTGGCTTATCAGGATCCCGACACTCACCAACCTGTCTTGGAGCACGTTTACCTGGGTACGGAAATCTTCCACGGCCCGCGCATGGCGGAGGCGCCGGATTTGCAACTGAATTTCCGGCCGGGCTACCGCACCTCGTGGCAGACGGCCTTGGGAGCGATTCCCGATGGCATTGTTGTGGCCAACATGAAGAAGTGGAGCGGCGACCACTGCGCCTCAGACCCCAGTGACACGCCGGGCATTTTTTTTTCCAATCGCAAGCTCTTGACATCGAATCCTAGCATTATGGACATTGCGCCAACCGTATTGAATCTGCTCCATGTGCGTCCTTCTGCTAAACTGGATGGGAAGGTCCTGAAGTTTGATCCCGTGGCGGACCAATGAAGGGTGCTATCTTCCCTTCTGTCCGGGCGGCCCTCATAAATCAGAATTAGAGGAAATATGGCTCTTTATTTGGTCACCGGTGGCAGTGGTTTTATTGGCTCTCACCTGGTTGATGAGTTGTTGAAACGGGGCGACGAGGTTCGGGTGATTGACAATCTTGAAACCGGGCGGGAGGAAAACCTCGCCCACGTACTGGATAGGATCACCTGGTTCAAGGACGATATCCGCGATCTTGAAAAAATCCGCCCGCATTTCCAGGGAGTCGATTACGTTATTCACGAAGCGGCCCTGCCGTCTGTTCCGCGCTCAGTGTCCGATCCCGTGACGACGAACGCCATCAATGTTAATGGGACGCTCAACGTGCTGGTAGCGGCACGCGACGCCAAGGTCAAGCGGCTCGTCATGGCGGCTTCTTCCGCGGCTTATGGGGACAACCCCATATTGCCGCGCGTGGAGTCGCACATGCCGCGGCCGCTCTCTCCCTATGCATTGCACAAGCTGGCCGGCGAATATTACTGCCAGATCTTTTACAAACTCTACGGTTTTGAAACGGTGCCGTTACGGTATTTCAACATCTACGGCCCCCGCCAGAACCCGGATTCTCCTTACACCGGCGTTCTCTCACTTTTTATTTCCGCCTATCTTAAAGGGCAAACGCCCACCATTTTTGGAGATGGGGAACAATCGCGGGATTTCACATATGTGGGGAACGCCGTTTCCGCCACCTTGCTGGCTTGCTCGGCCAAGGAAGCTCCGGGCAATGTCATCAATGTGGGAGTCGGCGAGCGGTTCACGCTGAACCAAACCATCCAGTTCCTCAACCGGATTTTCGGCAAAGAAGTGAAGCCGAAGTATGGTCCTCCCCGCGAAGGCGACGTCCGGGAATCGCATGCGGACATCACGCTGGCCCGGAAATTACTCGGGTATGAGCCAAAAGTGCGCTATGAGGACGGCTTGAAACTGACGGTCGAGTGGTACCGATCCTATTTTGCCGGGCGCGGCTGAGCGCGCTCTGCGCAACGCGATTCCGCCGCTCCGATGTTTCTCATGTTTCCATTCGAAGCGACAACATGGGTTTCAGCCTCAGCAGCCATCGCCGCGGGCGTGGTCTTCTACGGATCCGCCTATCCCTATTCTCAGGTATTCGGTCCCGGCTTGGTTCGGGGGCCTACGGGAAGCGGCAGTGTGGCCTTGACCTTTGACGACGGCCCCACGCCTCCTTATACGGACCGGATTCTCGACATCCTTCGCCAATGCGAAGTCACTGCGACGTTCTTTGTGAATGGAAAGCAAGTCGATCGCTTCCCGGAAACTTTGCGGCGCATTCAAGCCGAGGGCCACACCATTGGCAACCACACCTATTCCCACTTGTTCCTCTATTTCAAAACCCGCGGCAGGATCGCGAAGGAAATCGACCGTACCCAAGAGTCAATCGAAAAGGTGACGGGCGAGCGTCCGAAGCTGTTCAGGCCGCCTTACGGCGTGCGGTGGTTTGGGCTCTTTCCCGTGCTGAATGCCCGGCAGATGAAGGATATTCAGTGGTCCAATCCGAGTTTCGATTGGGTGAAGGGCAATCCTCCGGAGAAGATCGCTCACAAGGCTCTAAGCGACATCGGCGATGGTTCTGTGATTCTGATGCACGATGGTTGCGGATCGCGGCAACCCGGGGAGGTAAACCGGTCCAGCACTGTGGCGGCGCTTCCTTCCATCATTGAAGGAGTCAGGAGGGCGGGGCTGCGGTTTGTTTCCGTTTCCGAATTTGTTTCCTGAAGCGTCTCCGGGACTAATTATGCCGCGCCTCCGCGATGCACAAGAGACATAGCGCCACTCGCAGACTCACTTGCAGCATCTCACCGGATTTCATTCCATGCCCAAGGTTCTTATCCTCAGCACCTCGCATGGCGCTTCGCACCTGCGAGCCTCAAACGCTTTGCGCAAGGCCATGTTGGAGGTTCGCCCCGGGATCGATGTGCGCGTGGTGGATGCCCTTGAGCATTGCGCGGCCTGGTTCCGGCTCTACTACGATTCCTATGAGATTCCGCTGCGGCTCTGGCCGGGCCTGTGGGGATGGATCGAGAGCTTCCAGCATCAACAATCTTCGACAGGCCCGCAGTGGCTTTATCGGCGGGGCGCCAGGCCGCTCTTTGCCTTCATCCGGGAATATGCCCCGGAGATCGTAGTGGCTGCTGAGGTCGGCATGTGCGAGCTGGCGGCGCTTGCCAAGCGCGAATCCGGGTTGCAATTCTTTCTGGCGGGGATCGAGCTGATGGACTTTAATCAGGCATGGATTCAGCCGGAAGTCGATCTCTTTATTGCCACCCATCCTGACCTCGGCCTTGAACTCGAGCATGCCGGGGCGCCAAGAGATAAGGTGCTTTCCTGCGGGATGCCTATTGACCCGTCTTTCGCCACCTTGCCTTCGCGTGAGGCGGTTCGCGCCAAGCTGCAACTGGATTCATCCTTGCCTATGCTGCTGGTCCTCTTCGGGGGCACGGGCTTTGGCAAGCCGCAGGTCATCGTTCGGGAACTCAAGAGAGTTCGTGGGCCGTTTCAGGTTATCTTTGTCGCCGGGAAGAACCAGAAGTTGGAGAAAGAAGCCCGGCGCTTTTGCCGTGATCTGCCTAACAGCCGGGTGCTGGGTTGGGTAGACAACATGCACGAGTGGATGGTGGCCGCAGATTTGCTGCTGAGCAAGCCAGGTGGTGGGACGCTCATGGAAGCGGCTGCTTGTGGGCTGCCCATGCTGGCGCATGACCCGCTTCCCGGAAATGAACAGCGTACATGCCGGTGGATTGAGAAGTGGCAAGCCGGAATCTGGTTGAAGACCCCCGCCCAGATTGCCCCGGTCTTGGAGAAGCTCTTTGCGAGCCGGCCGGATCTGGAATACTTGAGGGAAAGGGCACGATCCATCGCGCGGCCTGATGCCGCCCATGACGCGGCCCAAGCGATTTTGAACAAAGGCCAAGCCTGAAGGGTTTTTGGATCAGCCCGTTCAGCCCAGCACTAAATCCGGGTGATAAACACTTCCCGAGACGTGCCGGGCAATCGCAATTAACCTGCGCTCTGGATTGACGATCTTCAGCACGCTCATAGCCGGAATCCGGCTAGGGCGGCCCCCACGTTCCGGTCTGGCGGCTTGTGCCAACTCAAATTGCCGTCCATGACGGACGCTTGCCTCTTCGCGCCCTCGCACCACCAGCTCAGGGCAGTCCGGCAGGAGAGCTTCCAGAGGAATGAACAGGGCGGCGGCGTTGCCTTCCTGCGTGGCATCCGCCAGCTTCTCCAGTGTCACCGCGCGGCTCTCCGAAAATTCTGCAACCGCCGTCCGGCGCAAGCTCGCGAGATGGGCCGGGCAGTCCACCCTCTGGCCGATGTCGTGCGCTATAGACCGGACGTAAGTTCCGCCCGAGCACTCCACGGCGAATCGCACCCGTTCACCGTTGTCTTCAAGCCCTAACAGCTCTAGGGCGTAAATTTCAACTTCCGCGGGCTCCAGAATCACTGGTTTGTTCTGCCTCGCGAGCTGATACGCCCGCACTCCGCCCACGCGTTTTGCCGAAAAGGAGGGAGGAACTTGCTTGATCCGCCCGGTGAACTCCTGCAAAACCTTTTCGAGTGTCTGTTCGCTAGGCCAGTTTTGGTGAACTTCTGAGGAAGGAGCGCCCGTGGCGTCATAACTGTCAGTTGAAAACCCAAACCGGATCGTCCCTATGTAGGCCTTCCGGGACTTCAAATAGAACTGGGCGAGCCTTGTGGCTTTCCCAACAGAAAGGGGCAGCACGCCGGTTGCAAACGGATCAAGTGTTCCAAAGTGCCCCACGCGACGAGTTCCAAGAATGCGGCGGGCCCTGGCCACAACATCGTGGGAGGTGATGCCTGCGGGTTTGTCAATGATCAAAACTCCCGATATTTCCTGATCCATGAATATTCTATTATCCAATTCCGGGGTGCAAGGTTCAGCGCCACGTTCCTCTGCTCGGGGTCTTGAGTTGCAAAGTGGCTGTAGAGGCGGGTTCATCTCACCCGATGGCGCTATTATGCGGCCCTCTCGTCCGGCCTCTCCGGCCATAACCTCGCGACAATGCCTGCGTTCATACCGTGGGCGGGAAATAGCCCTTGGCAGTCCATCCGGCGCCAAGCAGAATGTTGTCTTAAGGTCCGAATTTCGCCAGGTTTGAAGCACTGCCCTGACGGCTTTGACCATAGAAAAGTCAGGTTGGCTACCCAGGACGAGGCCGGCGCCAAGGTTAGAAAAAGTCAATCGAGTACTGCGCTACGTCATGGCCCAGAATGCTTTCAGACTCCCGGAGAACCTGGTGGAGCGCGGATTCAAGCAACGGCTGACTGCTCGAAATGGAGACAATGCCCAGGGTCGCCTGCTGCCAGAGGTCCTGGTGGTCCATCTCCGCCAGCGCGACGTTGAAGCGGGCGCGAAGCCGGTCGCGCAGCTTCCGGATGACAGCCCTTTTGTCCTTGAGGGAGTGAGAATAAGGGAGATGAATTTCCAGGATCAGGACGCCCACAGGCATGCCGGCCGGCCTCGTGGCTCAGGATTATTACGCCAGAGCCTCCTCCGTCACGCGTTCTGTAACGAAAGCTTCCATCACGTCGCCCACTTTAACATCGCTGAAGTTCTCGAGCGCCACGCCACATTCCATGCCCGACCGCACCTCCTCAACGTCCTCCTTGAAGCGCCGCAGGGACCGCACCTTCCCCTCGTAGACCACAACACTATCGCGAAGCAGGCGTACGCGGGAATCCCTCTTGAATTTACCGTCCAGAACATAACAGCCGGCGATGGTGCCGACCTTGGCGATACGGAAGGTGTCGCGGACTTCAAGACGTCCGAGTGAAATTTCCTTGTACCGGATTGCCAGCAAGCCCACTTTCGCTTTCCGGATCTCATCCGCCAGTTCGTAAATGATCGTGTGCAGCCGGATATCCACCTTTTCGAGAGCTGCCAGCTCGGAGGCTTTGCGCTCCGGACGCACGTTGAATCCCACAATCACCGCGTTCGACGCGGAGGCCAGCAGCACATCCGTTTCCGTGATGGCGCCCACCCCGGCGTGGATCACTTTCACTTTCACCCGGTCATCGCTCAGCTTAGTCAACGTCTCGGATACCACTTCGACCGATCCCTGAACGTCTCCCTTGACGATCAGCGGCAACTCTTTCACGTCACCCGCTGCAAGCTGCTGGTGCAACTGCTCGAGCGTCAACCGGGCGGTCTTGGCCAAAGCGGCTTCCCGCATCTTTGCTTGGCGATGCACTGCAATCTGCCGCGCCTTAGCAGTATCTTCAATGGACTGCAAGCGGTCTCCGGCCTGAGGAACATCCTCCAGCCCCAGCACTTCGACGGGGGTTGAGGGCGTCGCATTCCCCACCGGGCGGCCCCGGTCATCAAACATCGCCCGGACTTTGCCGTAAATAGCGCCAACGATGAACGCATCACCCACGCGAAGCGTGCCGTTCTGCACCAGGACAGTAGCCACAGGTCCGCGGCCCCGGTCCAGCTTCGCCTCCAAAACGGTTCCGCTCGCCAGGCGCTTCGGATTGGCTTTCAGTCCTTGCAGGTCCGCAACCAGGAGGATCATTTCCAGCAGCAATTCAAGGTTCTTGTGCAGCTTGGCGGAGACTTCCACCATCACCGTGTCGCCGCCCCAGTCCTCAGACATCAGGTTGAGGTCTGCGAGTTGTTTCTTGACGCGCTCGGGATTGGCATCCGGTTTATCGATTTTGTTAATGGCGACGATGATCGAGACCTTTGCGGCGCGCGCGTGGTTGATGGCTTCCAAGGTTTGCGGCATTACGCCATCATCCGCCGCCACCACCAGCACCACAATATCAGTCACTTTCGCCCCGCGGGCTCGCATCAACGTGAACGCTTCGTGGCCCGGAGTATCTAAGAAAACCACCTTGCGTTGATTGACGTCGACGTGGTACGCGCCGATGTGCTGAGTGATGCCACCCGCTTCTTTTGCCACGACATTGGTTTCGCGGATCGCATCCAGCAGCGAAGTCTTGCCGTGGTCAACGTGGCCCATGACGGTCACAACCGGAGCCCGCGGTTGCAAGTCTTCGGGGCGATCGGTGTCCTCATCCAACTGAAGCACTTCCTCTTCAAAGCTGATGATGGAGGTTTCCGCCCCAAAGGTGCGGGCCATTTCCGTGGCAGTCTGGCTGTCGAGCGTCTGGTTGATGGTTGCGAAGACCCCCTTCTCCAGCAGCCGCTTGATGACATCCTTGGCGCGCACTTCGAGCTTTTCCGAAAGTTCCTTGATGGTGACTCCTTCCGTGATGGTGATCTTCCGGGTGATGGGGACTTCCTGGGCTGTCTCTTATACACATCTGACGCTGCCGACGATCTTACGCGTGTAG
>CALCEB010000021.1 GCA_937900045.1 uncultured Acidobacteriota bacterium
TTCAGCGGCAAATCAACTTAACCCATTTAGAATCAGTTGATAACGATGGATTTTGAGATTTTCCCCGGAACAAACCCATTTCAAAGCCAATCTAAGGCCAAGACCGCAGCATTCGTGGCCCGGTCGAACCGCTCCTATCCGGGCTTGAACTTCTTCTCCGCTGAGGACCAACGGCTGTTCGAAGCGCTGGCGCGGGGCGAGTTCAACCTGCGGGGATTCCAGAACAAGAGCCTGCGCGCTCATCGGGGCGAGAAAAGCAGCGGGCAGGTGTCGCGTCTGCTCCAGCGGCTGCGCTTGCACGGTCTGGTCAAAAAAGTTGGACATACCTATCGCTATTACCTGACGGTGTTCGGCAAGCAGGTGATCGCCAGCGGATTGAAACTCAAAAATCTGTTTCTCATTCCCCAACTGGCGCTCGCCGCCATAAACATCAGGAGATTCGCCCTGACTGAACAGTATTGCCGCTAAAGCAGACTGTCCCTCACAGCGTTCTACCTTGCCTTGACAAATTGTCAGAGCCGCCGATAACATTTTCGCCTCGCGCCTTGCGCAGAGGTTGCTTATCACTCATGCTAGCCGGCCAAGCGGAAAGCGTGTCTCAACCCAGCGGCAGGTTGAACTTGTGAGGAGAAACCCGTGAAGTGCTATGCTTGTGGCGCTGTCCATGAGCCTCTGGGGCGGAGATCCCGCAAGGCTGCGTTGCCACTCGTTTGCCTCAAGGTTTGTGAAGCAATTTTTCAGGTGGGGATCTGACTTTTGACAGACATCGGGCAAGTTTTGAATGAACGCGAGATCCTGCTGACCGGTGCGACCGGGTTCATGGGTAAGGTCATTCTGGGTCTACTTCTGGACCGTTATCCTGGATTGAAACATTTTCACGTTCTCATTCGTCCAGGACGGGGAATGACGGCTCAGGAGAGATTTGAACGGGAATTACTGGCCTCGCCTGCCCTCGAATTCGTTTGTCAGAAATGGAGCCGGGTGGCTCTCGCCGCCAAAGTAACCGTGTGGTCCGGAGATATCGGAGATTCCAATTGCGGGCTGAATGCAGACGCACGCAGCGAACTTGCGAGCCGAATCGCGTTGATTATCAACTGTGCGGGCAAGGTGGATTTCTTTCCGCCCGTGGATGATTCATTCCATTCCAATGTGGACGGAGTGGAGAACATCGTGGTGCTGGCGCTGGAAGCGGGCGCTAAACTGTTGCACGTTTCCACGGCTTTTGTATGTGGTGAGGCGGACGGGTTGATTGAGGAAAGTGAGCCGGTGCTGGGCTTTTACCCTCGCCGCCAGGGCCTGCAAGACCAGAGCTTCCACCACGCCGTGGAGATGGATCATTGCCGGAAGATGATCCGGCAAATTTATAATTCGCTGGCGGACAGTGAGGATGCTACCCCCAATCAGAAGCGAAGCAGGGAGGCCGTTGACCGCCTGACGGCGCTGGGCCGGCAGCGAGCCGCGGCATGGGGATGGACGAACACTTATACTTACGCCAAGAGCCTGGGCGAGCAGGTGATTGCGTCAACAGAAGATCTGAGCTATGCCATCGTGCGCCCGGCCATTGTAGAGAGCTCGTGGAAGTTCCCTTTTCCGGGTTGGATTGAAGGAGGCAGGACCTCTGCGCCCTTGGTCCTGATGGCCTTGGATGGTCAGCGCGAATGGCCTGCGCGCCGGGACGCGGCGTTGGAGGTGATTCCGGTTGACATGGTGGCGGCGGCCATCATTCTGATTAGCGGGCTTCTGCTGGGCGGCAAGGCGGCTTCGGTCTATCAACTGGGAAGCGCGGATGTGAATCCCATCGAGCTTGAGCCGCTGATTAAGCTGCTGGGCCATTCAGCCGGCCTTGCGGGGCAGGGGATTTCCAACCAAAAGGCGCGTCCCGGCGTTCCCAGGTGGTTGGTGGAAATGGGAAAGAGCGGCAGGACAAGCGCAGTGCGGTTCTTGACCCCGGCTCAATATCATGCACGGGGCGTGCAGCTCCGCAAAAAAATCCGGCGGGCGGAAGGTGTTGTGCGAGGATTGGAGACATTGCTGGGTAAGGCCCGAATGAATGGACGGCAACCTTTCCGCGCGTGGAAGACGGCACTGCGGGCCATGGATCTCCAGATTACATTTCGAGAGCAAACGTTGGATCAGTATTTGCCCTTTATCATGCACAACCGCTATGTTTTTGAGTCGGAGAACATTCGCGTGGCGCGAGCCGAAGTCTCGCCAAGAGATCGTGAGCTTCTGCCGTGGGCGCCGGAGGAAATCAAATGGAAGGATTACTGGATTCACCATCAGATTGCCGGCATTAAGAAGTGGGTTGAGCCGGAAGCGGTGCGGAATTGGGCCTTCAGGATTTGAGCGGGCAAGAGAAAAATGAGACGCGGTGAGTGATGAGTATTCGCTTTCATCTGTTACTCGTCACCCTTTACTTGTCTCGGACATTTTATGGCGACGGGATTCAAAACAGTCCGGCAGGACGAGGCTGAGGAGCAGGTTCTTCAGGTGGCCCGGGACCTGTTGCGTGAGCTTGGCTCGCGGCGCGCAACGGAAGGCGTATCCCTTTCCTCGTCGCTGGATCGGGACCTGGGTCTGGGTAGCCTCGAGCGGGTCGAGTTGCTGGTTCGGCTTGAGGCGCACTTCAACACCCGCTTGCCGGAAGAAATGGCGCAACAGGCTGGAACGCTGGCCGATTGGGCTGAAGCATTACGGGAAGGCCGTGGCCATCAACACGAAAGGAAGCGTTACTCGATCATCCAACCCTCGCGTGAAGCGTCACCGGCGCCGGAAGACGCAAAGACCTGGGTGGAAGTGCTGGACCGCCATGCCCAGTTTGACCCGGGCCGTGTGCAGATTCATCTGCTGGAGGAAGACTCCGGCCGCGACATTACCTACGGTGAGCTTTATGAGACGGCCTCGAAAGTGGCAACGGGTCTTGCGGGTTCCGGCTTGCGGCGGGATGAGACCGTCGCCATCATGCTGCCGACTGGTGATGACTTCTTCTTCGCTTTTTTCGGCGTCATGCTGGCGGGCGGCATTCCCGTTCCTATTTACCCTCCGGCTCGTCCGGACAAGATTGAAGAATACGTGCGGCGGCAAATCTTGATTCTGCGCAATGCCGATGTCCGTTTCCTGATCGGTTTCGATCAGGTGAAAGCCGTTACGCAAATCATGAGGCTGAATTTGCCTGGACTTCTTGGCGTGGCGACGGTGGAAACGCTCGCCGCCCGGGGAGAAAATGCCAGACGGCCGGCAGGGCGGCCGTCGGACATTGCCTTCATCCAATACACTTCAGGCAGCACGGGTGACCCCAAAGGCGTGGTGCTGACGCAGTCGAACGTTTTGGCCAACGTGCGCGGCATCGGTTGGTCTGTGAATTTCAGACCTACGGACATCGTGGTAAGCTGGCTGCCGCTCTATCACGATATGGGGCTCATCGGTTCCTGGCTGTTCAGTGTTTATTTCGGATCGCCCATCACGGTACTGTCTCCGCTGGCGTTTCTACGCAGGCCGGAGCGCTGGCTTTGGGCCATGCACGATTCGGGCGGAACTCTTTGTCCCGCGCCCAACTTTTCTTATGAGCTTTGTGCGCGCAAGATTCCGGACCGCGCTCTCCAAGGTCTTGATTTGAGCGCCTGGCGGGTCGCAATCAACGCCGGCGAAGCTGTGCTGCCGGATACTTTGAGGCGTTTTGCGGACCGTTTCAAAACTTATGGATTCCGGGCTGAGGCTTTTGTGCCTTGCTACGGACTTGCGGAGTCCTCCGTAGCTCTCACCTTTCCGCCCCTGGACCGGAAGCCGGTGATTGACGTGATCCAGCGTGACCTGTTTGAAGCCGAAGGCCGCGCCCTCGCGGCAAAACCCGGCGATATGAACGTCCTGCGGTTCGTCGCCAACGGCCGCCCCATGCCGGGGCATGAAGTGAAACTGGTCGACAGCCGGGGCCAGGAAGTGAGCGAGCGCGTGCAGGCAAGGCTCTTCTTCCGCGGCCTTTCGCGGACCGGCGGATACTACCGCAATCCTCAAGCTTCCGCCGCAGTGATTACGCAGGACGGCTGGATGGATTCCGGAGATCTGGCTTATTGGGCGAACGGCGAGGTTTACGTCACCGGACGGCAAAAAGACCTGATTATCAAGTCGGGGCGCAATATCATCCCTCAAGAAGTGGAAGAGGCTGCGGCGGAAGCTCCAGGGGTGAGGAAAGGCTGCGTCGCGGCATTTGGCACGCTCGATCACGCCTTGGGAACAGAAAGATTGGTGGTGGTTGCGGAAGCGCGCGCGACTGGGACGGAAGAACAACGGAAAATGCGAGCCGAAGTGATGAAGGCCGTCAGCGCGGCCATTGGTATTCCGCCCGACGACGTGGTATTTGTCCTCCCCAACAGCATTCCCAAAACGAGCAGCGGCAAAATTCGCCGGAATGCAACGCGGTCGCTGTTTGAGTCCGGAAAACTTCATGACGGGAAACGGCCGCCCTGGCTGCAAATCACCAGGCTTTGGTTCGAACATTGCGGCGCCTGGACGAAGCAGGCTTTCGAGCAAGTAGCGAAGCAACTGAAGACCGCCGCTCAGACCGCTTGGGCATATGCAATGGGCGGGGCCGGTGGAGCGATGGCCAGAATGTCGCCGAATTATGGCGCCCGGTCTTGGATCGTTCAGGCAAGCGCCCGCCTTATTCTATGGCCGGGCCGCGAGCCTTTGCCGGTGGTCAGCGGATGCTCGACTAAGGACAAGTTGCCTGCGATTTTCCTCGCCAACCGGGCAGGATTTCTTGACCCTCTGATGGCTGCCGTGACGCTTCCAGGCCCGTGGGTTCTTGCCGATGGATCCGTTCTTCGAGCCTTGCCTCCGGCCATCCGTTTTCTGCTTTCATCGTTGATTCTGCCGGCTGTTTCCGGAAAGAAGATGCCGCCGGGAGGCACGCTTCAGGAGCGGATGACACAGAGTCTCCGGGCTGGACAGTCCGTGCTCGTGTTTGCGGATGGCCCTGCCGGGCTTTCACCCGCCCGCTGCCGCTTCCGGCTGGAACCGTTCCAATCGGCATCTCGAACCTTGCGGCCCGTTATCCCTATGGCGATCGAGGGGACGCAGGCGATGATGAAGAGCCTCATCGAGCGGTCCGCGAGGACCTATGACTGGAAGTATCCGGAAGAAGCGGCGCCGGCCCACAATGCCTCCCGGAACGGGAAAGCTAGAATCGCTATGGGTGAGCCTGTTTGGAGTTCCAACCCGGATCATTTTGAGGTCATCCGCTTCCGCCAAGATTGCCGGGAAAGACTGGCGCAATGGTTCGAAGCGTCTGAACCCATTCGGCGTTGAACATCAGGGCTGGGTTGCATCGCGGCCGGAGCCGGCCTATTCATCTTCACGGATTTGCGACGGAAATGTTGCGGGGGTTCTGCGCCGCGAAAGTCTATTCTACGGTTTGTGGAGAATCATGCTGGTTCGTTGCGTGATCTGTTTTTTGCTGGGCGCGATTCCCTTTGCGGTGCTTTCCATGACCGGATCCGGAGTGGATATTCGCAAAGTCGGGTCGGGGAATCCGGGATTTAACAATGTGCTCCGCGTGAGCAAAGGGCGCGCGGTGATTGCCCTGATGGGTGACATGGGCAAGGGGCTGTTGGCGCTTTGGATCGTGTTGCGAGTCTGGCCGATGGTGTTTCCGGGTGGAATTGATCCGGGAGTTGTGCTGGGCTGGCTGTTTGGATTTGTCACCGTCCTCGGCCATTGTTACTCTCCATTCTTGAAGTTCAATGGAGGGAAGGGAATTGCCGCTTCGGCGGGTGTGATGTTGATGCTGTATCCGAAATGGGCGGCGGTGGGGCTGATTTTCTTTGTGATCTTCCGAATGACAGGCGGCAAATTGCAATGGCGCGAAGCGGGGGCTCTGGCTTCCCTCGCCACGTGGATTTTGTTTGTCATTCTGATGTTGATCTTTGTGGGGAAGATGGATGCGCTTTATGCGGCCACCATGACCCTGTTTCTGCTTTACCGGCATCAGAAGAACATCCGGAACCTGCTGACCGCTCCGGGCCAGGAGGGAAGTGGCGCTCATAGGAAGTAACCGTCGCATTCTTGGCAGGGAAACGCGCCGGGTTCGATCCGGTATCCACCGCTTTCGGTCCCGCATGATTCAATGATTCAACCCGTCCGCATCGCCTTCTACGATTTCGACGGAACTCTGGTTTCGAGCAACGTGGTGACTCGTTATGCTTTCCTCGTACGCAAGCTTCCCCAACGGGCGCGCGCCCTGATGAAGTATTCGAAGCTGCTGGCGTCGGTTCCGTATTATCTCGGTCTGGACTTCTACTCGCGCCGGCTTTTCAACGAAGTCTTCTTCCGGGCCTACCGGGGCATGAAACAGCAATGGCTCGAGCCGATGGCCGGCGCGCTATTCGAACAGATGATTCGTCCCAGCATCCACCCCGGATCGATGAAATTGGTGGAGCGCGACCGCGAGCAGGGATGTCATTTGGTGTTGGTGTCGGGCGAACTCGACATCGCTTTGAAGCCCGTGATACGCTATTTTGGATTCGACGAATTGATCTCAAATTCCTTGATTTTTGAAGATGGCGTAGCCACCGGTGAGGTCAAACTTCCGCTCATTGCCGGGCGGGAAAAAGTGACTCTGATGATGGAAAAATGCCGGACGCTTGGCGCTCAGATGGCCGACGCGCGCGCTTATTCGGACAGCTTCTCGGACGTCCCGATGCTCGAAGCCGTGGGACATCCTGCGGCTGTCAACCCGGACCGCCGCCTCCTGCGCGTGGCCCGGGAGCGAGGCTGGCCGGTGCTGAACCTGAAAGCTAACAATGGGGAAGGCGAGAATGTCATCACAGGCTGAGGCTCTGGCGAGCGGCAGCGCCCGCCCCTATCAGTTTTCCGATCCGGCGCCGAACGCCGTAGGCCGCAAGGCCCTGGTTTCTTCCGAAGGTTGCGTGGTTCATCTGGGCGCCAAGTCTGCCCCGCGTCTCATGTGGTTCGGCGAGGACCTGCTGAAAATCCGGATGCCGGAAGGCACGCGCGTGGTCTATCCGAAGCCCGCCATTCCTGGCCTACGAGATGTGCCGGGCGCCATTCGCTACGCCTTAGAGCGTCCCGAGGCGATGGACCCGCTCAGGGCGCAACTGCGTCCTGGGATGAAAGTCACTATTGCGATTGATGACATCTCTCTCCCGCTTCCCAAAATGAAGCGGCCGGACATTCGCCAATCGGTTTTGAGCATCCTGCTGCCGATGCTCGCGGACCAGGGCGTTACGGACGTTCACATCATCATCGCCACTTCGTATCACCGGCGCATGGAGCCGTTTGAAATCCGCTGGGCCGTGGGTAGTAAGATCTTCCGGGAATACTACCCGCAGCGGCTCTACAACCACGACGGCGAATCGCCGGATGGCATGGTGGAACTGGGATTGACCGAACAGGGCGAGCCCGTGAGGATCAACCGGCGCGCTGCAGAATCCGATCTGCTGATTTACGTCAATATCAACCTGGTGCCGATGGATGGAGGCAGCAAATCCGTCAGCGTGGGGTTATGCGATTACGCCACCTTGCGCGCTCATCACAACCCCCAGACCATTTTGAAGTCAGATTCTTATTTCGATCACACCCGGTCGGAGATCAACCGGTCGTGCGACCGCATCCAGAAAATCATCAATCAGCATCTGAAAGTCTTCCATATTGAAACCGTTCTCAACAACGCCATGTTCGACCCGGCGATGGCATTCTTTATGAAGAATGAGGACCGCCATTCCGTGGTGGACCGGGCCCTGTTCGCTTCGGCGCGCCGGGGATTGGGGATGCTGCCGCGCTCCGCTAAGAGGAAAGTCCTGTTTGCCATCCCCGCCGCTTACCAAATGATCGCCGTACACTCCGGCGCAACGCTTCCGGTGCATGAGAAGACGGTCGCCTATTGTTATGCGCAATACTGTGTTCCCGTGGAAGGGCAATCGGACGTCGTAGTCTATGGCATCCCCTTCGTCAGCCCTTATAATGTCAACTCGATTCTGAACCCGTTGCTGGTGCAGGTGATGGCCCTCGGCTACTTTCACAACATGTACCGTCACATGCCGGTGGTGAAGAAGAACGGTGTTCTGATTATTACCCATCCGCTTTATGACGAGTTTGACCCGCGACATCATCCTTCTTACATTGAGTTTTTTCATCGCATTCTTGCTGAGACTCGTGACTCGTTCGAATTGCAAAAGAAATATGAGGCGGAATTTGCCCACGACCCGGACTATATCCGCATGTACCGCACCGGCCATGCCTATCATGGCGTTCATCCTTTTTACATGTGGTACTGGGGTGAAAATGGGCGGGCGCACGTGGGAAAAGTGGTTGTGGTGGGGGCCGAAAGCAAGGAAGCAGCTTCCATCATGGGGTGGGATACGGCGAAGAGCATGGATGAGGCTTTAGAGATGGCGCAGAGTCACGTGGGCCACAAGCCGAGCGTGACCATGATGCACTTTGCTCCGATTCTGATGGCGGATGTCAATGGCGCCCCGGCGGCGGTCTGAGCATCCATGAAGTCCATCCTTGTGACGGGCGCAACCGGCTTTCTCGGCAGGCATCTGACCGCCCGGCTGAAACAAATCGGAACCGAGGCGCGACTCCGGCTGCTGGCGCGGGGCAAAACGCCCTGGGACGGCGATCCTTCGATCCAAATTGTTCGTGGCGATATCACCAGCGCTGAGGATGTCCAGCGCGCGGCCGAAGGCGCGGAGGAAATTTACCACCTTGCGGGCGTCGTATCCCGCTCACCCGCGAAGAATCGCTTTCTTTACGAAACCCACATCGAGGGCACGCGGCACGTCTGCGAGGCGGCCCGCAAGCACGGGGCGAAGAAAATCGTCGTGGTTTCTTCATCGGGAACGATCGCCGTGGGCCCGGAACCCGTCTCCCACAACGAAAAGGAAGGCTACAAGGTCGATGTGGTGGGCGAATGGCCTTATTACCTGAGCAAGATTTTTGCGGAGAAGCTTGCCCTCCGGTATGCGGCGCAAGAACAGCTTCCGGTTGTTGTTGTTAATCCGAGCCTGATTCTCGGCCCCGGAGATGTGTACGGCTCATCGACTGGGGATGTGGCGCTTTTCCTCGAAGGCCAGATTATGGCCATTCCGTTGGGTGGACTCAGTTTTGTGGATGTGCGGGATGCTGCGGCCGGATTGGTTTCAGCCATGAAGCTGGGCAAGCCGGGCGAACGTTACCTCCTGGGCGGTCCGAACTGGACCTTTCGCAAGCTGATCGAGAGCGTCGCGCAAATTTCCCGGAAACGCTCTCCCCAGATGCAGCCGTCGCTCCGTTTTTCACTTCTCAGCGCCAAGATGCTTCGGGCGGTTCTGCCTTTATTCGGAAAGCCTTTTAAGCTGGATGATGCCTCCATCAAAATGTCAGCTCTCTTTTGGTACTGTGATACGGCCAAAGCACGGAACGAATTGCATTTTGAAACGCGCGACCCGATAGAGACCTTGAGGGATACCGTAGAAGATATTCTGGCGCGGCAGGCCGTGCGCGGTTGAGACGGCCGCAAAGTATTTGCGGCACAAGACTGGTTCCATCCGAATCGATTACCTCTTCTGATGACACCCACTAAGAGAATAGCCGTCATCGTCAATCCCCATGCAAGCAGCGGCAGGGCCGGCAAAAGGTGGCCCCTGATTTCGAAGCAACTTGAAGCGAGGATCGGCCCGTTCACAACGCGCTTTACGGAAAGGCAGGGCCACGCCACCCAGTTAGCCCGCGAATTGTCCGGCCAGGGATTTGACATGATTATTGCTGCCGGGGGCGATGGAACTTTCAATGAAGTTGCCAACGGTTTTCTGGACCAGGGCAGCCCCGTCAACTCTGAAGCGGTTTTGGGAATATTGCCGATCGCAACGGGTGGCGACTTGCAGCGGTCTCTTGGTATCGGCTCGCGAATCGAGGATGCCATCGAGGTGATCGCATCAGGAATGCCCTGTTGGATTGACATGGGGAGAGTGATTTGCACGGCGCGGGATGGCTCGCGCCGGGAGCGATATTTTCTGAATCTTGTCAGCTTCGGCATGGGCGGAGCCGTGGCCTCCCGGGCGAAGAATTTCCTAAGTTTTCTGGGTGGAAAAGCCGCTTTTTTGTGGGCTACCTTTCTCGTGCTCCTGCGTTATCGCGGCAAGTCAGTTAATCTTTTCCTGGATGATTCCCCCAACCCGGTCCGGACCTTCGTCACCAATATCGCCGTCGGAAACGGCCAGTTTCATGGCGGGGGAATGCATCCGTGCCCTCGGGCGGTACTCAATGATGGGATCCTCGATGTGACGGTGATCGACTACATGACGATTCTGCCATTGGCCCGTGATATCAAAATCCTGTATTCCGATAGCGTTCTTCGCCATCCCAAGGTTCACTCCTTTCGGGCCGGAAAGGTTGTCGCCGAGGGTGATCCAGAAACGTTCATTGAGGTAGACGGCGAGCCCCTGGGTGCGCTGCCGCTGGAAATCACCGTCCTGCCTCGGAGAATCAAGGTGCAGGTGGGTCCGGCGAGCGGCCTGCGCTAGGGTTGAATATACTGACTACCCCGCTACAACAAACAAACCGCGCCACTACCAGTTAACCCAAGTCCATTGGCTGTTTTATCGCCTTGCCAAATCCTTCACTCGGTTCACACTGGCAGGGTTCAGTGTTTGTTGAGTATCCTGCCTGGAGCGGGTATTCCCCATACCTACATTGGTAGGTTCCCCCCATTTTGACGGTTCCGGCCATTGCACAATGAGCCAGTTCGCTTTCCAATATGTCCCATTCGCTGTTTTCCGGTTTTGAGGTTGCCAAACGTATTGATAATCATGTAGTTTGTTTGCTTGGAATCGTTTGTTTTTCCCAATCACCGGTGGACGGAAATGAGATGTGAGGAGGCCGGGTGTTCGCCACAGTTTAGGTTTTGATTCAGAGCTTGGCCTGGATATGCTTTAACCTGGACTATTCACAAAGATTTATCGAAGACCGGAAGGGCACGGTTTTAACCGTGCCCTTCCGGTCCTACAAGGGAGCTTCATGAATAATCCAGGTTAAGGGTAGTTGGCCGGGTTGGCGAGCGCCGGTCTTCACTTTCGATAGATGCAGCCAGGGCACGAGCTATTCAGTTGGGTCTGAATCTTAAAATTCCGCGAAGACGAGGTGAGCCATGAGCACGACTCCATTGACCAAGGCGCCACAGGAAGGCGGGCTGGTTCAAATCCTTCCTAAGGAAGCAATGATTCGCCAGAGGCTGGAAGACGAGCGCCACCGGTTGGAGCAAGAGGCTGGCTTGGCGAGCCGTTCCACTCAAAAATTCCGGAAGCCGGCGGAGCGGCCCTTTATCCGCTCGGAGCGCGATAATACCACCATCCTTTTTGGCGGACTCACCTGGAAACACGAAAAGCTGGTGCACGGCGCGCTGGAAAGCCTCGGCTACCGGTGCGAGGCCCTTCCCGTGCCGAATAAGAAGGCCTTTCAGCTCGGCAAGGAATACGGCAATAACGGCCAGTGCAATCCCACCTATTTCACCGTCGGCAATCTCGTCGAATATCTTCAACACCTTGAAGAAAAAGGGTTAAACAAGAAGGAAATTGCGGAGCGGTACGTCTTCTTCACGGCCGGCGCTTGTGGCCCTTGCCGGTTTGGAATGTACGAAGCCGAATACCGGCTGGCTTTGCGCAATTCCGGGTTTGATGGCTTTCGCGTTCTGCTGTTTCAGCAGGGCGGAGGATTAAATCAGGCCGAAGCGGCGGCTGGCTTGGAAATGAACTTAGATTTCTTTCTCGGCATTCTGAATGCCTTGAACGTTGGTGACATCGTGAATGATGTGGCTTACCAGATTCGCCCGTTTGAGGTGAACGCCGGGGAGACAGACCGCGTCCTGGACGAATGCATGGACCTGCTCCAGGAAGTGATGCGGCGGAAGCAGCCGTGGACGCTTGAGGGCAAACTGGGGTCGTTGCTGAAAAAGACCTCGTTTGCGGGCACCGCAGAGTTTGCCGGCAAGTTCCTGAATCAGATTTATGGGGATGAATATGTGGCCGCGCTCCACGAAGTGCGCGAGCGGTTCAACGCCATCCCGGTGGACCGTACGCGGGTGAAGCCCATCGTCAAAATCACCGGCGAATTCTGGGCGCAGACCACCGAGGGCGACGGCAATTTCAATATGTTCAAGTTCCTCGAAAAGGAAGGCGCGCAGGTGCTGGTAGAACCGATTGGAACTTGGATTATGTACATGATTCACCAAGCCAAGCAGAAGATCAAGGACGAGCGCGGCGTGGATTTGATTGCGAACGGGGTCTCCAAGTGGAACCTCAGCAAGGTTTTTGGAAGCCACTTGAACACTTCCCAACGCGTCGCCAAGCTCACCATTGCCGAGAGCATCTTCAAGCGCGAATACAACCGCCTGATCGAAGCGCTGGGATCCGTGGCCCACCATTTGACCGATCAATACGAAATGCAGCGGCTGGGTCATCCCTTCTATAACTCCCGCGCCGGCGGCGGCGAAGGCCACTTGGAAGTCGCCAAGAACATCTATTACTCAAACAAAGACCTTTGCCACATGGTGCTGAGCCTCAAGCCTTTTGGCTGCATGCCCTCCACTCAATCGGACGGAGCGCAATCCGCTGTAGTTTCCCAGTACAAGGACATGATCTTTCTGCCCGTCGAGACTTCCGGCGAAGGTGACGTGAATGCTCACAGCCGGGTTCAGATGGCGTTGGGCGAGGCCAAAAATCGCGCCAAGAATGAAATGAAGTCCGTGCTTTCCGGCGCCGGTGTGACGCTTGAGGACGTTCAAAGTTTTGTGAGCGATCATTCCGAAATGCAACGGGCCCTGTACAAGATCGGCCACAAGAAGGGCGTGATCGGGGTGGGGGCGAACTTCGTTCTCCATGCTGCGGAGCGGATGAAGGTGGAGCGGCGTGAAACCGTTGCAGTGGGGTAGGGAATTTCCCTATGTGGCTCACACCTTCAGACGCGCGGCTTTTTGTTGGATAAAGGAGGTAAGACTGAAGGGCTGCGCTACTTACTCTCGTCTCGCAAAGCGCGCCTTCGGAGGCGGACGTGATGCAAATTGCACATATGACCCTCTTGTCAGTCGTCTTGTCTGTGGGTGGCGCCCTAGGACAGAGGAGAGGTCACGTGGCGGATGAAGCGGCGATCCGCGACCTCATGGTGCGGTTTATGGACGCTTGGAACAAGCACGATGCCAAGGCATTCGCGGCCGTGTTTGCGGAGGATGCGGACTTCACAAACGTGCTTGGAGTTCACGCTCGCGGGCGGGCCCAAATCGAAAAATTCCATGCGCCCGTTTTCGCCACGATTTTCAAAAAAAGCCACCAGTCGTTGGATAATATTTCGGTTCGCTTCTTGGGGCCAGACATTGCGGCCGTGGATGTTCATTGGGAGATGACCGGGGCGGTCAAGCCAGACGGTAGCCCCTGGCTACTTCGCAAGGGGTTGCTGAACTTTATCATGACGAAGAAGGCGCAACACTGGCAAATCCTGGTGATGCACAACATGGATTTGCCGACGCTATAGAAGGCGTGTAGCAAGTATCTTTCTGACCGTAGGGGTTTTTTGCGGGTGGCGCACACATGGCGCTGTTTACGGTGTACGCGGCTCTAACAGGTTGCTGAAAAACTCCGAAATAACGAGGTAGCGACGACTTTACGTCGCCACAACCCCAATGTTGCCAACACGTCGATGGCGGGATGAACCCGCCTCTACACGTTTTTCAGCAACCTGCTAAAGCAGGTAGTCCACACTTGGTTTATTAGGCTGGGGCTTTTCAAGGCCGACGCAACAACCGCACGGGTCCAAACGGGCCTTGCGCTATCGGGAGGGGGGAGAAAGAAGAAGGGTAAGAAAATGGCAGGAAATGTGAAAGCAGTTCCGCAGGGTTATCACACAATTACGCCGCATCTGGTGATCAAGGGCGCGGACAAGGCGATTGAATTTTACAAGAAGGCCTTTGGCGGAGAGGTGAGAGGCGGCATCCACCACACGCCGGACGGCAAGGTGATGCACGCTGAACTCAAGATCGGCGACTCCGTGGTCATGCTGGCTGATGAGTTCCCAGGCATGGGGGACTGTTCGTCGCCCCAGACGCTGGGCGGCACCACCACCACGCTGAACATTTACACGGAAAATGTCGACCAGCTCTTCGCCCAGGCTGTCAAGGCCGGCGCGACGGTTACCATGCCGCTGGCCAATCAGTTCTGGGGAGACCGATACGGCCATGTGAAGGATCCTTTCGGGCATTCCTGGGCGCTGGCACAGCACGTCGAGGATGTTGCACCCGAAGAGATGGAACGCCGAGGCAAGGAAATGTTCGCCAAGGCGGCCCAAAGCCAGCGGGCAAAGGCCTGAAAATAGGCTGCCTTTTTGCGAAACGGGCAGGTGAAGTTTCTGAAATAATGGCCTGCCTGAAAATTCCAGGGCGTGCCCCTCACCCGGCTCTTCTGCTGCGCAGGATCGACACCTTTCCCCGCTTGCGGGAGGAGGGCGGGTGAGGGGTCGCTTGCATGCTTTTCAGGGTGCGCTGACTGAGGAAATAGAAAGGAAACATGAATATACCGGGCGCGAAGGACTTAATGGTCGGACTCGACATCGGTTCGACCACCGTCAAGTCTGTCGTCGTGGACGCGACGAACCAGAATATCGTTTGGAGTGATTACCAGCGCCATGACACGAAGCAGCCCGAAAAGACGCTGGAGTTCCTGAAGCGGATGGAAGCGGATACCGGGATCAAGGCCGGTGACACCCGCATTTTTATTACCGGAAGCGGCGGAGGAACCATCGCTCAGTTTATCGGGGCCAAGTTCGTTCAGGAAGTGAATGCGGTTTCCTTGGCAGTGGAGCACATCTATCCGGAGTGCGGGTCCGTGGTGGAGCTTGGCGGCCAGGACGCCAAGATCATCATTTTTAAGGAGGATCCGGAAACCGGCCGTAAGAAGAAAATCCCTTCGATGAATGACAAGTGCGCCGGTGGCACGGGCGCCGTGATTGATAAGATCAACGCCAAGGTGCGCATTCCAGCCGATCAGCTCTGCAAGATGGGCTATTACGGGTTGAAGCTGCATCCGGTGGCGGGCAAGTGCGGCGTCTTTGCCGAAACGGACATTAACGGCCTGCAGAAATCCGGCGTTCCTCCCTCGGAGCTTATGGCGTCGTTATTTGAGGCCATCATCCAGCAGAATCTTGCCGTTCTGACTCGCGGCAATACGCTGCGGCCGGTGGTACTGCTGCTGGGCGGTCCGAACACCTATATCCAGGGCATGCAGGATTGCTGGAAGCACAACATCCCCAAAGTTTGGGAGGAGCGCAACTATCCATTGCCCGAGGGCGTGGACCCCAAGGAATTGATCCGCGTCCCCGATAACGCTCAATATTTCGCGGCGCTCGGCTGCGTCCGTTTTGGAATGGATGAGGACGCGAACATCGGAATTTATAGGGGCTACGAAAAGCTGGAGTGGTATATCAACGTGGGCCGGGTCGAGGAAAAGCAGAAGAAAGGATCCGCGGGCCTTTACAAGACGGAAGACGAGCTTGAGTTGTTCAAAGGCCGTTACCAACCTAAGAAGTTCGTCCCACGACCCTTCAATTCTGGTGAGCACGTCCGTGCTTTCATGGGAATTGACGGAGGCTCCACCTCCACCAAGGCGGTGCTGCTCAGTGAGCAGGGCGAAGTGATGGTGAAGTGTTACCAACTCTCCAAGGGCAATCCCCTGGAAGACACCATGGAGATGTTTGCCAATCTGCGCAAGCAGGTGGAATCGCAGGGTGCGACGCTGGAGCTTCTGGGTGTGGGCAGTACGGGTTACGCCAAAGACATCTTGAAGGACGTTTTGCAGGCCGACGTCGCCATCGTGGAAACCGTTGCCCATACCGAAGCCGCGCTGCACTTTTATCCGAAGGCCGACGTGATTTGCGACGTGGGCGGCCAGGATATCAAGCTGATTATCCTGCAAAATGGCCGGGTGAAGGATTTCAAGCTGAATACCCAATGCTCGGCGGGCAATGGCTACTTCTTGCAATCCACCTGCGTGGGCTTTGGTTATGACGTGATGCAGTATGCAGACCTTGCCTTCAGCGCCAAGGCCATGCCCATGTTTGGGTACGGCTGCGCCGTGTTTATGCAGTCGGACATTGTGGATTTCCAGCGCCAGGGTTGGAAGCCAGAGGAGATCATGGCCGGCCTGGCAAATGTTCTGCCCAAAAACATTTGGCTCTACGTCTCCCAGATTCCGAATCTGGCTTCCCTCGGCTCTACGTTTGTACTGCAAGGCGGCACGCAGCACAATCTGGCGGCGGTGAAAGCCCAGGTGGATTTCATCGAGTCCCGCTTCCGGGACAAGGGCGCGAAACCCAGCGTCATCGTCCACGAGCACTGCGGAGAATCCGGCGCCATCGGCGCGGCGCTCGAATCTCGCCGGCTTTACAATCGCGGTCTGCGGACCAAGTTCATCGGCTTCGAGGCGGTCGAAGAGATTACTTATTTGACCCACCGCAGTGAAGATACCCGCTGCTATTTCTGCAAGAATAAGTGTATGCGGACGTTTATTGATGTGAAGATTTCGAGCGCCGATGAATCCTGGAAGAAGTCAAAAATCCCCCTGGCGAAGGGCGTGAAGCGGTTGATCGTGGGCAATAGCTGTGAAAAAGGCCTGGTGGAGGATGTGAACGACATGCGCGAGATCAAGAAGGGTCTCGACGCGGCGAAAAAAGACAATCCCAACATGGCCGAGGTGGGCGCGCGGGCCGCTTTCAAGTCGTATGCGCCGCCCGTTGTGGCTGACCCGCTGCCGCGCTTTGCCATCACTGCGGGACAGAAGCAGCGCATTGAGCTCATAAAGAAGCGCAAGGATTTGCGGATTGGCATTCCTCGCATTCTCAATATGTACTCGGTCATGCCCATCTTCAGCGCCTATTTCGAATCGCTGGGAATCCCTGCCGAAAATCTGATCTATTCAGACTACACGAACGAAAACCTCTACAAAGATGGCGCCAAGCGCGGCGCCATCGATCCCTGCTTCCCCTCCAAGGTCGGCATTCCGCACGCTCACAATTTGCTGTACGTGTTGCACAAAAAGAAGCCACTCGACATCATCTTTTGTCCGATGATTGATGACCTGCCCAGCGATTTGAAGTTTGCCCAGTCCCACCGGTCCTGCCCGACTGTGGCGACTACGCCGGAAGCCATCAAAGCGGCATTTACCAAAGAGGGTGACATCTTCAAAGAGAACGGCATCCTGTTTCTCGACACCTTTGTTTGTCCCGGCAAGCCGGCCCTGCTCACCAAGCAGCTCTACCAGCAATTCGCAGATATTCTCGGTGTTTCCGAGGAAGAAAACATCAAGGCGATTAACGAGGGCTACAAGGCGCAAGAAAAGTTTATGAACGGAATCTTACGGGCGCAAGGCCGCGAGATTTTGAAGCGGCTCGAAGCGGAAGATAAGATTGGAATCGTTCTCCTGGGCCGCCCCTATCACAATGATCCGGGAATTAATCACGAGATCATGGAGGAATTCCAGAAGATTGGTTACCCGGTCCTTACGCTACAATCGCTTCCCATCGACGATGATATTCTGGAGCCGCTCTTCCGGGAGGACATCGAAAGCGGTGACATCGAGCACCCCATGGATATCCGGGATGTCTGGAAGAACAGCTACAGCGAAAACACTTCGCAGAAAGTGTGGGCGGCAAAATTCACGGCCCGGCACCCCAACCTGGTGGCGCTGGAGCTCTCCAGCTTCAAATGCGGCCATGACGCTCCCATCTATACCGTGGTGGAAGAAACGGTCACCAAGTCCGGGACGCCCTATTTTTCCTTCAAGGATATTGATGAGAACAAGCCGGCGGGTTCTATCAAAATTCGCGTCGAGACCATCGGTTACTTCCTGAAGCGTTATCGCGAAGACATGATTGCGCGCAAGCAGAAAGAACAAGACATCGACGGTAAACTTCGGGAGTTTGAAGCCCAGCTCCGCGCCCAGATGGGTGCTTTACCGGATGCGCTGCCGGTGGGCATGCCTCCAGCGCCGTTTGAGGTTGAGAGCCCGGTGGGGATGAACGCCATTCGGCGGGAAGAGTAGGGTGCGCCCAGTGGATGACTACATGAATCCTCCGGACATTGCAATTTCAAATTTGGAATTGGAAGCGTAAGGCACTTTCCGGTAATTGTCGTGCGTGGGATTCAGTCCATCGGACAAAGACGAAAGGTATCCGGCATGGCGCTTGAGTCTGACAAAATCATGTTCGAGGTTTACAAAGAGACCACCTACCAGGGTCGCTACAAGGTGATCTATTTCACCGAGCTTCAGGATCACAACAAGGAGTATGAGATTAACCGCGCCATGGCGGGCGAGCATTTCTTCGATGGCTTCATCCGAAATTTCAAAAAAGACCAGGCTAAGGCTGCGATTGATCAATTGCTGGACCGGCTGAATTCCGGCGAGAAAATGGACGCTACGCAGTTTGAAAAAGAACTTCAGCCATTTATGCCCTCTGCGAGTGTGACTTCAAACACGGCAGGTTAGCCGGGTGCGGGCAGAGAGTGCGGTTGACACGGGAATTTCTTTTGTCGTCTCTGTGCGCCTCAACCCGCGTTCATACCCATGTCCTTCTGGAAAAAGCACGTGATTGAGCCGGCCCTTGACGCCGGCATCGATGAGGAGATTCGATCCCAGCTTGCCGTCATTGCCCACGAGCCCTCCTCCGCCAAGGCATGGTTTGGCCTTGGAAGCCTTTATCACGTTCGAGGCGACAAAAAGAAAGCCATGGATTGCTTCCTTGAGTCCATCAAGATTGACGAGCATTTTTCAGCGGCTCATGTGGCAATCGGCAGACTTTATGCCGTCGATGGCAATATCGGTTTGGCTTGGAAATCCGCGCGGCAAGCGGAACGCCTGGGAGACAGTTCGCTCTGCGAGCAACTCTCGCGTTACACGAAACCACCCGCTACGGCTGAATCCTCAGAACCGTCCGTCCAGAAATAAATCCCAATTCCGGGTTGCACGTCCGGACTCCCCGCAGCATCGCCAGGAACCATGCCATTGTCCCTTTATTCCAGCGCTGCGATCAGACCGGTAGTAAATTCCTCGGTTGAAGCCGTTCCGCCCACGTCCCGCGTCAGGTTTTTCCCTGCTCCGTAAATCTTGTCAACGGCCTTTGTGATCCGGTTTGCGGCGGTGTTCTGACCCACATGGCGCAGCATTAAGACGGCGGAGAGAATCATGGCGGTCGGATTCGCCTGGCCCTTGCCGGCAATGTCCGGGGCGCTGCCGTGAACGGCCTCGAAAAGGGCAATGTCCTCTCCGATGTTTGCTCCTGGGACCAAGCCCAGGCCGCCTACCAAGCCTGCCCCCAAGTCGGAGACAATGTCGCCGTAAAGGTTTTCAAGCAGCAGCACGTCAAAATTCTGCGGTCTCATCACCAGTTGCATGCAGCAATTATCGACAATCACTTCGCCGTATTCGATCTCAGGGTAGACTTTGCTGACGCGGCGGACACTGTCGAGGAAGAGTCCATCGGACAGTTTCATGATATTGGCTTTGTGGACGGCGACAATCTTCTTGCGGTTATGGCGGCGAGCGTAATCAAAGGCAAACTTGGCGATCCGTGTTGAGGCGCGCTCCGTGATCACCTTCAGGCTTTCAACCACGCCGGGGGCCACGGTATGCTCCAAGCCGGAGTAGAGGTCTTCGGTGTTTTCCCGGACGATAATCAAGTCAACGTCCGCGAAGGGTGTTTGAATACCTGGGAGGTTCTTTACCGGGCGGAGATTGGCATAGAGGTCGAGTTTCTTCCGCAGCCCAACGTTCAGGCTTCGGTGGCCGCTGCCGATAGGGGTGGTTAAAGGCCCTTTCAATCCAACCCGGTTCTTGCGGATCGATTGGACAACAGGGCTTCCCTGCGGGTCATCTTTCCGACGGCCTGCCAAGGCGTGGGTGTTCTGCTCATCCCACTCGATGTCAGCTTTGGCGGCCTGCAACAGGCGCAAGGTGGCGGCCGTTATCTCCGGGCCGATCCCGTCGCCAGGGATCAATGTTACGCGATTGGCCAAATTTCCTCCTTCCAGGTTCGGGATGGTTCTCTTGGGTTTGACGCCCCGGTCATTGAAACATGGGCGCCAGAATTAGGCAAGCAGCGGCGGAAGGGGGTGGTGTCTCAGTTTGCTTGCTGTAGCGGCGCTCTATGAGCGCCGAATTTTATTTATCAACACCTTCCGGCGCTCATAGAGCGCCGCTACAGCAAACTGAGACACTACCCGGAAGGGAGATCGCGAGCCTACAACGCCAACCGCCGCAACCGCAGTGCGTTCGAAATGACTGAAACTGAGCTGAAGGTCATTGCGGCGCTGGCAATGACGGGGCTCAGGAGCAAGCCCAAAAAAGGGTAAAGAACTCCGGCTGCAAGGGGAATCCCAAGGGAGTTATAGACGAAAGCGAAAAATAAGTTTTGGCGGATGTTGCGCATGGTGGCGCGGCTCAGCCGCCGCGCTCTGACAATTCCGTCAAGGTCGCCTTTGACCAAAGTAATTGCCGCGCTTTGAATAGCAACGTCAGCTCCCGTGCCCATGGCGATCCCGACGTTGGCGATCGCCAGCGCGGGCGCATCGTTGATACCGTCGCCGGCCATCGCCACAAATCTCCCTTCCGATTGCAGCCGCTTGACGGCCTCGCCCTTCTGGCCGGGAAGAACATCTGCCTGGAATTCGTCAATACCAAGTTTTCTGGCAACCGCATGGGCTGTGCCTCGGTGATCTCCTGTTATCATCACGATGCGAATTCCTTCGTTCTTTAGCGCCCGGATCGCTCCCGCCGCCGATTCTTTGATGGGGTCGGACACTGCGAGCAAGCCCGCGGGTCGCTGATCCACAGCTAGGAACATGATGGTTTGCCCTTTATGCTCCTGGGAATCAGCGATTCGAAATAAGTCTCCGGCTTCGATTCCTCCTTCTTCCAGCATGGAGCGGTTGCCAAGCACGAGCGAGTGATTCTCAACCTGACCCTCTACGCCCTTACCTGGGATCGCCCGGAATTGATTAACCCCAGCCAATGGGATTCCCTTGGCTTCAGCCCCGGCAACGATGGCAGTGGCCAGCGGGTGTTCGCTTCCTCGCTCGATGCTCGCCGCCAGTCTTAATACCTGGTTTTCATCGAACCCGCTCGACGCTTGGACCCCGGTGAGCTTGGGTTTACCTGCGGTCAGTGTTCCCGTCTTGTCCACCACCAGCGTGTCAACTTTTTCCAGCGCCTCCAGCGCTTCGGCGTTCCTCACCAACACCCCTGCGGTAGCGCCTCGTCCGGTACCCACCATGACGGCCATCGGCGTCGCCAGGCCCAGGGCGCAGGGGCAGGCTATGATCAAGACTGCCACGGCATTAACGATGGCATAGGCCATGCGAGGTTGCGGGCCGAAAATTGCCCACACAACAAACGTCAATATTGCAACCCCCACGACGGCAGGAACAAAGTACGCCGATGCCACATCGGCCACCCTCTGGATGGGCGCCCGGCTGCGTTGCGCTTCGCTGACCATGCGGACGATGTTGGCGAGCAATGTATCGCTTCCCACTCTTTCCGCCCGCATGATCAGCGTTCCATTATGGTTTAACGTTCCTCCTGTCAGCCGGGAGCCGGGCTCCTTGCTTTCAGGAACCGGTTCGCCGGTGATCATGGATTCGTCGACGGAACTTGATCCCTCGATCACAATTCCGTCAACCGGGATTTTCTCACCCGGCCGGACGCGAAGATGATCCCCAGGCTTTAGTTGAGCCAGTGGCACGTCCCGTTCGGTTCCCTCTGCTAGCACCATCCGCGCCGTCTTGGGGGCGAGACCGAGAAGGGCCTTGATGGCGCTTGAAGTGCTGCTCCGAGCACGCAATTCAAGCACTTGTCCAAGAAGCACGAGCGTAGTGATGGCTGCGGCAGCCTCGAAGTACACCTCGACCCGCCCGGAAGCGTCCCGGAAGCTGGCTGGGAAGATGCCTGGCAGAACAGTAGCAACCAGGCTGTAAACATAGGCTGATCCCGTGCCAATTGAAATGAGAGTGAACATGTTAGGGCTTTGGTTGATGATGGAACGCCAGCCCCGCTCAAAGAATGGCCAGCCACCCCAAACAACAACGGGGGTTGCGAGCGCAAGTTCAACCCAATGGAGCGATTGATGAGGGAGCAGGCGCAAAAGGGGTGAACCGGAGAGCATTCCCGTCATGCTGGCGATCAATTCCGGAATCGTCAGAATAAGGCTCACCCAGAATCGCCGTTTCATATCGGCGTATTCCGGGTTTTCTTCTTCCTCGAGCGACACGGTGCGCGGTTCAAGCGCCATGCCACAAATCGGGCAGGATCCAGGTTTCAGCCGAACCACTTCCGGGTGCATTGGGCAAACGTATTCGGTTTGGGATTTTGACGCAGCCGGAATCAATGGTTCAAGCGCCATGCCGCACTTGGGACATGGTCCTGGCGAAGGCTCATTCACTTCCGGGTCCATGGGACAGGTGTAAGCGGCCGGCCCCGCTTGGGCGGGGGTTGCAGCCGGTGTGCGGTTGCTGGCCTTTTTGCGATCGTCTCCCGAAGTTATGAAGGACTCGGGATTTGCCTGGAATCTCTCCTGGCATCCGGGATTACAGAAGTAGTACTTTTGACCGCGATATTCGAGAGTCCCCGCCGCGGTTCCAGGATCGATCTCCATGCCACAGACAACGTCTTTCACCCGGCTGGGCGCAACCGCATCGGTCCCGCTGCCGGGGTGCTTCAAACCGGAATCGTGTTGCTTGGGTTGTGGCGAAGCCATGAAATTCCTCGCTTGTCCGAAAGCGGTTCCGTAATGTTGCAGGATAAGAAACCGGGGTTTTACTTTCCCAATTAATTCGATGCGACGAAAGGACGAACCGGTACGTGGGATGATGTTGCCACGATTTTGTCTGCGGTGACCGGGGAAATGTTCGAAGCTGATTCGCGCTAACCTCAATGCTGTTCACTTAGCGGATGGCGCGCACAACTTACGCAGGTGTCATTCTGAGCGCAGCGAAGAATCTGCTTTTCCCATTGATTTACAAGCAGATGCTTCGCTTCGCTCAGCATGACATTCGCCCTCGGTTGCGGCCGAAGACTGCGCTACGCTTAAGTGAACAGTGTTGGCCCTAACCTGGATTATTCACAGAGTTTTATTCGAGGACCGAAGGGCATGGTTTTAACCATGCCCTTCGGTCCTCCAAGGGAAGTTCATGAAAAATCCAGGCTAATAGGGCGCGGCCGCAGATGCCTGCTTCGCACCGGCTTGCGCCTTCCAGTCAGCAAGCGCCTGGATAAATTGGACCATGCGTGGGTCGTCCCAATCGATCGGGCCGATGACCTTTTCAGCCAGGCGCCCGTTCCGGTCAAAAATGTAGGTTTCGGGAAATATAGAGGTCCCGAACCGGGACGAAAGGAACTGGTTTGGGTCTCTGGCGACCGGGAAAGTGATGTGGTGAGCTGCAATAAAGTTGGTCAGAACCGCTGCATCCTGATCCACACTGATGCCCAGGACTCTCACGCCGAGAGGTTTTACGCGCTCGGCAAATTTTTCCAGGCTAGGCGTTTCCATAACGCAGGGCGGGCACCAGGTGGCCCAAAAATTGAGAACTAGAATAGCGTGGCGGTTATCTCTTAATGAAACCGTTCCCGCCGGCAGGAGCGGAATCGCTAGGGCAGGGATTTCAGTTCCAATTTTGAGCGGCTGCGCTGGACGGTTTCTAAGGCCAAGGAAGGCGCCCAATAAGGCTGCGCAAAGAATACCCACCATCCAGATAGTTGCAGGTTTGCTCATCGGGCTTCACCTCTATTATACTGTGAAGCTAAGCAGGAAATCAGCGGAAACAGACGTAGTGACGCAGTTTGCTGTAGCGGCGCTCTATGAGCGCCGGAAACCGTTGAGGATCCAAGTTCGGCGCTCATAGAGCGCCGCTACAGCAAAGAAACTGAGACACTACCGAAACAGACAAAATCCGCCGAATTTTGAGAGACCCAAACTCCCCCATGGAACTCTGCGGCGTAAATGAAAAAACCGGAGCCAATGTTTCCGTCATCATTCCGGCCCGCAACGAAGAGGCTAATATCGCCCGAAGCGTGCGCTCCATTTCAGCGCAGCATGAAGTATATGAAATCATTGTGGTAGATGACCAATCGCAGGATCGGACCGCGGAGATCCTGGCCGGGCTCGCTTCAGAAATTCCTCAACTCCGGATCATTCGGATCGGCGCGCTGCCCGAAGGGTGGACTGGCAAAGCCTATGCAGTGACCATCGCCGCCAGGGAAGCAAAGGGCGGTTGGCTGCTTTTCACTGACGCGGATACGGAACACATGCCGGGAAGCCTGCAACAACTTTTGGGGCAAGCTGAAACAAAACAAATTGACTTGCTCTCGGTTTCTCCCGGCCAGCGAATGTTAACGTGGTGGGAGAAAGCGGTCCTGCCTCGAGTTTTCCTGGAACTTGCAAAGCGTTATCGTTTTGAGGAGGTGAGTGACCCCAACTCTCCTCAGGCCGCAGCCAATGGCCAGTATATTCTGATCCGGCGCACCGCCTATGAAATGGCGGGCGGACACGAAGCGGGGCGCAAAACCATCCTGGAAGATGTGGACCTCGCCCGCCGTGTGAAGCAGAATGGCGGGCGTCTCCTTTTCCTGCCAGGAAGCCCCTGGGTCCAGACGCGAATGTACCGGCAATTTGGAGAGATGTGGACCGGCTGGTCAAAGAATCTCTACCTGCTTTACCAGCAGGATTTGACCTCGCTATTGCAAACTAGTTTTCGAATGGCGGGCTGGAATGTCTTGTTACCCCTTCTTCTCTTTGTCCTCCCTTTTTACCTGCGCGCCGGCTATGCGCTGGAGGGGTTGCTAGTTTGCTGGGTATCCGGTTGCACTCTGCTTGCTGCCCAATACGTGAAATACCGTGATGAGTTGAATAATCTGGGATATTCTCCTTCGCTTGCCCGATACATGGCGCTGGGTTCTGCGTTGTTCGCTCTGCTCCTTCTGAATTCGGCGCGCATTTACCGGGCGGGTGGCCGCGTCCATTGGAAGGGCCGTGTTTATGCTGCCAAGGAGAGTTTATGATTCACCTCACACGCCGGATTGAATTCTCCGCTTCTCACTACTATCACAACCCGGCTCTCAGCCACGATGAGAATCAAAGGTTGTTTGGCAAGTGCAATAATCCTCATGGTCACGGTCACAATTACACGCTTGAAGTGACGGTGGCCGGCGAAATTGACCCCCGGACCGGAATGGTCCTGGACTTAAAGGAACTGAAAAAATTGTTAGAAACCGAAGTCATGGACCGGATGGATCACCGCTTCCTGAACAAAGAGGTTCTCGATTTCCAAACGCTGATTCCAACGGCCGAAAACCTTGCAATGGTGATTTGGAATCTGCTTGCCCCAAAAGTATCTCAGGGCAGACTCCAGCGTGTTCGTCTCTACGAGACCTCTGATCTATACGTCGATTACTACGGAGAATGATGGTCCATCTCACTCGCCGGTATCACTTTTCTGCGGCTCACCAATTGCACAACGCGGCCTTGAGCGGCGAGGAGAATGCCAGAATCTACGGCAAATGCAATAACCCTTTTGGACATGGCCACAACTATGTGCTGGATGTGACGGTTGCCGGGCCTGTCGATCCCTCCACTGGAATGGTGATGGACTTGGGCTTTCTCGACGCGGTCGTAAACCAGGAAGTGATTGAGCGCTTCGATGAAGTTCATTTGAACCTGGATACTGAGGCTTTCCGGCAGGTAATACCGACGACGGAGAATTTGTGCATTGAGATTTATCGAGCCTTGAACCAGAAGCTCAGCCATCCTGGTGGAGCATCCCAGGCGTCCTTGAAACGTGTGCGCTTGGAGGAAACGAGTTCAAACTTTTTTGAATATGCAGGATAGATGACGAGGAAAACGTCAGGACGGCGCTGGAAAACTCATTTAACCGTTATCTTGAGTGGAGCGAAGGATATAGCTCTCTTCTTAATCCAAATTCGAGATACTTCGTTGCGTTCAGCATGATGAACCGGCGTTTTTGAGGACTGGGTGGATGCCGGCGCCACAATTCAAGTGGAGATTTCCAAGTGATTGAAGAGGATGTTCGAGAATTGCTTGAAGCAACGCAGCCGGCAGAGGCGGACGGTCTGGCTGACAACATTCGCGACGTGATTCGCCGCATCGGTGAAGATCCGGACCGTGAGGGGTTGGTCAGAACCCCCATGCGGGTGGCCAAGTCCCTGCGTTTTCTTACCACCGGCTATCGCCAGGACGTGGATAAAGTTCTGAACGGTGCGCTGTTTGACGTTGCCTACGACGAAATGGTGATTGTGAAAGACATTGAGATTTTCAGCCTCTGCGAGCATCACCTGCTGCCTTTCTTCGGACGGTGCCATGTGGCCTATATCCCCACCAATAAGGTCATCGGCCTGAGCAAGATTCCCCGCCTGGTTGACGTCTTCGCCCGGCGCCTGCAAGTGCAAGAACGTCTGACCACCCAGATTGCTGAAACTATCATGGAAAAAATCAATCCGCGGGGAGTCGGCGTCGTCATTGAGGCGCGGCACCTCTGTATGATTATGCGGGGCGTCGAGAAACAGAACTCGGTTGCTGTCACGTCCGCGATGCTTGGAGTTTTCCGGAGTGCTCAAAGAACCCGCGAAGAGTTTCTGACGCTCATCCGCCGTCCTGCAAGCTGAGGGTTAGCCGCCACGAGGCGGTCCAGGAAATTATTGTCTTCCTCACCATGATGAAATCCGGACCAAAAAAAAGGGCGGTTCACGGTAAAGCTGGCCTTCAGTTCAGTGCGCCAAAAAACCTGGAGGGCCAAGTCGTGCTCGTCACGGGAGCAAGCCGGGGTATTGGTTTTGCAATTGCCGCAGCCTGCGCGAACGCTGGGGCAACGCTGGTGTTGGTGGCGAGAGGATATAAGGCGCTCCGCGAAGCGGCTGGCCGCCTGCCCTGCAGGACGTTCTTCTTCCCGGCCGATGTGAGCAGCGCAGCCAGTGTTCAACAGCTCTTCAAATCCATTAAAGCGAAGATTGGCCGGCTCGACGTTCTAATCAACAACGCCGGGGTGTTCACCTACAAGCCGTTCCTTCGAACGACCCTTGAGGATTGGGAAAGAAATATTGGCGCAAATCTTAGTTCGCTTTTTCTGATGACCCAAGCGTCCCTGCCTTTGTTGCTGCGCAGTGGTTCGCCTCATCTCGTGAACATTCTTTCCGTTTCAAGCCGCATCGCATTCCCCAATTGCTCAGCCTACACTGCATCCAAGTTCGGCGCGCTCGGGTTCACTCGAGTTCTGGCGGAAGAATTGCGCTCGAAGGGGGTGCGGGTCACAGCGGTGCTTCCTGGCGTCACAAGCACGCGCATGGCGGACGAGTTTGATTTTAAGGTCCATCGCGAGCGGCTGCTGCAGCCGGAGGACGTAGCGAGTGAAGTCTTGAATGCGCTTTTGAAGCCTCGCCGCTCCAATGTGGATGAAGTTCTGTTGACGCCCTCGACCGGGGCGCTTTGATTGTGTTCCCAGCCAGTGATGGGGTAGTGGTACAGTTGGCTGTAGCGGCGCTCGGAGTTTACCCGCCGGGGCGGGAGCGCCGGGAATTTTTGGGAATGAAGGCTCGGCGGTTGCAGACCGCGGCTACGGTAAACAAACTGCACAACTACCCGTGTGCCGTGGTGTCTTCACGTTGCCCGCCCTGAGCAAGTCCGCTAAACTTGGCGGCGAAGGCTTGGCATTGGGAGCTAAATTGTCTCTGCGAAATCGAATTGCATTGGTGACCGGCGCGTCCCGCGGGATTGGCAAAGAAATCGCCCTGGTTCTTGCCCGGGAAGGCGCGCGGATCGCGGTCAGTTACCGCACGAATAAACATGCGGCGGAGCGGGTGGTGGGAGATATTCGCGCTTTGCGGACGGAGGGCCTGGCGCTGGCGTCGGATGTGACCGATCCCGCCCAGGTCAAGAGGCTGGTGGATTCCGTGGTCAAGCATTACGGCCGGTTGGATATTCTGGTGAATAACGTTGGAGACTTTCAATGGAAGACGGCGCTCGAATCCTCTCCCGGCGAGTGGCAAGGCATTGTCGCGTCCAATCTTTTTAGCGCCTTCTACGGGTCGAAATTTGCCCTGCCCGCCATGAGGCGGCAGCGTTGGGGCCGGATCATCAATCTGGGCTCAGCAGGCGCCGAGCGGGCCTTTGGCCAGGCGAAGATTTCAGCCTACTTGGCGGCAAAAGCCGGCGTCGTGGCCTTGAGCCGGTCATTAGCTTTGGAAGAAGCGAAGAATGGAATCACCGTGAACGTGGTCAATCCGGCCATCATTGACGATCCGGATTTGTCGTTGGATGAAGCGAGCCGTGTGCCCGACGCGCGCTTCCCGGTGGGCCGCCCCGCAACCTCGTGGGATGTCGCGCAAGCCGTCAAGTTCTTTGCGTCTGAAGATTCTTCTTTTATTACCGGTCAGGTTTTGAATGTAACGGGTGGATGGATGCTGTGAATCCGCCTTTTTGACGGTCCTCCAATGGAAGTTCGTAAATAGTTCAGGTTAGAGATCATGAAAATTCTTACTGCTGCCGAGATGCAGCGGATTGACCGCCTCACCACCGATCGCTGCGGTATCCCCAGCCTCACGCTGATGGAGAATGCCGCCCAGAGAGTGGTTGAGTTTCTCGCAGAGCATTACGCGCCGCTCGATCACCAGCGAATCACGATCCTTTGCGGGCGGGGAAACAACGGTGGGGATGGACTGGCCGTGGCCCGCCTCCTGCGTGGATTGGGGTTGAGCCCCCGCATCGTCTTGTTTGCGGATCCCTCAAAAGTCCGGGGAGATGCCGCTGCAAACCTCGATCGTTACAAAAGCTACTGGCCCGTTTCGATTGTCCAGACCGTCGAGGAGTGGGAAAAGCTGAAGCCGGAAATTGCCGATGCCACGCTGATCGTCGATGCGATGCTGGGAACGGGCCTTTCAAAGCCCTTGGAAGGACTTCTTCTGAAGGTGGTGCAGGATCTGAACGCTGCTTCTGCAGCTTCCAAAGTGGTTGCGGTGGACCTTCCAACGGGTCTCTCCGCGGACAGCGGCCAATTAATCGGGGAATGCCTTCGGGCCGGGGCTTCTGTCACTTTCACGGCTCCCAAGCATTCGCACGTTTTCCCGCCCGCTTGTGAACAAGTGGGCAAATGGGTGGTGCGGGGAATCGGGACGCCGGACGAGCTTCTGGAAAGCGATCCGGACCTTTTCCTGGATCTGACTCAGCCGGAAGATTTAACTTGGCTCAACCTCTCTCGGCCCATGGATTCGCACAAGGGCAACTTCGGGCATGTGCTGGTGGTGGCAGGATCGGTGGGCAAGACCGGCGCAGCGGCAATGGCTGCCAAGGCTGTTCTTCGGGCAGGAGCCGGTCTGGTGACCGTTGCTACACCTCGCAGTGCGCTCGCCTCGGTCGCGGGCTTTGGGATGGAGTTCATGACGGAACCTCTGCCGGAGACAAAAGATGGGACGATATCGCTCGAGGCTCTCAAAGGAAGCTTGCTGGAACGAATTTTGGAGGGCAAGACCGTCCTGGCGATTGGCCCGGGCCTCGGAAGCCATCCGGAAACAAAGGAATTTGTGAGAAAAGTGGTGGATGAAGTTGATTTGCCGGTTGTTCTCGATGCGGATGGGTTGAATGCCTTTGCCGGCCATGTGGACAGGATTCAGCCGCGCGGCCGAATTCGCATCCTGACTCCACATCCGGGGGAGATGAGCCGCTTGACCGGTATGGGGACGAGGGAACTCATGGACCGGCGGTTCGAAGTGGCGCGGGAATTTGCCATGTCTCATGACGTGGTGGTGGTTTTGAAGGGATCAAGGACTTTGATTGCCGCCCCCAGCGGCCGGGTTGCGGTGAACCCTACCGGAAACCCGGGTATGGCGACAGGAGGAACCGGGGACTGTCTGACTGGACTGATAGCCGGGTTATGCGCCCAGTTCCGCTCACGTCCCGTTGAGGCAGTAACAGCCGCTGCGGTCTATTTGCACGGTCGAGCCGGTGACATTGCAGCCGCAAGGCAGGGCCAGGCTTCGATGATTGCGGGCGACCTGCTTGAGGCTATTCCAGAAGCTTTTCAGCGATTGGCGGGATGACCGGAGCTACGGCACGACTTTTGAAGCGTTGCGAAGGGGTCGTGTCACGCGAGCCTTCCATACTTTTCTTCGGGTGCAGGGCTGTGGCGGTGGTCGGAGCCTGCCCTGACAGGGACCGCCGTCCTTGCATTTTCAATGATTTCCGGCGCTCCAACCTCGGCGGGTAACCTCCGAGCGCCGCTACAGCAAACTGTTTCAAGTCCAGAGGGCAGATCTTTGGAAACCCGGCAGCTTTATGATATTGTGACCCACTCGCCGGAGGAGACCGTGGCCTTCGGCGCCAAGCTTGCTGCCCACTTCTGTCCTCCGGCTGTGGTGCTTCTCGAAGGGGATTTAGGCAGCGGCAAGACGACGCTGACCAAGGGTATTGCCGTGGGACTTGGGGCGGCTCGTGAGGATGAAGTCACCAGCCCATCGTTCACCTTGGTACACGAATATTGCCGGGATTCCGCCGCCGGAAGTGGCGCAAGCTTGAATCGCGTTTTCCATGTGGACCTGTACAGGATCGAGGACCCCCGCGAAATTCGGACCTTGGGTCTTGACGACATTTTCGATTCGAACTCAACTGTAATGATCGAATGGGGTGAGCGGCTTCAGGAGCAACCTTCGGGACCGTTTTTCAAGGTGCATTTGGAGTATTTGGATGATACCCGGCGCCGGATTCAAGTCATGGAATTTTTGGACGAAGGGTAGCGCCGGGCAAGTCCCGGCGAACTCAACGCTCAGTTCATGAATAACCCAGGCAGGAGTAACGATCACAGAAAATATTTCATGAGGAGAGGAAACGGGAATGAGTGGAAGTTCCGCGCCCAAGCCTTGGGCGTTGATTGTGGGATCATCCAGCGGCTTCGGTGAGGCTGCTTGCCGCGAGCTTGCCCGCGAGGGTTTGAACATTTTTGGAGTGCATTTTGACCGGCGGTCGGCCCTGGGCCACGTCAACGAAGTCATTGAGGCTATCAAGGCAGAAGAGCGCGACGTCCTTTTCTTTAATGTCAACGCTGCGGACTCCGATAAGCGCGCGGCGGCGTTGGACCAGATGGAGGAGCACTGGCGCTCCGCAGGGGGCGGGCATTTCGTCAAGGTTTTCATGCATTCCATCGCGTTTGGCTCGTTGCAGCCTTACATCGGGGAAAGCAAAGACGGCGAAGTGAGCCAGGCGCAGATGGAAATGACGCTTAACGTCATGGGCAGCAACCTGGTCTACTGGGTACAGGAGCTGATGCGCCGCAAAATGATGAGGTCTGGCAGCCGCATCTATGCCATGACCAGCGCCGGCGGCCACAGCGTAATCCCGAACTACGGTCCCGTCTCTGCCGCCAAAGCCGTGCTGGAATCGCACATTCGCCAGCTTGCTTTTGAGTTGATGCCCCACGGCATTACGGCGAACGCTATCCAGGCGGGCGTGACCATCACTCCCGGATCGAGCAAGATTCCCGGCATCGAGCAGCTTGCCGAGTTCGCCAGGATGCGGAATCCCGGCGGACGCCTCACCGCGCCGGAGGACGTTGCCCAGGCCATCGCTGCGCTGATGAGCGATAAGACCTATTGGTTGACCGGCAACGTCATCCGCATTGATGGCGGCGAGGACATTGTCACCTAACATTTTGCCTGGCAAATATCTGGATCGCAGTCTCGCTGTAACGCCGCCGCAACTGGCGTTTTTCAACAAGCGGACAGAAGGTTTTTTCGATGACCAAAACTGGGGTAGTGGGTCAGTTTGCTGTAGCGGCGCTCTATGAGCGCCGGAAACCGTTGAAGATACAAGTTCGGCGCTCATAGAGCGCCGCTACAGCAAGCAAACTGAGACACCACCAAAACTTGAGATTTCTTGACTTTACCATATGGGCTGTGGACAATATGAACCATTGATCTTCTTTCTTTCCTGCGTCGGGTTGTAAGGTTGCGTGGCGGACATGAAGTTTCCGTTGCCGTTCTCCCGGATATGCTTTTTCGCCATGTTTTTTAATGGTTTGCAATTTCCTCGTCCATACCCAAGAACAATAGTACGACTGGTTTGGAGCACGCCAGATCCCGAAAGCGAGAATACTTGTTTTCGGACACCGGATTTTAACCGGTTTGTAATTCGGGTTTAACCTGGAGGCTGTAAGATGCATTTTGCCCAAGGGCCCTCTTCAGGAACCCGGTCAAATCTTTACTTCATCGAGGGGGATTATCCGCCATGTCTAAAAGCCGTTGTGGAATCATATTTTCAGGTCTCCTGGTTGCCGCACTTCTTGGAATGGTTCCAGCCGCCGCCCAGCAATCGACCGGCGCCATCACGGGTACGTTGACCGACACATCCGGAGCGGTCATTCCGGGCGCCACGGTGAACCTGAAGGGCCTGGATACGGGCTTGCAACAGAGCACCAAGACCAATTCGGCCGGTGTCTACCAATTTTCCGCCGTGCCCATTGGGCGTTATTCCGTGACCTTCGTCAAGGATGGCTTTGATTCTCAGGCTCACTCGCCGATCCTGGTACAGGCTCAGCGCACCACCACCGTGGACGGCGCCCTGCCGCCCGGAAAAGTCTCCACCACGGTCACCGTCAGCGGCACACCCATGCTCAACAAAGTGGACACCACCAACGGCTATGTGCTGGGCTCAGCCACTATTATGGCCACACCGCTCGGCACGGGCAGCTTCACTCAACTCGCGGTTTTGAGCCCTGGCGTTTCCGCGGACCTGTTGAGCGGATCTGGAACTAATGCCGGCCTCGGCAACCTGGACATTTGGGCCAACGGCCAACGCGACAGCAGCAACAGTTTTTCATTCAACGGCATCAATTCCAACAACATCTTCAACGGCAAGTCCTCCAGCTTTGTCTCCGAAGGCCGCTGGGATTTGAACACCGGTGAGAGTTTTCTGGCTGGTGGGCAGATCGCCACGAGCACTTCCGTGTATGACGCCATCGGCCAGGGTTTGCCCACGCCGCCGCCCGAGACCATTCAGGAAATGCGCGTCAACACCTCGATGTATGACGCTTCCGAAGGCGCCAACAGCGGCGCCCACATCGAGTTGCTGACCAAGTCAGGGACCAACGATTGGCACGGCACGGCCTACGATTACGTCCAAAACAACATCTTCAACGCTGCCCCCTTTTTCTTTAACGCCGACCCTGCTATCCCTCTGGACCAGAAGGTTCCGGCCCTGCATCGCAATGTCTTTGGCGCCACGCTCGGCGGGCCGATCAAGAAGGATAAGCTGTTCTTTTTCGCCTCGTATCAGGGCGTGCGCGATCACGACCTCCTGCAATCAACCTCAACCGCCACGGTGCCTCTGCGGCTTACCAACGACCGCAGCGCCGCCACGCTCGCCCAGGAATTCGGCGTTTCCGCATCCGCCATCGATCCTGCGGCCCTGAAGCTCATGAACTTCAAACTCCCGGATGGGCAGTACTTGGTCCCGACGCCTCAAATCACCAACGCTGCTCTAGCCGCAAGTCTTGGAGGAGACGCAATCCTACAGGGACCACCCTCAACCTTCGCTGCCGATCAGATCAACGGCAACCTGGACTACATCGTCTCCGACAAGGACCGCATGGCCTTCAAGTATTACTACCAGAACGACCCTACTACCAGTCCGTTTGCGGTAAGCAGTCTGCTGGGGTTCGGGCAGTCGCTCCAGGCCGGCAGCCAGGTGATTTCGCTGGATAACACCACCATGGTCAGCCCCACCGTCACCTGGGAACAGAAGATTGGCTTCACTCGCCAGATCGCTTTTGCCACCACGGGTCAACCGTTGACCGCGGCAGACGCTGGCATCAACCTCTTCGGAAATACCACTTTTCCGGGAATCCACATCAACACGGCAAGCAGCACACTTGGACTATCTGCGGCCTTCGGCCCGGCAACGAATTTCTCCAATGCCGGAACATTCCAGAACCAGTTTTCCGGCAACACCACCCTGAACTGGGTCACGGGCCGGCACAGCCTTTCTTTTGGGGCTGAGCTGGACCGCAACCAGTTGAACATCATTAACCGCAACAATCAGTTTTCCCAGCTCACCTTCACCGACTTTCCCAGTTTCCTCACCGGAGCCCTGCGGCTTGGCGAAGGCAACAGCGTCTATTTCAACGGCAGCAGTAACCGCTATTTCCGGGCCAACCAGATTGGCGCCTACGCGCAGGACGACTTCAAGCTGAAGCCAAACCTGACCCTTGACTTTGGCTTACGCTACGACTATGACGGCCCGCTGGTTGAAGCCCACGGGCTGCTCACTAATTTTGATCCGCGCCTCTATCAATACAATGCCGCCACGGACACAATCGTCAATTCCGGCTTGGTTTTTGCCGGTAATTCTCCTTTTGCAACTTCGGGTGTGAGCAACTCGACCTTGTTTGGTAACCAGTACGGCCTCGCGCCGCGCCTCGGCTTTGCCTGGAGCCCCCACTTTGCCAAGAACCTTGTGGTTCGGGGAGGTTACGGCATTTACTACGACCGGGGTCAGTTCTTTACGGAGCTTTCACCCAGCGCTGGGAACGGCTTTAACGGTCCATTTGGCGTGACCCTGGAGCCGCCCTTCGTTCAGCCACTGCTCAGCACTGCTTCTGATACACTTTCCAGCCCCTTTGGCACAACGGCGCCGGCGCCGCCGAGCGGCAACCCCAGGAGCTTCACGATTCCCAATATAGCCGGGCTTGAAAACGGCGCCACGCCATTCCTGTTCGGCGGGTACGATCCAGCCAACTCGCTCCCTTATTCCGAGAACTGGGAGTTGGACCTGCAATGGCAGGCTACGAATAGCTTGATGCTGACCCTGGGTTATGTTGGCAACCACGGCGTGCATGAACTATTGCCCATTCCATTCAACCAGGCGCAGCTTGCTACGCCTCAACACTTGATTCACGGCCAAAGTTACTCTTACGGGTACAACGCCATCCCCACTGAGTCGGTTTTCACCAGTGACGGTGGTAACACCGATCTGCGCGTGCCCTACATTGGTTACAGCACCAACTCCGTTTACTATGAGGCTGAAGGCATCTCCAATTACGACGCGTTGCAATTTGGCGTTACCAAGCGGTTAAGCCATGGCCTACAGGTAACCGGTTCATATACTTATTCCCACGCGCTCGACGAGGGCAGCGGCTTGCAGCTCTTTTACAACGGCAACAACCCCCTCGACCCGGCATCCGCTTACGGCAACTCCGGCTTTGACCGCACCCATGTTCTGACGGTGAGCTATCTTTACCAAATGCCCGACCTGATCCACAACACGCACTCGGCTGCGGCGAAGATTCTGGACGGTTGGAGCGTGAGCGGCATTAATATCTTTGAGAGTGGAACGCCCTACAGCATCATTGACTTCAGCGGTGCGGTGGGCAGCATCTTTTACAGCACCAACGATTTCATCACCAACCCTCTAGTTCCATTGGCAAAGGGCCAGACCTATCAGAGTGTCCAACTGCAAGGCACCACCGGACTCAACGTCGGCAAACCGGTGCTCAACGACAAGGGTTTCACCGTGCCGCTCCTGCAGCCGGGTCAGGACGGCGTGCCGCCTTGCGTCACAGTCGGCGGGGCGCTGCAATGCGACACTTATGAAACCGGCTTCGGACCCTCCGGCCGCAACGTGTTCCGCAGCCCGTTCCAGCCCCAGGCGAATTTCTCCATCATGAAGGACTTCAAATTGTCTGAGAAGTTCACACTCAATTACCGGGTGGACTTCTTCAACCTCTTCAACTGGACCAGCTTTGACGCCCCCAGCAACAATGTCGCGTTCAATCCATTCTTCGCGAATCCGCCGTTCAATCCCGTCACGGGCCAAAACGGCTACGTGTCCGTGCCGTTTGGTAATCTCGGTGTCATCACCAATACACTCGGCAGCCCGCGCTTCATCCAGATGGCGCTGCACCTGAACTGGTAAGGGCGGCCCTTGTGGTCGCACGCGAACCATTGTAGGGGCGGGCACAAGGCCCGCCCTTACTTCTACCGCATTGCCAGGTAGTGGCGCAATTTGCTGTAGCGGCGCTCGGAGCCTGCCCTGACAGGGAGCGCCGGAATCCATTGAGAAATAAAGTTCGGCGGTCACAGACCGCCGCTACAGCAAGCGAATGACGCCACCCATTGCCACACTTTTTGGCCGCTCCCTCATAGCTTTGATATGATCGACCTTACGGCCTTTTGCAAATCACGCCGCAGGAGATCCGCCGCATGGCGACCGTCCAAGCTCGTTTTCGAATTTTCGCGACTGCCAACATCGGCGACGAAGCGATTGAAATGCTCCGGCAACGAGGCTATGAAGTCGATGTCTACGATCGCATTGAAGCTCCTCCGAAGCAATTCATCATTGAGAAAGTGCGCTCCGGAATTGATGGCCTTATCACTACTTTGCGCGACCCAATTGACGCTGAAGTCTTCGAAGCGGGGAAAAGAACGCTGAAGGTGGTGGCGCAGGATGCCGTCGGATTTGACAACATCAACCGGACGGACGCCAACCGTTACAAGGTGCCGTTCACGCATACGCCCGATGTTCTCACCGAGGCCACCGCTGAGTTTGCTCTTTTCATATTGGGCTGTGTCGCCCGCAAGCTCTATTCGAGCGAGCGTCTGGTGCGCGAAAATCGCTGGGGCGCTTGGCACCCGTTCTGGCCTTTCCTGGGCGATGAGGTCACCGGCAAGACCATCGGTGTGGTCGGGCTGGGACGGATCGGCCAGGCCTTCGTCAAGAAGGCGACCGGCCTTGACGTGAACTTCCTCTGTTACGAGCCGGGTCCCTCCGCCGGGGACTTCATTCGCATCATTCAGGAGATACTGGACTTCCGTTCCCGCCTCGGATTTCCAACCGAGCGCCGCACCATCCGGCAGACCTCGCTCGAAGATCTGCTCCGGCACTCGGACTTCGTGAGTCTTCACGTGCCCTTGCTGCGCGAAGGCGAAGCGGCCACTCCTACTTTTCACCTGATGAATCAGAAGACCCTGCGACTGATGAAGCCTACAGCTTACTTGATCAACACCGCGCGCGGGCCGGTGGTGGATGAAGCAGCGCTGGCGGATGCGATCAAAGAAGGAGTCGTCGCCGGAGCAGCCCTGGATGTTTTCGAGAAGGAGCCGCTGCCGGCCGATTCGCCCCTACTCGATCCCGCCATCGAGGATCGTGTGCGCTTGTTCAATCACTTTGCCAGCGCCGCCCGGACCACCCGCCTGTCGACGGACCCCAACAAAGGAATGGCTGGGCGGTGCATCCAGGGTTTGATTGATGTTTTGGAGGGCAATCACGGAGGAGATCCGTCCAACATGCCTTACGTTGTCAATAAGGAGGCCTTTCGGTAGGACCGAGCCTGGTGGCGGCTCGAACACGGCGGCCTCATGGCAAAACGGCTCAGTTGGGGCGTATCTCCTGGTGTTATGGCGGTCCGTCGCCTTCCCCCTTCCCGCGATCCCCGCGCAGGCGGGGGAAACCGCGAAGCGGCGGTTGAAGGGCGAGAGTTTTTCGTGGTAACAGTCGCCGACTTCAGCGGTCTTGTGATGGCCGTCATACGATTGGGTGGATGCGGCGTTGTACAATTTTTCTGAACGGGGCTTTTGGTCCATTCTCCGTCAGAGGTTGCCATGAGCAGCGCGGTGTTTGCCAGCAGAATTCAGTTCGCCTTCACGGTGATGTTCCATTATTTGTTTCCGGTCCTTACGATGGGCCTCGGGTTTTTTATTGCCCTGTATTCCACCCTGGAATTAAAGACGGGCAATGAGCGTTACGGCAAGGCCGCCCAGTTCTGGGCAAAAATCTTCGCCATTAATTTCGCGCTTGGCGTGGTCACCGGCATCCCTCTGGAATTTGAATTTGGAACTAACTGGAGCAGCTTTTCAACCTTCGGTGGTGGCGTTTTCGGGCAGACCTTGCCAATGGAGGGCGTTTACGCTTTCTTTCTGGAATCCGGATTTCTGGGTATGTTTCTGTTCGGTCACGGACGGGTGAGCCGCACGCTGCACTGGATTTCAGGAATGGGCGTGGCCGTGGGGTCACTGCTCTCGGGATATTTCATTGTGGCCACGGACGCATGGATGCAGCATCCTGTGGGTTATGAGCTTGCCCAGGATGGTACTGTTCATTTGAAATCTTTCTGGGCGGTGCTGTTGAATCCCTATGTGGGATGGCAATACGTCCATACCATCAACGGCGCGCTGCTCACGGGAGCTTATGTGACCGGTGGAATCGGAGCGTTTTATTTGCTCTCGAACCGGCATCCGGAGTTTGCCCGGCTCGCCGTCAAGACGGCAGTGATTGCGGGAGTGATCCTTGCCATCACCCAGGCTTTCCCGACCGGCGATCAGAACGGCAAGGCCGTGGCCCGTTACAATCCAGTGAAGCTGGCCAGCATGGAAGGCCTTTTCCGGACCCAGCGAGGCGCTTCACTCGCCATCATTGGCATGCCGGACACGCAACACGACCGTTTGATTGACCCCATCAATGTTCCCAAGATTCTCAGTTATCTGGCGTACGGCGACTTCAGCGCGCCGGTGGAGGGCCTCGACTCCTATTCCCGGGAGCTTTGGCCTCCTGTGTCGTTGACCTATTACACCTACCACATCATGGTGGGGCTCGGGACGCTCTTCATTGGCCAAATGCTCATTGGCTTGTTCTTGCTTTGGAAGCGCAAGCTTGCCAGCAGCCGCTGGTTCCTGTGGACTCTGATGCTGGCCGTGCCGTTTCCTTACATTGCCAACGAAGCCGGTTGGACCACCGCCGAAGTGGGTCGCCAGCCGTGGCTTGTTTACGGGCTGCTGCGCACGGCGGCTGGAACTTCACACACCGTGGCGGCAGGAGAAACCGTCTTCACCACGCTCGGCTTTGCGGGAATCTACGCTTTGCTTGGACTGCTATTTCTGGTCTTGGTGGGAAGGGTCATTTACCAAGGTCCCGAAGGCGAGACGTAAAGATGCCGTCAAAGTCTGGCTTTGGCGGGAAGGATACGCATGAACACGGTCTGGTTCTGGGTGTTAGGCGCGATGCTCACCGCCTATGCGGTGTTGGATGGCTACGATCTTGGGGCGGGCGTTCTGCACTTGATGGTGGCGCGCGACGATCCGGAGCGGCGCATTGTCCTAAACGCCATTGGGCCTGTTTGGAATGGCAATGAAGTCTGGCTCATTGCGGGCGGCGGCATGATGGTGGTCTCTTTCCCGAAGCTTTATGCTGCCGCTTTCAGCGGCTTCTATCTGGCGCTCATGCTGGTGCTGTGGCTGCTGATCCTGCGCGGCGTTTCGATCGAGTTCCGCAGCAAGATTGATAATCCTCTTTGGCGAAGCCTGTGGGACACCGGCTTCTTCGCCGGCAGCTTGCTCCTGGCGCTGCTGTTGGGTGTGGCGCTGGGCAACGTGATCCGCGGCGTGCCGGTCGGAGCCGATGGCTATTTTCAGGGAACGTTCGCCATGATGTTGAATCCCTACGCGCTGCTCATTGGATTGACCAGCCTCCTGGTTTTGGCATGGCACGGCAGCGCCTATCTGCGCGTGAAGACGGAGGGCGAGTTGCTGCGGCGGGTTACTGCGGTTTCAAACGCTCTCACTTGGGCCAGCCTCGTCTTCGTGATTCTTGCTACGCTCGGAACGTTCGCTGCCAGCTCAACCCTTGCCTCGAATTATCGTCATCACCCGGCCGCCTTCGCGTTCCCTCTGTTGGGTGCGGTGGGACTGGCGGGTGGAATCCTGAGCCGCGGGCCGGACCACGAAAAACGCGCTTACCGGTTCTCCACTCTCACCATCATCGGATTGCTATTGGCGGCCGCCATGACGATTTATCCCAATCTGCTCATTTCGACGGTTAATCCCGACTACAGTCTGAACATCTTCAACGCCGCTTCTTCTCCCGCCGCGCAGCGAGACGCGCTCATCGCAAATCTTGCAGGGATGCTCGCCGTGGTCGTCTATAGTTCTTACATTCACCGGACCTTCCAAGGAAAGGTACGCTTGGGTGAACACGGCTACTGAGAGATGAAGTGGGATTGGCAGCCAACCACGAGCTACCCATGCTTGCCATTAATTTCTACCACCTAACCCGGTATAGCCGGAACCAAAGCCGGACACGTACCTGCCCAAGGGGAACACCCTTGTTTCCGCCAGGATCACAACCCAGCCGGTCATGCGGTAGTGTCTCAGTTTGCTGTAGCGGCGCTCTATGACCTGAATCCGGCGCATTCTCAGAGGCGGGACGGCGT
>CALCEB010000022.1 GCA_937900045.1 uncultured Acidobacteriota bacterium
CTTTACCGGCTTACCCGTCTTCTTAGCGAGAAGCGCCGTTTGGATTCCCCAGCGATCCGCCTGGAACTTGCTGCCGAACCCGCCGCCCATGTACTGGCAGATAATTTCCACATTGCTGGCCGGGATGTTGAGAGCTTCGGCGTACTGCCCCGGCAGGCTCGAAACCCCTTGTGTGGAGGCATAAACCTTCAGGTTCTGATCGCCTGTCCACTCCACCACTTGACCGTGCGATTCCAAGCAGCAGTGGGTGATGACCGGAATACCATAGGAACCCTCGTGGACCACCACATCCGAACCGACAAATGCCTTGTCCGGATCACCTACCTTTACTTCCGCGGCGGGCTTGGTGCGGCCTACCTTCTTGGCCACTTCAAAGTCCGCTTCGTTGACCAAGAATGGTAGCTGCTCATATTCAATTTTGACCTTGTCGGCCGCCTCTTCAGCGACTTCTTCAGAAACGGCCGCCAATTCCACAACCTCGTCGCCCGCCCATTGAATTTCAGCGCCCGGCTTTTGAACAATCACAATGCCCTTGACGCCGGGAAGCTTTTCCGCTTCTGAGGTATCGATCGACTTGACGCGGGCGTGGGCGTAAGGGCAGCGAACACTCTTGCCATAGAGCATCCCCGGCAAATTGATATCATAAGAATACTTGGCGCGACCGCTCGACTTGGCGGGGCCATCGATGCGCGAGATGCTCTTGCCAATCAGTTGTCTCTGGCCTGCCGGCGGCCAATCATATTTGCATTCAGCCATAAATTTCCTCCTTTGCCTGCGCCTTCAGAGTCTTCGAAGCCTCGAGCACGGCGTGACGGATTCCGTGATAGGTTCCACAGCGGCAGATGTTGCCGCCCAAACCTTTCTTGACGTCATCAAGAGTCGGGTTTGGATTCTTCTTGAGGAAGGCGACGCAGGCCATGACAAACCCTGATGTGCAAAAGCCACACTGCTGCCCGTCATGATTAACGAACGCTGCGCTCACAGGGTGAATTTGGTCGGCTGGCGCGATGCCCTCGATGGTTGTAATGTCGTGCCCTTCTGCTTCAATCGCCAGCACCGTACAGGCGTAAACCGGCTTGCCGTCTAAGTGCATGGTGCAAGCCCCGCAGGTGCCGCGGTCGCACACCTTCTTTGAACCGGTGACGTCAAGGCGGTTCCGCAGAGCGTCGAGCAAGGTTACCCTGGGCTCAGCCTTTAACTGCCGGGGCTTGCCATTGACGCGCAGAGTGATGGGAACTTCTCCCGGACCAACAATCCCATTCTTGCTCCCGGCGGGCGGATCGGCCAGGGCCAATTGCCCCGCGATCAAGCTACCGGAGACTGTGACCCCCGCTCCCTTCAGAAAATCCCGCCGGCTTCGATTTTTGAGGTGTTTGACTTCTTCTTGCGGTTTATCCTTTGTACTCATGGTGAGCTCCTGGCGATAGAATCCACAATCAGGACTGCTTGGCAATGCACCGAAGACTACTGAAATATGCACACGGTCGTAAGCCGACGACGCTCGGTTCTGTAGCGCCGGTCTGTGACCGGCGGATTTCGCCGCTCCCTGTCAGGGCAAGCTCCGAGCAGCGCTACAGCAAATGCCCATTGCCGGCTTATGTCCTCATGTACAGTTCAACCCATCCGTCACCGGACCGCACAAAGTGGCGGACACCAATTAGAAGACCGTTATTATAGCACTGTTCAAAATTCGCCAAATGGGTTTGATTTTTTCTTTCAGTGTAAAGATTTATTTGCAATCCCTTTAATAGAATTCCACTCTGATTGGCTACAGGTCATCGAGATTAAAAAGTCGGTCAGGTTGGATCCAGTCCTTGCCAAACTGCGTTTGGGTGCCGCACGATACAACAATAAAGGTCCGGCGACGTGAGTGCCTCGAAAGGCTCAATACCTAGCCTTCGTCATCCGGCCTTGGCTCTCACCTCGCAGCCAAACAAAAACCGGTGCATTCGGAGCCGGTGGTGGCCACGGCAATTCGATCTTCAGGGTTTGCAGGCTGGAATCTCCCGAGACGGGCGTGGGAATGTCCGTAATGGGGTAGCCGGTTTTCACGTTCCAACCAGCTTTGTCAATGATTTGCAGGTCCTGTCCGGTCAAGACACCCTCGTAAAACGGGCCGCTGAGCCTTTGGTTGGTGAGGACGAACTTGGTGATCCTGGGAAGCCGCACGACCTTGCCAAGACTGAACGGGTTCGAGGCGCCATCAGATTCCGTGGTTATCGCCGCTTGCAGCAGGCAACCCGATTGTCCAATCGCGCCGGGACTGACCGAGAGGAAGAACAAGCCTGGACCGGCTTCGTCCAATTGCCCAACGCTAGTCTGATTATCACCGGGGTGAAGGCTGATGGGTTGGCGGGTATCTGCAGGGTTCTCACAGCCGAGTTGTATGGTGGGGCGGGAATCCACATTTTCAGTGGTGATAACGAAGCTGGCGTTAGAACCGGCGGGAATCTCGCCTGGGTCCAACGCCACGTCCTGCCCATCCGGGAAGGAGACTTTGACGCCGGTGATCTTCGGCCTTGGTCCGGCAACGCGCAAGGCTCCAGGCACTTGGACGGGCACATTCATACCCTGAATGGTCATGCTGGCAGTGAGCAGCGCGCCTTTGCGAATGGCAGGAGCTAGCACCACGGTTGCCTCGCGCTCAGTCAAATCGCTGCTATCAGGCGGAACCGGGGCGAGTTTCCAAACCGCGCCGTCGCTTTGCAGGCTAACGATCCGGTTGAGACCCGAACCCTTTAACAAGACCCTTTGCTTGGGCTCGCCAAAGTTCACCCGCAAGGGAAGATTCTGAATCTTTGGAGTGGGAGGGAGGACCTGGACGGGAACGCTTCCGGCCGATCCGTTCAATTGCCTGAGGGTAAGGAGGTACTTGCCTGCGTGCATGGAAGCGGTGTCAAGCTGGGTCTTCAAGATGGCGGCGCCTTGTTCCGTTTTTTCGATCTTGAACGGAAGTTCCTTGGGCGCTCCTGCAAAATCGCCCGGTTCCACCATGGCGAGCTTGTCCACGAATTCAAAGTCCGCTCCTTTCAACTCCACCGGCACCGGCCCGATTCCAGCGATGAGCCGGTCTTGCGAGCTTGGTGTCAACTTGACTGTCTTAAGGTCGGCAAAATGCACGAGCTGGAGCGCCCCTTCCACCGGCAGTGGGGACCAGTCCCAATCCGTAACCAAGTGATACGTGCCAGCGGAAAGCTTGGCATTGCTCAGATTCAGGGCCAGCGTGTCATCGGAATTGCCCACCGTCACCTTCACCGGGACCGGGGTATTCTGCGATCCGGAAACCAACCGCCAGTCCCGGGCTCGCGGCAGCAGCCGAAGTTGTGCCGAAGTCTTGCATGTTACCTTCACTTCCGAATTCCAACCCACAGGAAGACGCCCGGATTTGGTGATGGTAATGGATGGGGGATCGGCGTCCGGAACGCGCAGCATCCACAAATAGGCGGTGTGGGAATGCGGTTTCGGAGCTTGATCCTTGGAGCAGAGCGCCAGGCCATTCTCACCGGCGGGCTGAGTGAAAGCGGGATGGAAGTCCGTGTTGGGGAAAACCATGGAGTGCAAATCCTGAAAGAGCGCCGCGCCCCCTGCCGCCAAGCCCACCGGGCTGCCAAAAAACATCGCTGCCACTGAGGTAGCGAGGGTCATTGATTGAGCAACCGGGGAGGCCGTAGCCGCGCCTGGGGACGTGGATGACAAAGTTGGCAGGACCGCCTGCAACAGAGTAGAGGCCTGCTGGCTGGCGGGCGCCGAAGGATCGAGCTTGGGCAGGGCCATGCCATATTGCGCAGAAAATCCGCTGAGCATGGCATTCAAATCTTTGGTTCCGGGGGGCGCTTGCTCGTATTCGGAGAGCGTCTGTACCAAGCCTTCCATGGTGGCTGTTTGTTGCGCATAGTCCTCAAGTTGCGCCAGAAGCTCCGGATTACGCGCCACCAGCGAGCTGATCTTCTTCACGTCCAGGCCGTGCGGCCCGAAAACCAGCCCCACCGCTGAGGCTCGAATGGGAATCACCCATTCGGCGGGTCCTTTTGCGGACTTTGCGTCCAGAATCACCACTGACTTCTTGGGATCGTGAGAATCCGGAGTCAGGATGATGGCAATTTTCGCGGACTTCTGTATGCCCGGCGGCAGGTGAATCGGCTCATAGCGCAGGATTTCTCCTGGCTGGATGACGTTGACCTTGTCCACCAGGAGACTCGAACCGCCCTTGGGCGGCTCGATCAGCAAGCGGAATTTGCTGACCGGGGCCGTTCCCAAGCAAGGCGAGGAAATTGCCGGAACCGTATCAGCGCGCAAAAGGCAGGGCACAAAAGCCAACGCCAAGGCTAAGCTTGTAAGCTGGATGAAGACCTGGGGTTTGCAATTTAGGTACTTTCTCATTGCCCTCAATAAGAACTTATCGCTTTAATGGATAGCAATGCAACAAGTTAAAACTATTGGTGGTGTCTCAGTTTGTTTGCTGTAGCGGCGCTCTATGAGCGCCGAACTTGGACCCTCAACGGTTTCCGGC
>CALCEB010000023.1 GCA_937900045.1 uncultured Acidobacteriota bacterium
GCTACAGCAAACTGCGTAACTACCGATGCCAGGCAGATCGCGCGGCAAAGCTGGAGTCGGAGATTCCCGCTCCCTGCCAAAGCTTGAGCCTGTCCGCAGATTTCCCTGAAAATGGAGGTCTGCGCTTCTTGTTGTTCGAGAAAATGCGCCTGTCAATTCCCGCCCCATGATAACCTCTTCGTTCGCGGCCTTTCTACGCGAGGCCTTTGCGCATCCATCGGTGGCATGGAGATGGGTATGGCGAAACGTTCCGGAGAAGACGCGCGACTTGCCCCCCTGACGAAGATTTCACTCGCGCTGCCGGAAACTACGCGCCGGTGTACTGGGCGGCACGCCGCGTTTCTGGTTCGGAAAAAGACCTTCGCGTACTTCCTCAACGATCATCATGGTGACGGCATCGTTGCGGTCTGCGCCAAGGCGCTACCGGGAGATAACGTGGCGCTGGCCGCCGCCCAGCCCAACCAGTTTTACTTGTCCGCATACATCGGCCCAAAGAGTTGGGTCGGGCTTCGCCTGGATCAAGGTGACGTCGATTGGGATGAAGTGGCCGAACTGATGTCCGGCAGCTACCGGCTCATCGCTCCCAAGACGCTTGCCGCCCGCATCAAGGCGGCAGATGCCTGAGCGGGCTGCGACGCAGCCAATGGAACATGAGTAAATCGCGTTTTGAAGCCTTCTCCGATAGTGTCTTCGCTTTTGCGATCACGCTGCTGATCCTCGGAATCGCGCTGCCCGAGTTCAAGAATCCGCCGCCTGAAGGCGAGATCACCCGCGCGCTATTGCATTTGTGGCCGAACCTGCTCGCTTATGCCCTCAGCTTTGCCGTCATCGGCCTCATGTGGCAGAACCACCACGCCCTCTTCCGCCTTGTCGACCGGGTTGACCGCACCACAATTTTTCTCACCCTGATCCTGCTCGGCGTGACCGCTTTCATTCCATTTGCGACCTCGACGCTCGGAGCCTATCCGGGCATGCGGCCCTCCACGTTCCTATACGGCGCAACTCTGACGAGTTCGGCCACTGTCTACAACCTGTTGATCATGCATCTGGTCCGCAACGGCGCATTTAACGCGAACGTCAGCCGGTCAACCATCCACCAAACGGTGATCTCTTACCGGGTTGGCTTCGTCACCTACGCCGTCGCCACGCTCACGGCGCTGTTCGCGCCCGTCCTGAGTTTCGCGCTCTACTTGCTGGTCGCAGCCTACTTCTTGCTTCCCCGTGGCGTCGATTCCGATCTGGCGGGCAAATCAACGCACGCAAGGCAACAGAATTCCCTTTGATGGATTCTGCCGGCCGGTAAAATGCAATCCGGTAGGGCGTGTAGTAATGGGAATATGCCGGGCCACTCGGTTGGCATGGTTCAAATCATGCTCTGACGGTCCTCCAAAAGAAGTTCATGATTATACGCACGGTCGTAAGTCGGCGACGCCCGGTTCTGTAGCGCCGGTCTGTGACCGGCGGATTTCGCCGTTCCCTGTCAGGGCAAGCTCCGAGTGGCGCTACAGCAAACGCCCGTCGCCGACTTATGTCCTCATGTATAATCCTGACTTGAGGCGACAAGCCATTTGGCATACGCCATCACCTGGAAACTCCGAAGGGTATGGTCACTGTCCTCTGCCGGTAACCATGATAATTTACCCGATTCGGCCCGATCTCAACCGTAACAGCTCCTAGGCCGCCCGTTCGTAAAACCAGAGTCGATTCCGCAGTCAGACTCATTGCGCCCTCGCTGTCACCAGCGCCAACGGATGTCCCTCCAACACTGCTCACCAACGCTATTCGGGGGGACACCCGTTCCAGTAACACCGGGTCGCAGCAGCCGATGTTCCCGCGATTTGGAATCACCATCACATCGCTCTTGAGATCTCCCGGAGCGGCGGCAATTCTCCGTTGAGACGACCGGGAAATATCGCCAGGAAGAAAGACCGCGCTAGCGCCCGCCATGACGCGAAGGGCGACGGAGTGCTGGCGAGGATCGACCCCGTCTTGCAGGGTGGCGGCCGGCGGCCAGAGAACTTGCAAAGCCGCTGAATGTTCGGTGATCCGATCTCCTGCGCTTAAAAGCCGGGGATGGACGCTCCGTTCGCGGAGAAGCGTCAACAGGGCTGTGGAGATTGCACCCGGAGGAAGCGAGCCATACCAGAATTCTCCGACCTTGAAGTTCTTGAGGATGGCTGACACGCCCTGCAGCCGGTCACCGCTCGCATCCGGCACGAAAAGCACATCAATCCGGCCGAGGCCTCTTGACCACAAGTATGGTGAGACGACGCTCTCGCCCGGATCCCAGCGCCGGGACCGGAAAGGGTCGCCGTGAGTGACGCGGCTTTGCGTGCTGCCGCCAGAGCCGATCAGAATGGTAGTCCGGTCGGGGAGAACCAGGAAAAATGTCTCGCATCCGTCACAATCGAGCGCCGTCAACTGTAATGAGCCGTGAGGAAGATCCGGTGGGAAAGGATGAAGCGCGATGAGAGCGCCAAATAATAAGGCTAAAACCGCGCTCATCTTTAAGATTCGATTGCTGCGGCCCAGCGCCAATGCGGACGCGATCAGTGAGATGGCAAAAGCCCACGCAACCCAAACGGGCGGGTTCGGCACACGGAACGAGAGCCATGCCGGCAGGTGTGGCATTTCCGTCATGGCGAACAGGCCGTGAATCAATAGCGCGAGGAGACGAGAGGGAAGAATGGGCATCCACGGGAAGATGGTATAAAGCAGAACGGTGGGAACTGCGACGGCCAGGAGCACCGTCATTAGGGGCACGGCCAGCGCGTTCAATCCAATCCCGGCCAGAGTGACGCGATGGAAGATTCGGGCCATTGGCAACAGAAGCCCGAACTGAAGAATAGCGGAGAACGCCAGAATATCAAGGGTCCAGATGATGCCTTGAATTGCCTTGGTCACCAGTTTCCCGGCCGCGGAAGGGTGTCTTTCCAGCAGCGGCCACCTTCCTTTCAGCAGCGCGATCAACTGTCGCACGTCCAGCCGGAATTGTCCCAGCCGGGGTTCGACTTCGGTGTCACGGCCCAGATCGCTCAATTGCCAGAGAGCTTTGCGATAAGGCTCCGTCGTTCGCTCAAGGACCGGAACCGCCAGGCCCACAATCAACAGCGCCGCTGAGAATGAAAGCTGAAACCCCGATTCGAAAAGCCACGAAGGCCGCGCCATAAGCAGAAGAAAGCCCGCCAGTCCCACCGCATTCAGTGGAGAATGCTCGCGGTAGAGAAAGCTGGCGATGAGGTAGGAGCCAATCATCAGGGTCGCCCGAAGCGTGGGAGCTCGTTGTTCAACGAGTCCGGAATAGAATGCTAGAAATCCCAACATGATGATGAACCGCCAGGTCTCGCGGACCCTGAGCAGGCGTAGCAATCCAGCCAGAAGCGCGGCCAGCAGGCCGACGTGCAACCCGGCAACCACCAGCAAGTGGTAGAGCCCGCTGACGCGGAAATTTTCGACCGTTGAGGAATCGAGAGAAGCTCTCTGCCCCAGCAGGATCGCCTTCAGCACGGCGCCGTCGCGAGCGTCCGCGCTCCACGGCGGGAACATGCGGTCAATGCCCTGGATGATTTTTCTTCTCAAGGCGTGGAAAAAAAGCTCGTAAACAGGCGGGCGCGGGATGTGAGAGTTCGAGAGGAATTCGATTTTCCGAACGCTCGCCTGCCAATAAACATCCTCGATGGATTCCATCCACGCCCGATAATCAAAGCTGCCCGGATTGCGATAGGTTCGAGGTCTCCATAACCGGACGGAGGCGCGGACCGGATCGCCGAAACGCAGATTCCACACTCCATGAGCTATCTGAAACTCGCTTGCGGACCGCGCGCGCATTCGAAGTTTGCCGCTGGCGGGATGGGAGTGACCATTCTGCCCGATTCTTGCCAGCCTCAGATCGAACTCGAAGCCTGAAGGAGTGTGAACCAGGTCGGTGGCCACATAGCCTTCGACATTCACCGGCTGTTCGAGATCGAAGTTCCATTGGGCCAGATGGCTGATGTGGCCTGCGGGAAACCGGGACTGAAACATCCTCTGAGCGATTGCTCCGGCGCCCACAAAACCGGCCAATAGGCAGCCTATCGCAATCCCTTGCCAATTTTTCCGGAGAGAGATCAAACCCGCCAGTAAGCATAGTGCTGTGACGGCAAGCAGGGATTCGATCCCCAGCCGCTGGGGATGCTCCAGCAAGATTCCAAAAGCGAAGCAAACAGCGAGGACCAGCATCGGGCTCTTCATGGGGAGTGAACAATATAGCGCAAGTTTGAATAGAGAAGGATAGCCGTTGCTCCAGGTCCTGCGTCACCATCCGGTTTGTCGTTTGACCGTTCATCTTCGGCCTTATCGCGTCAATGTGACCAGACTCTCGATATGGTAGGTCTGGGGGAAAAAGTCAAACATTTGGATAGACTCGATCCGGTAGCGCGCGCCAAGAAGGAAGGCGAGGTCGCGGGCCAGCGTGGGGGGATGGCAGCTGACGTAATGAATGCGGCTGGGACAAAGGCCGGCCAGAAGCCGAAGCGTGGGCAATCCTACTCCGGCACGGGGCGGATCGATGACAACGAGGTCTGGCTCCGACTGCGCAAAGCGCCTTAGAAAATCGAACACGGGCTGATGGACGGCGCGAATCCGGTTGGGTGGGACATGCCGGGCGTTGGCCGCCAGATCGGCCGAGGAGGATGAATCTGACTCAACGGCGATTACCTGGTCGTATTGCCGGCCTAAAGGAAGCGTAAACAGCCCGGCTCCAGCATAGAGGTCCAGCGCCAGCTTTCGCTTCCTTGGGTTATCCCCAGACTGAGGCTGGCTGGGAATGCTCGTGACGGATTGGACGAGCTGCGGGATCAGAAAGCGGGAAGTCTGGAAAAATGATCCAGGGCTGACGCGATAAGTGAAGTCTCCGGCTTGATAATTCAGGAAAGGCTCTCCGAAAACCTGGAAATCCGGCCTGGCTCCTTTGGATTGGAGTGCGACGGTCTTTATCTGTGGTAGCAAGTGAAACAGGGCATCCGAAAGTGGCTGGTGGAACAATGTATCTATTTCACCGCGCAGCGTCAGCATGACATTCTCGTCAGCGTGATCCGCCATCAGTTCGATTTCACGGCAGCCCTCAAGCCATGTTCCCAGTTCGCCACTGGGGGTCTCCCTGATCCACTTTTGAAGCTCGCCCAAAACCGTGCCTAAGGTTGGGGAGACGATTTGACAAGCTTCAACCGGCACGACATCATGCGAGAACGCCCCGAAGAAGCCGAGCAACCATTCGCCGCCCGCCCCTCTTGCGAGCTTAAATTGGGCTTGGTTCCTATAACCCCACGCCGGGCCCGCGTGAGCGATGATCTCCGAAGGCCAGGAGATTTTGCCGACTCGAAAGAGAGTCTCGCGGAGGATTTCAACCTTATGAGCTGATTGGGCTTGCGGCGCGATGTGCTGGTATTGGCATCCGCCACAACGGCCAAAGTACGGGCAGGGTGGATCGACGCGCTCGGAGCTTGCCTTGAGGATCCGGACGGGCGTCGCATGAAGCATGCCCTTCACAGTCCGGGTTGGCTCAACCTCGAGCCGCTCACCCGGAAGGGCTTGGCTGACGAAGACGGGCTTTCCTTCGTGATGGGCCAGGGCGTCACCACCATAGACCAACTTATCTGTAGTGACTTCGAAGGTCACTTTGGCGCCCCCATTTCATTTGCCGGTTGTTGGCGTTGAATCAGCAGACGACCCCACCCGGTTATTAACATATTGATTCTAAACAAATTAATTGGCTTTGCCCCGAAAATTGCCGTAACTTATTCATAAGAAGGTACTTAGTCGATTTATCAATGGCTTTGGTAGTGGCTTTGGATGGGTTTGGTCCTCGAGTCGTCCTTTGTTTTCAATGGAGTTTGGGTTTGCCCCCTAAACATTCTTTTTTAAATGCAAACCTTACTCATCTCCAGCCTTCCAACGTCGGTCAAGCCCCCCTCACGCCATCTTCCCACCCTTTCCCAAACAGGCGGGCGAAGGGCAGCAGTCGAGCCGTTTCGGGAGCCAGCAGTACGGCTAAAACCATGTCCTTCCGGTGCTGTTTCCATACCTTGCGGGCATCGCGAACCAGCATGAGCCGCTGCTAAACGAGTGCGCATGGCACAACCTGATTCCTGTTCAAGGGACTATTCGCGGCGCCAAAGGCCGTCAAGCGAGGGGGGTAAACATCTTGATAATATACTGGACCGAGGATGGTGTCAATGTTAACGAGGCGGAATGATTTCTACGGCCTGCAGGTCACTTGATTCTGGCCACCCGCTCCGTCATCTCCTGAGTTTCAGAAATGCTGGAATCCCTGTGCCGGGCGGAGTAAACGATATGATAACTTTCCGCGGCACGCTGCCGCCAGGTTGTGTCCCAATCCAATCGCCCATGACCCGTAATGTAGGAAGTCCACCCTGGAAGTGAGGATGGCGGCGTCAAGCTCGCTGAAATATTGAACCGGATGCTGGCAAGGATATGGCCATTCTCGGCAAGCGAGATGGCCTCAAGGCTGTAGGTGTACAGAGCCTCTCCCGTTCCCAGGGCCTCAACCACCTGCACCTTGGCATTCCATTGATCCCCGGCCGCCACGGGTTTGGGAGGGAATATCGGAATCAGATCGACGGGGTCCGAAGGGGATTTCTTCGGATACCCCAATTCGTCGAATTCAATTTTGCCTCCGGCTTGGACCGGCTTGATTCTTGTCTTGCCCCCTGCTGGTTCCCGCACTTCAAGCTCACCTTTACTTGCGTAAATCCGGAACTTTCCATCCATTCCCGCAAACCAGACGTCGACCGATCCACTAAAAGCCTGCTGGCGGGGGGTAAAGCTTGTAGGGACTTTTCCGTGGACATCGGTAACATCCGTCCCAAATAGGCTCCCCCGGAAGACCACGTTCTTCGGATAATTCGAGTCAATGGTGACGTGGGAGGGCAAGCCCGGGCTTTGGGCAGCCGGGGCGGTCTTAACAGCCAGCAGCATTCCCAATGCGATCTGACAAGCGATCAGGCGTTTCATGTCAATGGATCTCCTTACCGGCCTCCCATTTTGCCACACGATGTGGATTTACTGCATTCGCATTTCGCGGCGCCTCGGCTGCCAATGGGCCCAGATTCGGGGCCGGGGCGCAATTTGCTTGCTCTGATCGGAGCTTGAGGTTTGGCCTGACGAGGAGCCCCGAACTTGGATCCTCAACGGTTTCCGGCGTTCACAAAGCGCCGCTACAGCAAACTGTCCCACCACCAGACCTGGAGGTCATTTCCTCATGGGCCGGAGTTTGAAGTATGATAAGAAGCGAGCAACAAGTCTCGCGTCCAGGGGACGAACGGAAGAAAGGCAAACGATGGCAAGAGAAATCATGTTCTTGAAATCGAGTGGAAAGTTTGGTAAGTCCCGGGATGGGAAAACCACCCATTCTTTGATCATTCTTGAAGCCGCAATCATCCTCACTTTTTCATCGTTGTTGTGGGGCTTCCAGGATCCTAAGAACTCAAACACTCCACAACCCCTGGCAACTGCGGCCGTGCAGCCGGCAACATCCAACTCCACCGCAAAACCCGTTTCTGCGACAGCCAACACTATCACCCGGCGCGTCCAGGTGGTGAACGTGCCAGTCACCGTGCTCGATAAGCGCGGATATCCGGTGATTGATCTAAGCGAAAAAGATTTTGAAGTGTACGAGAACGGCAAGCGGCAAACCATCACCTATTTCCGCCGCGAGCCCTTGCCGCCACTGCGCATCGGCCTGGTCCTGGACACCAGCAACAGCATGAGGCCGCAGATGCCGTTTGAAAAGGACGCAGCCAGCGATTTCGTTTATCGGATGCTCGAACAGCGCGGCAGTAAGAACAAGATTTTTCTGATGACGTTCGATTCGCAAGCATCGCTGGTGCAGGATTTTACCAGTGATCCCGACCTGCTCCAGGACAAAATCCGCAGCCTGAAGGCCGGAGGCGGCAAGGCCATTTACGATGCCATTTACAATGCTTGCAAGAGCAAGATGCTGAGCGCGGGACCTCCAGAAGATACGCGCCGCATCCTGATCCTGGTCAGCGACGGCGTCGACGTGCAGAGCCAGCACACGATGGAAGAAGCCATTTCCATGTCTCACCGGGCGGAAACCGTGATCTATGCCATCCAAAATGCGGCCTACGGCTTTACCAACGCGGGAGATAAATATCTGGCACGGCTCACGGAAGAGACCGGCGGGACTGCCTTTTACCCGCTGCGCGAGGGTGTGGGCACTGATATGCTGACGGGATATCTTGCTCACGGGAACATTGGCGATACCTCTCAGAATAAGGGACTGGGCGCCGACACGGGCATTTTTTCGGCGCAGAAGCTGATCCACCTGGCGGACGCACTGGATTCGCTCGGCCGCGAACTGGATGACCAGTACAGCATTGGCTACACTCCGGCCGACCCGAAACTGGACGGCACGTACCGCGCCATCCGGGTTCGGGTGACGGGTCTGAAAAAGGGCGCGACGGTTAGAGCGAAGGCCGGTTATTTCGCCCTGGCGCAGCAGTAGGCTCTCGATGGATCAACCTTCTCTGCTTGAAATCCTGCGCAGCAAACGCGTGGTCGACCTGAGCCAGGCGCTCGAAGAGCATATGCCCGCGTTTCCGACCCATTCGAAGTTCTTCCACAACCTATGGGGATCCTACTGGCACGGAGACCGGTCCTTGACCTATCAGGTCACAATGAACGAACACAATGGGACGCACGTGGACGCTCCGGCGCATTTCATCAGCGATGCGAAGCCGGAAGCCCACGTCACCATCGACCAGATTCCACTCACACGGCTGATCGGGCGGGGAGTGCGGATCGACTGCCGGAAATTCAAGGAGGACGACGCGGTGTCGCGTAGCTTCGTGACGGAATGGGAGAGAAGTCACGGAGAGATTCAGGCAGGGGACATCGTGCTGTTTAACTTCGGCTGGTCAGAGCACTGGGGTTTGCGGCCAAACAGCAAACGCTACACGGAGAATTGGCCCGGGATCAGCATGGAGCTTGCGAATTACCTAATTGAAAAACGCATCACCGCCTTGGGCGTTGATACCCTCTCGCCGGATGCGCCGCAAGCCTTGCGCACAGCGCCCATTCACCCCGTGGTGCTTGAAAACCAGGTGCTGATTGTCGAGAACCTATGCAACCTTTCCGAATTGCCGGACTTTTTCACCTTCATGGCTCTGCCGCTGAAGATTCGGGACGGCTCAGGCTCCCCCATCCGGGCGATTGCCTTCGTTGGATGAATCCTGAAGGTCTTTCCTTCGCCCGGAATGGAGATGAGCCACCCGCTAACCCAACTGCTTAATCTGGATTATTCACGAAGTTTTGTTCGAAGAGCGGAAGAGCACGATTAAAACCGTGCCCTTCCGGTCCACCCTGGGAACTTCGTGAATGATCCAGCTTAAATACTTCCCTCGTCAAACAGAATAGGTTCCACGGTGATTGTGACGGACTCACCGCTGGTAATGGGAGTAGCGTTGCCACTCAAATCGCGGTACTCGGTGTATTGCGAGGGCGGTGAATAGGAAGACGTGCTGGTTTGGTTCCAAACAATCAAACCGGACTTGCCATTAGGCAGTGTCAACTGGCAACTCCAGACCTGGCCTTGAGCGGAGCAGCCCGGCGTTGGCGGACTTGCCGCCGCCTGAGCGAAGCTGGATCCGGCAAGCCAGTCGTAAACCTGGGTGTAGGCAGCGCCGGCCTGGTTGGGAGTTCCGGCATCTGTCTCAATGTCTCCGCATTGCTGCTTGGTTCCACCGCCCCAGCCGAACCAATCCGCAGCCTGAAAATTATATCCAGCCATCATGCTGGCCGCCATGATGTAAAAACGGGCGATCCAGGCGGATTGCTGGGTGGGATCCGTAATCGCCGGGCAGCCCCAACTTCCTTCCGTATCGAACAGGGGCTTTCCCGACATGCCGTTTGAGTCCAACACCGCACGGTACGATTGGATCATTGTCTGGATGGCGCCGTGACATGCATTGACGTTCGCTCCCGTACATGCGGAGGTCGTATTCTGGTCAGGATAGGGGTAGGGATTTAAGCCGATATAAGCATTGGCAAGATATGCGTGGAACGTTCCGCCATCGGCGTATTGCGACCCTCCGGCCTGCAGGAAACTGGCAGTCCAGGAGGGGGCGAACGCCTGGGCTGAGGTGGCAACACCGGCGACAGAGGGTGTGAGCAATTCGGCATTGGGGTCCGTGTGAATGATGGGGTATGCCGCCTTGGCAAGATTCACCATATCCTGGGGCGTTCCCGACCAATACACCACGGCGTTCTGGGGCGCCCCTGGCGCCAATCCCTGCGCTTCGTTCCAAAGCTCGTAGTACTTGATCTTGCCTTTGTAGTGATTTACAACTTGGGTTACGAAATCACTCCAATCTTGAATGTTGGCGGGCGGGCCGCTGCACAAGGTTACATTGTTCGTGACATGGCAAGTGGTAGGATCCGCCACAGCCCAACCAGGCGTCCAACCGAACGTCAAAACCACGGGGATACCATGCTGCTGGGCATACTGCACGTAAGGATCAAAAAGGGTAAAGTCGTAATTGCCCTTGGTCTGTTCGATCCATCCCCACGCATAATAAGGCGAATGCCCCAGCCGTCCGATGGGGACCGCCGGGAAGTCATAAGCCCCCCGCGCCACACTGTAAAATGAAGTCATGCCGAAGAAGCTGGGGGAAACCGTTTCTCCTGACGGAGGCGGGTTACCACTTCCCCCACTGCCGTTGCCACTGGTGCTTCCACCGCCGCTGCTGGACGGCCCGCTGCTGCCGCCTCCTCCGCAGGAAGCAGCGGCCAGCGCCAGGCATATAAAAACGGCAAGCAGGAAGCCCGGCCGCCTTGAAAGTTTACGACTTCTGCTGATGAATTCTCTAGTCATCCATTCCTCGGCTCTATGACTCCAGATGCATAAAGATACCGTCGGCGAACCCCGGGTTTAACAACCCAGGACCGGCAGGGAAGTTGCGGCCGCATAAAACAATTTGAAGATTCCAATTTGGGCTCCTTCAGTTTCATCGGAAATGCCAGGTCTTTGCATCCGGAACATCGCGCCGAATTCTGCTGGAACAAGGTTCGGACCCGGCGTTTACCGCAGACGGAAAAACATGGCCTGGACTTGGTGAAAATGTTGGGTCTGGAAGAACAGAAGTAACATCAGTGTGGCATTATACGCGCAATGGATCATGACACTTGGAACGATGGATCCCGTTGCCGCCCGCGCCAGTGAAAACACCAGCCCCACCACAAAGATCATGAGCACATGATTCCAGGCGCCCCAGTATTCGGAGACGTGGAGCCCCGCAAAGAGCAACGCCGTAACGACCACCGCAAAGCTCAGACCGGTCCTCTTCTCAAACACTGCGAAGAACAATCCGCGGAAAATCATTTCTTCCATGAACGGCGCGATGAAGATCGCGAAGCCTGCGAGGGCATAATCAGCCGCGGGAGAGGCGAATAGTTGGGAAAGCGGGAAGCTCTGCTTATCAGGCAGGATGGATGGGATGAACTGCACCGCAAAGGCAAGAACGATACCGGCCAGAAGGAAAAGCCCGGCGTGCCGGAGGCGGGTGCTTTGCCAGCGGATTCCGGCGCGGAACGTCAGCCGGTAATGGAACACGACGAGAGCATAGACATAACCAAAAATCAGCACGTAGAAGAAAGCCTGAAGACCCAAAAGAAAGAAAGGATCGTTCCTTAGTGATTGCGCGGAACGATGCCAGCCGGCCAAGGGCTTCAAAAAAGAATAGAACGCTAAGGCCAGAAAGTCCGACGCGAACAAAGCAAATCCTGCAAAGGCAAGGAATAGGAAAAGGTCAAGAAAACGCCAGGGTTCGGGACTGCCCCTGGGCGGAAGCTCGAACGCTGGCAACGCCGGTCGAAATTCGGGAGTCATGGAATCCTGTGGAGGAATATCCTGCATTGGTTTTAAAAACCTCGCCGCCGGATTTCCCGGGGGCTTGCTAACGCAAAGGCGGAAAATTGAGTTACAAGCTCTGTAGGGGCGGTCGGAAGCCTGCCCTGGCATGAACCGCCGGTTCGGGCAGCGTTCACAGAGCGCCGCTACAGCCCGGCGTATAAGTCAAGGCGCAAGCGCGGCGGCAATCAGCGGAATCATCAACTCGTGATGTCCGGTGAGGGCAAAGCCCTGACTTGCGTTTCTTCGCGTTTTCGCAGCGCCCACCGGGCGGGTGACAACATTCTGCAAGGGCCGGTAATGCTGGATGAAATCCAGGTTTACGGTGGTGATGCCGCGCGGAGCGCGATCCAGATTCGCGGCCAGGCTAAAACACTTCAGAAAAACCTCGGGCAGAATCACCGCAGAACCTACGTTCAGATAAACTCCACCTCCATCCAAATCACGAACTAAGGCCGCGAGCAGCAGGAAATCCCGGTAGCTCGCCTCGCCCAAGGCCCGCGCGTCGGTGGCGGGATGGTTGTAAATGATGTCCGCGCCGATCGCCTCATGCACCGTCACCGGCGCCTGCCGCGCATAGGCTGCGACCAGCAAGCTCGATCGCCGGAAGCGCGCGCTGCGAAACTGGTGGAGGAAACGGCCCGCAGCTTCGCCCAAGCCTAGATCGTCACGAACACCCTCGGCAACCGCTTGATGAATGTAGCGGCCGGTCTCCTCCGCCATTCCGAAGCGGCCCGCGCCCAGTCCCTGTGGAACATCTTCCGACGTCGCGCCCGCCAGCGCCACCTCAAAATCATGGATCAGCGCGGCCCCGTTCATCGCGAAGGCGGTGGCGTAACCGCGCTTCATGAGGTCAATCAGCACCGGCGCCAGCCCACATTTCACGACGTGCCCGCCTAAGCCCCAAATGACAGGCTTCTTCTTCCGCCGCGCGTTTTCGAGCGCGGCAAGGACGGAGCGAAAACTTTGGCCGGCCAGAATCCGGGGTAATGAATCAACCCATTTCCGAACGGAAGATTTGGAACTGGTGGGCTTGGCAAAGTCTTTCACGGAGACTTTGCTCGAGCGGGACGCAAGCGGGTAAGTGCGGACACGGTTAAGGCTGAGCGGGCGGATGGGATAGCGAGTCATGGTGGAGGCGCCGACAATTTGCAGAACAATCCTGGTCTCTACAAGATCAAAATCGTTTCACGCGAAGCCGCAATGCTTCGCAAAGAGTAATTCCACACCGGTCTCCGTCGAAGTCTGCCTTTGACTGCCACAGACCTGACACGAGCCGCATGAAGCTGGCTAGCGCGATTTCTTACAAAATCGGATCATGTGGCCTGATTGTGATTCAGCACTCCTGCCAGCGCCTGTCCGGTGAACGATTTCTTGTTCAGAGCCACTTCTTCAGGGCTGCCTTGTGCCACAATTTTTCCGCCGCCTTCGCCGCCTTCTGGCCCAAGGTCGAGAATCCAATCCGCCTGTTTGATCACGTCCAGATTGTGTTCGATGATGATGACGGTGTTACCCAGGTCTGTCAAGCGGCGGAGCACCTCCAACAGTTGCTTGACATCGGCAAAATGCAGGCCAGTGGTGGGCTCATCCAGGATATAAACCGTGCGGCCGCTCTGCCGCCGGCTGAGCTCGCGCGCCAGTTTGATGCGCTGCGCTTCGCCTCCTGAAAGGGTGGTGGCCGCTTGCCCCAGATGGATATAGCCTAGACCAACGTCGGCCAGCGTCTGCAATTTCTGGCGGATGGGCGGGACATTTTCGAGGAGCGGCAGCGCATCATTCACCGTGGTTTCCAGCAGATCGGCGATGGACTTTCCCTTGAACTTCACGGCCAGTGTTTCCGAATTGTAGCGGCGGCCGTGACAAACCTCGCAAGTGACGAAAACGTCCGGCAGAAAGTTCATTTCGATGCGCCGCAGTCCATCGCCCTGGCAGGCTTCACACCGCCCGCCTTTCACGTTAAAGCTGAAACGCCCAGCGCGATATCCACGTTCGCGCGATTCCGGCAACATGGCGAAGAGCTCACGAACCGGCGTGAAGACTCCGGAATACGTCGCGGGGTTTGACCTCGGGGTTCTGCCGATCGGCGCCTGATCGATCACAATGACCTTGTCCACTTGCTCCAGTCCCTGAATCGAACGGTGGACCCCAGGCTCATCCAATGAGCGGTAAAGCTTTTTGGCGATGGCGCGGTAAAGAATGTCATTCACCAGCGTTGATTTGCCCGACCCTGAAACTCCCGTGACCACCGTGAGCAATCCGAGCGGGAAGCGAACGTCGATGTTTTTCAAATTGTTGGCGCGCGCCCCGAGGACGGTCAGACTCTTTCCATTGGGCTTGCGGCGTTCGGCGGGCAAGGGAATCCGCAATCGTCCGGAAAGGTATTGGCCCGTGAGTGATGCGGCGGTCGAAGCCACGCGCTCCGGCGATCCGCTTGCCACCAGTTGCCCACCGTGACGGCCGGCTCCGGGGCCGAGGTCGATCACGTAATCGGCGCGGCGGATGGTTTCTTCGTCATGCTCCACGACCAGCACGGTGTTGCCCAGGTCGCGCAGATGCTCGAGCGTCTCCAGCAATCTCTTGTTATCGCGGGGATGCAAGCCGATGCTCGGCTCGTCCAGCACGTAAAGCACCCCGCGCAACTTGGACCCGATCTGCGTGGCCAGGCGAATTCGTTGACTTTCGCCGTTGGAGAGCGAAGCGGCAGAGCGGTCCAAGCTGAGGTATCCCAGGCCGACGGCGTTGAGGAATTCCATCCGCTCGGAAATCTCATTGACGACGCGGCGGGCCACCAATTCCTCGCGCGGAGTCAGTCGGATGGAATCGACAAACTTCAGCGCTTCAGTGACCGGCATCGCCGTGAAATCCGCGATCGACCGGCCACCCACCTTCACCGCCAGGCTTTCCTCCCGCAGCCGCTTCCCTCCACAACGCCAGCAAGGGATGGCGGACATGTATTGCATGAACCATTCGCGGTAACTTTCCGAGTTGGTCTCCCCATACCACTGATCGAGAAGAGGAATCACCCCCGGAAAAACCGAACTTGACCGGGGGTTCGCGGGATTCTTTCCAAACAGGATCAGGTTCTGAATTTTTTGCGAGAACTGGTTAAAGGGAGTTTTAAGATCGAATCCGTATTCCTCCGCGGCGCGCGTCAACCCCCGGCGAATGGCCGAGGACCCCGAACCTGGACCCAAGCCACCGGCCAGCAGCGGCCGCGACCAGTCCGCAACCACTTTTGCGGGATCAAACGAATACTGGTTTCCCAAACCCTTGCACACCTCGCAAGCGCCGTAAGGACTGTTGAAGGAAAAGGACCGTGGCTCGAGCGCCGGGATATTGATGCCGCAATGCACGCAGGCCCACTCTTGCGAATAGAGCCGTTCCTCGCCGTTGACAATGGCTACCTGCACCACGCCTTTGGCAAGCTTCATGGCCGTTTCAATGGAAGCGGCCAAGCGCGCTTCAATGCCCGGCTTGATGAGGAGCCGGTCAACCACCACTTCCACGGTGTGATTGCGGCGGCGGTCAAGCGCAATCTCCTCGTCCAGTTGGCGCAACTGGCCATCCACGCGCGCCCGCACAAAGCCTTCCTGCGCGAACCGCTCAAAAAGCTTCTTGAATTCTCCTTTTCTGCCGCGCACCACAGGCGCAAGAATCATCACGCGCCCGGCTTCCGTCGATTCCGGCGCGGCGCCGTGGCGCGTGACTTCCATGATGGTCGTAACGATCTGATCCGTGGTCTGGCGGGAAATCGGCCGCCCGCAACGGTGGCAGTGCGGCGCGCCGATGGAGGAGTAGAGTAGGCGCAGATAGTCGTAAATCTCTGTGATGGTTCCCACGGTTGAGCGCGGGCTGCGGCTGGTGGTCTTCTGCTCGATGGAAATCGAAGGGCTTAAGCCTTCGATGGAATCCACTTCCGGCCGCTCCATCTGATCCAGAAACTGGCGCGCATAGGCAGAAAGCGTCTGGACATAGCGGCGCTGGCCTTCGGCATAGATCACGTCAAAAGCCAGGCTTGACTTGCCGGAACCGCTTAGCCCCGTGACCACCGTCAGGGTGTGGCGGGGAATCTCCACGCTAATGTTCTTCAGGTTGTGCTGTCGCGCGCCCCGCACCGTAATTCGGTCGATCATGCTTCCTTACCAGTTCCCGGAGATAATCTGACAAATTCCCAAGCTGTCATACTAGTGGATGTGGCAAAAGCCCGTCAAGGAGCCGGGCGCTGTGGTAGTGTCGCAGTCTGCTGTAGCGGCGCTCTATGAGCGCCGGAAACCGTTGACGGTACAAGTTCGGCGCTCATAGAGCGCCGCTACAGCAAACAAACTGAGACACTACCGGCGCTGTCCTAGATTTACGCTTTGAGGATTAGAAATCGGTAGACTCTATCGAGAATGCACGCGGACACGGAAAGCACGAAAAGCATCAGCAACGAGGCGGGCCAAGAAAACAAGATGCGGATACGGTCCTCGAAATGTCTGCGAGAAAGACCACAGTGATCTATTGGGTGCGCTTGAAGAAAGTCTCATGGTTCTCTCCCTAATGCGGATATGCGCGCATCAAGGTCGAAAAGTCAACTAACACTCATTAGGACTGCCCCAGGCGCTCCATTCAGGGGCCTCGCCGGGATTTAGCCCGGAGCGGACGCGCCAGTTGCAATCATCTTGCGGCAGAGACGGATGATGCGGGCGTGGGGAATCTCACAGTTTGCGGGAAGCATCACCAGTTCACCCTCCCGGAAGCTGCTGTAGTACCAGCGCGCCAGCATACTGAGATGTTCCCAGGGTGGAAGGTTATAATTCTGGCTGGAAACCTCCGGACCGCCCCCAGCCCTGGTCCATGCGCCAAGTCGAAGCCGCAATTGTTCATCGAGAGGCGCGGGTGTCGAAGCCTTTTCGTCCAGAGAGAGTCCCAATGGGCCGGACAGCCTGCCTCCTTCGACTCTGAAAAAGGTGACGCTTCGCTCTTCGGCGCCGGGTAGAACCATCACTGCGTTCAACCGCTGAAGAGGCCGCGCCAGATCTCCCTTGCCGCGCACAACTTCCTGGATTTTTTCAAGCTTGCGGTGAAGCTTTGCCGCCTGTTCGAATTCCAGGCTCCGGGATGCCTGCCCACGCTCCTCCTGCAACATGCGGGCAAGCGTCTGTCCGTCCGATTGCAGGAAGTCAACCACTCGCTCTACTTCCTGCTGATATTCCTCATCCGTGCAGCCCTCGTAGCAGGGCGCCAGGCACATCTGCATCTGTGAATAGATGCAGCCCGGATGGGCGGGATCGGGATTGAGGTCCGGGACGCAGCGGCGAATCTTGAACAGGTCCAGGAATTCGCCCGTGAATCGCTCCGCCTCGCGCCGGGATGCAAAAGGGCCGTAATAAAGTGATCCATCCTTGGAAAGTCTGCGGGTGGGATAACAACGCGGAAAGCGGTTCCGAAGTTTCAGCTTCACCAGCACCGGCAGCTTCAGGCGGAGGCGCTTGCGGAATTGCTGCGGATAGAATTCCCGGTTTAACTCGTAGAGAAACCATTGCACTTCAAACGCTGATCCCGTGTGCTGAAAGCGAATTTCCCGCGCAAAATCCCGCAAATTGAGACGTCGCGATGGACCCTGCGGAAGGCTCAACAACCGCTGTAACCGGCGGCGAAGATTCTGAGTCCTTCCGAGGTAGGGCGCGCCGGAATTTTCCGGAAATACGGCGAAGACCGCAGGCCGGTCCGCCAAGTTCTCAAAAAAGACTGAATCATCACCACTGGGATCAAAGCGGATTGAATGCTGAAGTTCAACCTCATTCATGGTGTATCTCGCCAGGCATCTGCCTAAATCATAATAAGCCCGAACCGCTCGATCGCGCCAACGCATCCGTGCTTATAACGCCAAAAGAGGATAGCTCCGGCCAATATGCTGGTAGTGGCGCCTTGTGATTGCTGTAGCGGCTGTCTGAGGTCACCGAACTTGAATTCTCGACGATTTTCGACGCTCCCTGTCAGGGGAAGCTCCGACGGCCGTGATAGCAGCCAAACTGCAACACTACCAATTCGTCTTGTAAGTCAACCATGGGATGGCTAGGATAAAAAGGCCCGGACAGGAAGGCGTCGTCCGTGACTCGTAGAATTTGTGGGACTACTTACCCTCAAATGGAGGTTGCGCATGAAGATGACCGATCTGTTTTTGGCTCAACTGGAACGGGAAGCCGCTGGGACACGCCGCGCGCTGGAACGCGTGCCGGACGGACGTAATGACTGGAAGCCGCACGAGAAATCTATGTCTCTGGGCCGCTTGGCCACACTCGTCGCGACCATGCCGTCATGGGTGGTCATGATGGTGAACCAGGACGAGCTGGATTTTAACCCTCCCGGCGGCTCAACCTACAAGCCGCAGGAGCTGAGCACGAGCCGCGAACGGGTGGAGGCGTTCGACGATCATGTCGCAAAGGCGCGCGAAGCACTGGCAAACATCACGGACGCGCATCTGATGACTCCGTGGAGGTTTCTTGTTGGCGGCCGTGTGGTCAATGAGCAGCCTCGATACATCGTGCTGAGCGATGCCGTGTTCAGTCACCTGGCGCATCACCGCGGGCAGTTGACCGTCTATCTACGGCTCACCGGCTCGACGGTGCCGGCGATCTACGGACCGTCCGCCGATGAAGGACGCTTCGATTAGCCAATCCGCCCAACGTGGGGGCCATTCGCCCGGCGAACTGGTGTGCGCGGCCGCGAGTAAGAGCCCACGGACAGGAAGGCACCGTCTGTGGCCGCTCAGAGAAACAATTCATTCCCCCAATAGCTGCAACCAGAGGGGAGCAGGTAGCGCAGAGTTTCGCTTCTCAGAAACTGCGGCTTGTCATCTTTCAGATGCGTGTCCTTTCCTCTGCGGGCAACAAGACGCGATCGACAGGCAAAATGTCGCTCCTTGCCTGGGGCAAGCCCACGCTTCCGGTATAATCTCGCACGCTGGACCATTTCCATTCTTCCGCTCTTCCGCCTTGCTCACCAGCCCTGCCCTCACCGGGTTCCAGTGGATGTATGCTACCTTTTCGTGATACTCCTTTACCGTCCTCAAAGCCCGGTCGAAGAAGCGCCCCTGCCAGAGCCGTCCCGCATCCCCACGCGCGCCATGAATCAACCGCGTTGAACTCACTTTAATCGACTCCATCCCTCCTGAAATGGTTGCAGGATAGCGCGGATAGAGAATGGCGTGCCAGTGGTCGGGCAGGAAGACCCAGACCGTCAGCATGAAGCATTGCGCCGCGCGGCGCGATTGAATCGATGCCACCAGCAGCCCGAATTCCGCCTCGCCAAGATGGGACCGACCATGAAACAGCCGGCAGGTCACAAAGAAAAACCGGTCGCAGAGCACCAGGCGCCGAAGACGTGACATCAAGGTCAATTCTAGCCGATGTTTCCCGGGGACAAGCCGCAGAGTTTCTGGGATGCGAAACTCTGCGCTAGCCGCTTACGTATATGCCAACGGGACGTTCGCGGTCAGCAAAAACCCCACGTGTCCGTAAATCTGGCCTGCCATCGATTGGAAGGAAAGGCAAGATTTTTATGAGAAGGGGGAAGACGGAATGTTGTGCACTATGGTCTTAATGCCAACTGCGGTGCGGTCTAGGAGGTTAGTGCGGTGCCTCGGCTCAAGGCTCCTGCTTGCATCTTTGCTCGCGGGTGCAATTGACTCGGGAGCTATGGGTGGCCCGCCGCGCATTGCTAAGCAAACAGAAAGCAAAAGGGAAGTGAACCG
>CALCEB010000024.1 GCA_937900045.1 uncultured Acidobacteriota bacterium
CAGGCGACGCCTTTGACATCAAGATCGTGAGACTCGCCTTAAGTGAACAGCATTGGGGTTAGGATGCCCAGAAGAGGGTTCTTCCAGAAGCGCCGGAAAAGCGAATCTCGGTCACCCTCGGCGGATCCCCCCCATCCCGGCTCGAATAGCGGGCAGGGGGATCAAACTTTAGATTTTCTTTCCGGCTGACCCTCATGTGCCGGATCATAGCTGACCGTGCCCGCTTTGGATCGCGCCTGTGCAGTGCGCCGAAGACATCCTGGTGCAACTCAAGAATCAAGGCCAGGTTGCTATAATTCTGAGCCACCTGCGATGAATGGGCAAACAGCGCCTCTAGGACCACTGACATCATGCGGGAGAAAACATCATTTCCGCAGGCTTTCACGATCCCCAGGTGAAATTGCAAATCGTGATGGAGAAATTCCGAAGAATCCCTAAGACTTCTGCGCATTCCTTCCAGTTCAACCCGAATCCTTTCCAGGTCGTCTTTGGATGCGCGGAGGCTGGTCAGTGCCGCAACGGTCGGTTCAATCGCCAAACGGGCTTCTGCCAACTCCGCCAAATCCAGGCTTTCCTGAAGATCCAATCCCCGCTCCTGGCCATGAAGGAGCCTTCGAAATGAAGCGGTGAGATAGGTCCCATCACCCTGCTTGGCCCGTGTGATTCCCAAAATGCTCAAACCTTTCAGCACCTCGCGAAGCGAAGGCCGGCTCACGTTGAGCATGGCCGCCAACTGCCTTTCGGAAGGCAACTGGGAGCCGATCTGCAAGTTGCCGCGTTCAATAAACAATTTGAGGCGGTCAAGAATCTGCTGATTGATAGTGACTCTCTGGATGGGGCTCAGCAAATACTTGTGGCTTTCCATTTCGCTCATACTTGGCTTGGCCAATTTGCCATCTTTCATTGTGGCGTCGCTTCTTCCTGGGGAAAGAGTCACTTGTGTTCCTTCCTCTTTGCCTGACAGTGCCAAGCTAATACGAAATTCACCGCCAAGGCAAGCAAGAATTCGGGTTGAGGTTGGCAGGTTCCACCCCAGGCAAACTCTGGAATACGCGGGCAGCGATGCGCGCCCGCAGATTTCGGTAAAGGGGTGGAAATCCAAATAAACCGCGTTTTGCCAAACACGGCCCATCCGGGCTCGGGGCGGGAAGCCCCCGGGAGATCCCGGGGTGATCCCGCAGGGGGTTCCGTATTCCATTAGCGTTGTCTTGTGCAAGAGTCATAAAAGTGAGTATAGAACTTTCTGATGCCAAGATAATTTTAGTGCTTGACATCATTCCAATGTTTCGATAGGTATATTGGTCAGACCACTGGCTAATTCATGGCGAGAAGATTCTACGGGTTATCAGCTTGGCTTGCGGGCGCGGGGGGTAGAAATCAGATTGGCCGGTGTTCCACGTTTCATCCACTCTAGAACGAGGAGGCCCGAAATGGTTCGGAACCGGACGTTAGCGCTCTTGGCAGCAGCACTCTGTTTTCTCGAACTCCTGGTAAGCCGCCCCGCCTATTCGCAGATGATTACCGGCGATATTCTGGGGACCGTGCACGATACGTCGGGAGCGGTGGTTCCTGCCGCGAAGGTCGTATTGACGCAGGTTGGAACGGGCGTGACGCTCACCAGCACGACGGACCAAAACGGAAATTACATTTTTCCGACATTGAAACCCTCCCGTTACAACCTTACTGCTTCGAAAGAGGGTTTTGAAACGGTTACGATCTCCGATATTGAGCTTCTGGTTGGCCAACGGCCCCGCGTTGACGTCACGCTGAGGGTTGGAACGGTGGCGCAGACCGTAACCGTTAATGCCGGTGGCGTCCAACTGCTTGAGACTCAAACGTCGTCAGCCGGGCAGGTGATCCAGCAGCGCGCCATCGTGAATTTGCCCCTCAATGGCAGGGATTTCATGCAATTAACCGTTCTGGCGCCGGCGGTTTCACCCATTCTTGCCGGGAATTCACCCGCCTCGTTTTGGACGGGCCTGGGCAGCGGTAACGCCAGTGTCAGCGTTGCGGGAATGCGGGAATCCGATGTCAGCTATCTTGTTGATGGGATTGAGACGCGGAACGCGCGCTTTGGGAGCGCAGACCTCCATCCCTCCATCGATGCCCTGCAGGAATTCAAGATGCAAACGGATGGGTTTTCGGCCGAATACGGGCGGTCCTCAGCGGTGGTAAACTCCACACTGAAGGCCGGGGCCAACAGCTTCCACGGCGACGCCTATGAATTTATCCGCAACAGCGCCCTGGACGCCAACGATTTCTTTTTTAATGCCCAACGTTTGCCCATCCCTCCCTATGCGCAGAACGACTTCGGAGCCACTTTGGGTGGTCCGATTGTCAAGGACAAGACCTTCTTCTTTCTCTCCTACGAAGGGTTCCGCTCGCGGCTGGGCGAGACGGGCGAGGCGCTGGTCCCGAGCGCAGGCCAATGGGCAGGCGACTTGGCGGATAATTCCACCGGAACGGGGATCTTCCCAACCAATTCAGCCTTCTGCCAAAGCAACCCAGGATCCAGCCGCTGCCTGAACGTGATCAATCCCACCACGGGCCAGCCCTTTCCTGGAAATGTGATTCCTACTTCCATGCTTGATCCTCGCGCCCAGAAATGGCACCAGTTCACGCCCTCGGCAAACATTCCGAGCGCCGTAAACTCAGCGACCCTTCCTCTCTTCAATTACGCAGCTTCTCCAAAAATCCGGAATGACTTTAATAACGCCAACATCCGGATTGACCAGTCGATTAGCTCCAAAGATCAGCTTTACGGAAGTTACACCTTTGATGATGTTCCACACATTATTCCGTCCGTGATGCCCGTGCAAGGTACAAGCTATCCGCAGCGAAGCCAGGTGGCTTCCCTCACCGAAACGCATATTTTTTCTCCCGAGATCGTCAATGAGGCTCGTTTTGGATATAACCGGGGCAAAACTTTTCTGGTGTCGCAAGGGGCTCTGGGGCCGAATTATGCGACGAGTGTCTTTGGCCTTACCAATACGTCTACCAATCCATTTGATTTTGGAGTTCCCGATGCCAATATTTCAGGATTTAGCACCATCGGGTCATTTGCCGAATCGATTGGCTCCATCGACCAGGACTTCCAGTTTGTTGATAACCTGAGCATTATTCATGGCAATCAAAGCTTGAAAACGGGGATCAACGTGATCCGTGAACGGTTTTTCCAAATCACCGATTTCGGTGGTATTCCGAGCTTCAACTTCACGGGCCAATTCACGGGATCTGGGCTGGCTGATATGCTGCTCGGCATCCCCTTCACCGCCTTAACGTCAGTGGGCAATTCGGCGCAGGAGCTGCGGACCACTTTCACTGCTCCCTACCTCCAGGACGACTGGCGTGTCCGTCCCAATTTGACGCTGAACCTCGGTGTTCGCTATGAATACGCGAATCCTCCCTGGGACAAGTACAACCGCACCGAGTGGTTCAACCCCGCCATCGGCCAGATTCAATACTCTGATCTTCACCAAGTCCGGAATGGCATCGTCAAACCAGACTATGACAATTTGGCTCCTCGCTTGGGTTTTGCTTACTCGCCCGGCTTTTCACGGAACACGGTGATTCGCGCCGCAGGTGGCGTCTTTTATTCCACGGACAATTGGAACGAACTGCAGTTTATGGTCATAGCGCCGCGATACTTTTCAAGCCAGTCACTGACCTCGAATCCCACCACGCCGACGCTTTCGCTCGAAAACCTCTTCCCCACTCCGGGCACGGCTCCCGCCAGTTCATTCCCGTTCTCCCTGGACAACATGAATCAGACTCCCTACGTTATTGAATGGAACCTGGACGCGCAACACACCTTTGGGAGCAACTGGCTCACCGACCTGGGGTATGTCGGGAATCGCGGCGACCAACTTCCGCAGCGCCAGAACCTTGATGCCGCCAGTTTTGATCCCACGGGAACCGTTCCCATTCAACAAAGGCTGCCGTTTCCGCAACTGGCCGGGATTCTGTGGGGATACAACGGTGGATGGTCCAGCTACAACGCGCTGACGGCGCGGGTGGAGAAACGAACCTCAGCAGGGTTATACCTGTTAGGCTCCTACACCTATAGCAAATGCCTCGACATTGGCAACACGGACGATTTCTCAATGACCTCTCGCCTCTTCAACATTTATGATAAAGGGAATTGTGACTACAACGCGCCGCAGCGCGCCGTGTTCAGCTATACCTACGAACTGCCAGTTGGGAGCGGAAAGCGTTTCCTGTCCGGCGCCAGTGGATTCGCAAATAAGCTGGTGAGCGGGTGGCAGCTCACGGGCATCACCACGTTTCAGTCCGGCCAGTACATGACTCTGGGGTTGCCCGTGGATTGGATGAATATCGGTCCTTTCAGCTCCAGCATTCCAAACAAGATCGGCCCGGCCTATCCGGCCCAGCGGACGGTCAACAACTGGCTTAATATTAATTCCTTCACCTTCCCGGGATGCCCTTCGTATGTTCCATGCACTCCGGGAGTCCATTTGGAGGGCAATTCGGGTCGAAACCAGATCGAAGAGCCCGGAATTAACAATTGGGATTTGGGCTTGCTGAAGGAGACCCGCCTGAGCGAAAGATTTTCGACGGAATTCCGGGCGGAGTTCTTCAACGCCTGGAATCACGCCCAGTTCGGCGCTCCGAACGGAAACTTGATACCGCAGCAGTTTGGAAGAATCAGCAGTATGTTGATTCCACCGCGTGAAGTTCAGTTTGCCCTGAAGCTCTTCTATTAGGAGCGCCGCGGAGGCCATCGGACCGGGTTGTCGTTTTGCCCATCAATCCGCAGCCTTGATTCCGATTGAGCTCGAAAAGGGAGCATGATGAGAGGCATTTCCAGATTTCCGGCAAAACTTGATGTACTCAAAATGCAAAGGGCAATTCTTCGAGGTTTCGCCAGGCTGATTTTGGTGTTAGGCCTTGTCGCCTGCAAACCAGCGCCGCCACCGCATTCCGCCAAGAAATCTCCTTCTCCCAATGTCTCTCAGGTCACGGTCCTCTGGAATAAGGTGGTTGGCATTTCAAAGACAACTCCAACGCTTCAAGTGGTCGTGAATCCGCCTCTACGCCGGGGTTCGGCCATACATGACAAAGTCTTCCAGGATTTGAGGGATCTGGGCGCCGGCGAAGTCCGCTATGTCCCCTGGCTGCCTTATCCCAAGCTCGCCGTGGCGGAACTGGACCCACCCCAGGACGGCAAGACCTCCTGGGATTTCTCCTTGATTGATCCCATGACCGAAGACTTCATGAATGCCACGAGCGGGCATTCGGTGATCTTGAATTTCAGCACCATCCCGCAGTGGATGTTCAAGACCCCGAAGCCCGTTCCCTACCCCTCGGACCCGGACCAAGTCACCTGGAATTACGAGCAGGGGAAGGAGTTTCGGGATCCGAGCCTGAAGGAAGTGGCGGATTATTACGGCCGGCTGGTGAGCTGGTACACGCAAGGGGGATTTACGGATGAATATGGCAAACGCCATGAGTCCGGCCACCACTACAAAATCAATTATTGGGAAGTGTTGAATGAGGTCGATTTTGAGCACAGGATGACACCACAAACTTACACTAAAGTCTACGATGCAATAGCCGACTCAATCCATAAAGTCGACGCAAGGATTAAGTTTGTTGGGATGGCATTGGCCGAGCCATCCAAAAATCCTGAATTTTTTGAATATTTTCTTAATCCTCGAAACCACAAACCGGGAATTCCGCTCCAAATGATCTCGTACCACTTTTATGCCAGTCCCACTCCGGGCCAGACTCCCGGAGATTGGCAATATACTTTCTTCGATCAAGCGGACCACTTTCTGGACGTGGTGCGTTATATCCAAGCCATTCGCGAGCGTCTCTCGCCGAAAACCCTCACCGATATTGATGAACTCGGATCGATTCTCCCCAATGATAATCGAACAGACTTCAAGCCGGGATCGATTCCCAATTCCTATTGGAACCTGTGCGCAGCGATGTATGCTTATGTCTATGCTCATCTGGCCCAGCAAGCAATTGACTTTGCCGGAGAATCTCAACTGGTCGGATACCCTACGCAGTTTCCTAGCGTCTCCATGGTGGACTGGAATTCCGGGCAGCCCAACGCCCGCTTTTGGGTGCTGAAGTTGCTGCATGACAACTTTGGTCCGGGTGATAAATTGGTAGAAACGCACATTAATGCCCCGGCTGTTTTCGTGCAAGGCTTCGTGACCTCCACGGGCCAGCGGAAATTACTACTGATCAACAAGCGCGACCGGACTTTCCAGATCAGCTTGCCGGGTGGCGAGGGAGGCGTGCTTGAAACCGTGGACCAGAAAACAGCCTTTCAGCCTGCATCGTCACAGCGCCTGAATGGAAACACCCTCGCTCTGCGGGGATTTGGCGTTGAAGTGTTGACTATGAAAGAATGAAAAAGGCTTCCGGAAGGGCGGCTCGCCTGAGTTTTCCAAACGGAGAGGTGGCTGGTCCGGACGTGACATTGGGAAGCCTTTATAGGAAGGGGAGGAGAGTGCAATGCAGCGGGTGGCCTTCCGCTTGAGAATAAAAAACGACGCCGTCGAGGAATATGAAGAATCTCACCGGCATGTTTGGCCAGAGTTGCTAGCCAAGTTGCGGGAAGTCGGGATTTCCGACTATTCGATTTTCCGCCGGAGACAGGACCTGTTTTTGGTGATGAAGGTGGAGGATTTTGACCGGGCCTGGAATGAACTCGACCAGGATTCGGTGAATCAACGCTGGCAAAAAGAAATGTCCCGGCTGTTCGAGCCCGTGCCGGGCCTATAACCAGGCGAAAGGTTTGCAATGATGAAGGAAGTCTTCTACCTGGAATAGATATTCCTTAAGCTGTTCATCCAAAGAGTCTTAGCGAGCCTATGTGAAAACAGCGAAATGGGCAGAATGAATTACCCCGTTGGGTCAACAAGAGACGCTAGGGTTTATGCGCATCACTGATGTCAAGGCCCATCCCGTTTCGATGAATGCTTCCTGGCTGAGCGAAAGCCTGGTTGCAAATCCCATGTCTATTTTCCCCTCTTATAAGCAGAGGCGGTCCAGTTGGTTCGGGAACATGACGTCGGCGATTATCGAGGTAGAAACGGACGAGGGTATTCATGGGTTGGGCAGCGTGGGAGGCGGCAAGGGAATCCTGGCGTGCGCCATTGTTGAAGAGCACTTCAAGACCTTGCTCATCGGCCAGAATCCGTTCAATATCGAATTGATTTGGGAGATCCTCTTCAAGGCCTCGCAGCCCTACGGGCGTAAAGGAGTGGTCATCGAAACCATCAGCGGGGTTGATATTGCTCTGTGGGACCTTGTGGGGAAAGCAGTGGGAAGGCCGGTGTACGACCTGTTAGGAGGTAAGACCAAGGAGAGGATTCCGGCCTATGTCACTGGGAATCTCACGGCCCGCCACCTGAAAGAGGGCTTCCGGGACGTCAAGCTGGCGATTCCTCATGGGCCGGCGGATGGCAAAGAAGGCATGAGGAAGAATGTGGATCTTGTCCGGCGAACCCGCGAGTTAATCGGCGCAGACGGTGACATCATGTTGGACTGTTACATGGCGCTGGACGTACCTTACACGATCGCGCTGGCCAAGGCCATCGCCGAATTTAAAGTGTCGTGGATTGAAGAGCCGGTCCCGCCGGACCATCACGATGATTACCGCCGCATCAAAGATGCGGTCCACGACATTCTTATTGCCGGAGGCGAGCATGAATTTACGCGCTTCGGATTCCGGGATTTAATCGAGGCGAGGGCCGTGGATATCCTGCAACCGGATATTTACCGTGCGGGAGGGATTTCCGAACTCAAGAAGATTGCGGCGATGGCCAGTGCTTACAACCTGCCCGTCATTCCCCACGGGGTCGGGGCAGCCACCTATCATTTTGTTATTTCCACTCCCAACGCTCCGCGGGCCGAGTTTGTGGATATCTTCGCGCAGGGCGGACGTCCCCTCCTCAAAGGGGAGCCCGAACCGAAAAACGGATTCATCGAACTGAGTGAAGCGCCCGGCCTCGGATACGACTTGGATGAAGAGATTATTTCCGGCAAATCGCGGGCCGCTTTGATTTGGTAACCTGCCAGAGGATGCGGGAAGGCTTTTGAGCCGATCATCTAGCGTCCTCTTCTCATGGACGGCGTGCCCTCCAAAGATTCACGGTTTAGGTGCAGGGCGACAGGGTCCCAAACAGAGCATTCGACTCCCTATGACTCTGGAACATAATGGAAGCACGATGAACCCTTCGATTTCGGCTTAGCTTTGGTTTTCCTCCGACCCGGACCGGCCTCGACCGCTGCCGGTGGGGCGGCAACGAGCTGCGTTCCGGGCCCTTCCCGGCTGGGCAGGATGCCCATGCCACGAATACGATGACCCCGAAGGAGCCACGGTCAACTCGTCTTTGGAAATGACCGTGGGTTCGTCATCGAAGGAAAAGCCCACGGTCACGAAAGCACTGACCGTGGCCCCGCTCCCGCGAACCCTCTCCAATAGGCCAATCTGCGGCGTATCCAGAAAGATCAGAGGCACTGTTTTACCTTCTAAGCCCGGCTGTCGGCCCTTTCATGGGATCGGAGCCGGGAACG
>CALCEB010000025.1 GCA_937900045.1 uncultured Acidobacteriota bacterium
CCTGCCCTGACAGGGACCGCCGAACTTTATTTCTCAACAGTTTCCGGCGCTCCCTGTCAGGGCAAGCTCCGAGCGCCGCTACAACTTAAGCCCTCTGTATTGCTGCCGGCCTACCGCTGAGTGTTGTTGGGAGATTCTTCGTTGCCTCGAAAACCTCAGAGTCAATTTGGCGGTGAATTTCGCACTGACCTGATTAAGGGTTTGCCGTCTTTCTGGCCTCGATCACTGCCGCATCGTGCAGGCGCTTTCTGGCCTTGTATTCCCGGAGCAGTGAGAGCGGCGCCCAGCAATAAAACAGGCGCATAGCTAGGTCGAAGGTCCGGTAAAGCACGTACAGGACCCGGTCCCGAAATCTTTCCAGCAAGCCCGGCGCAGCAGCCGATGAAACCGGGAAGCTGCCCAATGCGGGCCAACGGGCGCCGTACTTGCGGCGCCAAAAGGCAATATACCGCTCAATCTTCACCTCCAGTTCTTGGGGCAGGACATCGCCAGGGCTTTTGGGCGCGACAATGCCGCCACCCTTCACCATCTTGTGGTGTTCACCTTCATAGATCGCCGTCCGGTCGGCATCTTCAAGGGTTGTCATTCGCGGGTCAAACGGAAGCCCCAAAAACTGGCAGATGCCTTCCATCACCTTTCGAGGTTGGGAAGTGAGGTCGTGATAGGAAATCTCGTGCAAGCGAGCGCGGTGGACGCGAAGGCGGTCACATTCGCTTTTCAGTTTTTCGCAGCCCAGCAGCGCCCGGTGAGCAATCCCTTTCTTGGCAAACCACGGATTCCGCTGCGCCGCCCGCCGGGTACTGCGGCAGATCGACGCCGGGTCCCTCCAGATGACGACGAAGTTTGCTTCGGGGAAATAATTGGCAAGCCGGGTGAGCGAGCCGTAATAGTTCGGAGACTTTTCTCCCCACACCCTCGCGCCCTTTTTCCCGGCATAGATTTTGTAGATCGACTCGCTGGCCCCGGTAAGGGTTGAAATGCCCGCCGGAATGGAATCCGGATCAATTCCGTGGCGGCTGAGCGAGGTGTTCCAACTCTCAAATCGCGCCGGCCAATGCGCACCGCGGCCGGGCCATTGGAACACCGGACCCAGAGTCAGAAAATCCGCCTCATACATCAGCGCGATTTGCGGGTGCTGATTGAGAAGAGCGTAAAGGAGCGAAGTTCCGGAGCGCCAAATCCCAACTACAAAAAGCGGGCCCGGCGCAAACCGGGATGATGGGGGAGTAGTCTCCATGAGGTTCAAGCTACCCGGAGAAGCCCGGGTAAATTACAAATTAGACTTATCCACAATGTGGTTGCCAAGCACCAAACAATCCATTTCACTCTTCGAAAAGGTATTGAAGGCATTGGCAGGAGTTGTGACCACTGGCTCACCTTTCAAATTGAAAGATGTGTTCAAAATGACCGGAACACCGGTTGCCTGGCCGAACCGTTCGATCAGGCCGTAGTACCTCGGGCTTTGATCGCGGAAGACGGTTTGCAAACGTCCGGTTCCATCAACGTGAGTAATGGCGGGGAGAGTCGAATGCTGGCATTCTTTCACAGGCACCACATACAGCATGTACCGCGCCGGATAGTGTTCGGTGGCATGGGGAAGATCAAAATACTTTTCCGCGCACTCCGCGAGCACCGAGGGAGCAAAGGGCCGGTAAGGTTCCCGGAATTTGATCTTGGCGTTAACGATGTCCTTCATTTCCGGGTTGCGGGGGTCAGCGATGATGCTCCGGTGGCCGAGCGCCCGGGGACCCCATTCAAAGCGGCCTTGGTACCAGCCCACCACCTTGCCGCCCATCAGCTTTTCCACCACCGCGTCCAGAAGGGCACCCTCGTCCTCAATGACGCGGTGAGAAATGTTCTGGCCTTTCAGGAATTGGCTGACTTCCCCCGGCCCATACTCCTTGCCCCAATAAGCATGGTCCATGCGGAAGGTGCGCGGCTTGCCGAGCAAGGTGTTGTAAGCCCAAAGCGCTGCACCCAACGCTCCGCCACCGTCACCCGCCGCCGGCTGAACAAAAATCCGCTCGAAGCCAGTTTCTTTCAGGATTCGCGTGTTGGCTACGCTGTTCAGGCCGACTCCACCCGCAATGCAGAGATTTTTCTGCCCTGAGTCTTGGTGCAGGGCACGCGCCATATTGACCAGCAAGTCCTCGGTGACCTTCTGGATGCTGGCTGCGACGTCCGCATAATGCTGGTTAAGTTTGCACAATTCCTTGTAATTCGAGGGCGGATCCCCGAAGTATTTGGGGAAGCCCGTCACCTCCGTGAAGAATTGCAGCTTCACCGGCCTCGGATCGCCGAACAGTTCCACAAACCGGTTATTAAAGGTCTTATCCGTGGAGTGATGGAAGGAGAAATAGTCCATGTTCAACGAGAAAGACCCATCCGAATTCGCCTTGACCAGTTTCCATACCTTATCAACATAGCGCGGCACGCCGTAAGGGGCCATGCCCATGACCTTGTATTCACCCTCGTTGACCTCAAAGCCCAGAAACGCGGTGAAAGCGCTATAGAGCAGACCGATAGAGTGTGGGAATTCCACTTGTTTGGTCAACCGGACGTGGTTCCCTTTTCCGACTCCGCACGTTGCCGTCACCCATTCCCCGACGCCGTCCACCGTCATCACCGCGGACTCCTCGAATGGCGAACAAAGGAAAGCGCTGGCGGCATGAGACAGATGGTGGTCTGAGTAGAGGACTTTTTGGCGCGGCACGCCCAACTCACTCTCAATCGTGCTGGCCACCCAGAGCTTATCGAGAATCCAGGTAATCATCGATTCCCGAAAGACTTTCCAGGACTTTGGATAGGTCTGAAGAACCGTAGCCAGAATTCGGTCCAGCTTGCGGAAGGGTTTCTCGAAAAAGACCACGTAGTCCAGGTCCTGGCCGCGCAGACCTCCGGTCTCCAGACAGAATTGGATGGCGTTTTTCGGAAAATCGTAATCGTGCTTTTTGCGGGAAAAACGTTCTTCTTCCGCCGCCGCAACCAACTGTCCATCGTGCAGCAGCGCCGCCGCCGCATCGTGGTAATAACAGGAAATTCCCAAAATGTTCATGGACTATTGCCTCTGCGCCCACTTCATGTCATAGGTCTCTTCAGGATGATCCAGCCATTGGGTGGGGCGGCGCTTGATACGCAGCGGATCACCGAACCATCGGACAGCGAGTCCGAAAGGCAACACCATCACCACGTAGAGGACTGTCAACAAAACACGAGCTTGAAAGTTTCCAATCTTGTGGGCGAGGCGCGACCAGGCACGCCAGCCGCGCTTGAGACCTTCCCAGATATTTTTGAGCATAATTTCTTGAGTGAAGTGGATTGTAGAGGCGGGCTTTAACCCGGCAGATGCCGCCCTGAAGGGCGCCGTCACAGGCTCTACGTCGCGCGACTAAAAAAGGGTGTAAATGAATGGCGCAATCACGGAACTTTGAGCCAGGATCATCAGAACTCCCAGCAGCAGCAGGACAAAGATCATGGGCAGCAGCCACCACCGCTTGTGGTTCAGGAAGAATGAAAAGAGCTCCCCAACGACACCAAACCTCCGCCGGGCTACCTGGATAAAACTCATGTTAATCTCCTTGAATCAGACATTTCAGAGTAGGCAGCCAAACTATAAAAGGCGCCGTAAGTCGGCGACGATCATTCGCTGTAGCGCCGCTCTATGAGCGGCGAGATACGCCGGTCGCAGACCGGCGCTACAGTCTTGGAGCACCGCCGGCTTACTTCGTTGTGTATAAAACAGAGGCGCCGCTTGCTACCGACATGACTTGGATTGATGCTCAGTTTACCATGACCTGCCACACCGCTCAACTTTGGGTAATGGCGCAATATGCAGGTGGGGTGACCCTCGTGGCCGCCCGAGTGAGCACAACGCCCGTCCCTACCTTTGCATCAGTCTGGCGGTCCGCATCAGGGCTTGACGACTAAGAAGTTCCCCATGGCCAGCGCGTCGATTCCTGAACAGAAGAAACTTCGCACCGCGTCCCGAGGGTCACAGACCAGCGGCTCCCCGAAAAGGTTGAAAGAAGTGTTGAGAAGGACGGGCGCGGGTGAAGACTCCCCGAACTTTCGGAGCAGCGACCAAAGCCTTGGATTCACCTTCTGGTCAACCCGGTGGACTCGGACCGCGCGTCCATTGAAGCAAAATCTTTCGAGTTCAGGTTGGCCGGCCTTCAATTTGCCCACCGACGCCATGAACCGGCAATTTTCCGTGCATTCAAAAATAGTGCCTGCATCTTCCGCGGGAACCGAGAGGGCAAAAGGATGAAAGTCCTCCCGGTGCTTCACGTACCGGTTCAGGTTTTCCTTGACGTAAGGCGAGAACGGCGAGGCCAGGATGCTGCGATTTCCAAGAGCTCTGTGGCCGAATTCCGTACGCCCTTGGAACCAGGCCACCATCTTATCGCGCTGCAGGCATTGCAGCGTCTCTTCCACAATCTGTTTTTCACCCGGCAGATAGCGGTAGATCGTCTTGCAGTTGTCGAGCACGGCCTTAATCTGCTCTTCGCTGTATTCCGGTCCCCAATCCATTTGTTCAATGGGCTGGCGCTCAACCTTCCCCCACACGGGTTGTGCTGCGAGGTAGGCCGCGCCCAAGGCTGTTCCGGGATTCCCTGCCACGGGTTGAACGAAGACGCTGTCAAATCCAGACCGCGATTCAAGAGCCTTCACCAGCAACACATTCAGAAAAACACCACCCGCTACGCACAAGGATTTTTCTCCGGTTTTTAGCCGGAAACCTTCTGCCAGATCAATCACGCACCCCTCAAGAAAGTCCTGGGCGCTTCGGGCAATCTGGGCCCCCAACCGGCTTTCGCGCGGAGGATTCAAGTCCTGTATTTGCAAGGTGTTGGCAAGCTTCCTTGGGAACCTTCCGGGGTTTGCGTCGCCGTTAAGCCATCGGTCGATGTTCAGTACCGGAAGTCCGTTGGCGTCCCTTACAAAAACCTCTCTGAAAATGCCCAGAAAATCCGGCGTTCCTTCCTTGCTCAACCATTGGACCTTGTGCTCATCCCGTCCGGGAAGGTAGCCTAGCAGGGCCGTAACTTGCGAATAAAACCAGCCCAATGAATTGGGGAAGCGAATCTCGTGAAGTGTTTTCAGCTCGTTTCCGCGGCCCACACAGATCGAACCGGAGAATTCGCCGCCCTTATGGTCCAGCGTCAGCACCAATGCAGAGTCAAAAGGGCTCGGAAAGAACGCGCTGGCCGCGTGGCAAAGATGATGGTCAAAAGAGAGAGCCGGGGTGTTCTGAATACGAACGCCGGGCGTGATACAGGCAAGCAACTCTCCAAAGCCCTGACTATCCCGGTGGGACTGCCGGGGGGATTCATTCCCCGCTTCATTCCGCTTTCGAGCCAATGCCACGGGATCAAAAGCCATCGCTATGCCGGAAAGTTCTTTCAGACTCACGCCGCCCAGCCGGAGACAATGTTCAATTGCTGACTGTGGCAAGCCGCCTCCAGCGTCAACACGATTGAGCTTCTCTTCCTCAATGGCTGAAATCAAGCCACCTGGTCCGAGGAGAACGGCGGCAGTATCGTGTTGCAGGTCAGAGATACCGAGGATCATCGTCAATTTGCGTGGCTTTCGAGGAGGATAGGCTCTGAGCCGACAGGCGCCGAACCGCCAGAAATCGCATGAGTGTTACCAGCTAGATCACGGTACTGCGTAAATCGATTCCCGGCGCGATAGCTGGAAGTTTGAACGGGATCATAGGATCTCGAAACATCCCAAACAATTTTTGCCTGATATCCTCCCGGCCGCGAGAGCTCGCATGACCACAAACTTTTTATGGCCGAGCAGGGTTTGGAGAAGGTCGCGCCGGTCAGCCAGCCCGCTACTTGGCCATAGGCGGTGCCCGCTTTGTCCAGTCCATCTTCGGGATCCCACAGACCGCCCACTCCTCTTGGCCGTCCGCCATTGTCATACATAAACCAGATGGCTCTCGCCACTCCATTCGAGGCCTGAAGAATCAACCAGCGGGCCACGTAGGCTGCCTGGACGTCCGGGTCCGGCAATTGCATATTCATCCCCCAGCTTCCTTCGGTAGACCATAGCGGCTTCCCGCTCATGCCGTTTTCATCCATCACCCTGCGCATGCCGGCTATTTTTTGCAACAGGGTCTGCGGACAATCTTCAGCGCCACCGCCTCCTCGGCACCCGCTTCCGGCAAAAGTCTCTGGAAATGGCGCCAGGGAAAGCCCAAAAAGGCGGGCCGCGTAGGGATGGAAAGCGGCCGCATCCGGGTAGTGGCCGTACTGGGCAGATGCCTTCAGGAAATTTTCGAAGTAGACGGAGGCGGAGCGGCTATCTCCGTTCATTTTTGTTCCGACATCGGCGGCCGCCGCAACCTCCGGGCCAAGGGTGGTGCAACTCTGACATTGCGACTTTACGGTTTCGACAAAGTCCGAACACAATTTTGCCAGGTCGGCGTAGGACCCTGACCAAAATCCATCCTGATTGGGTTCGTTCCAGCAAGAGTAGTTTCGAATCTTGCAATTTTTGTTTGGAGCCTTGCCGCCGCAGACATGGTCCATTAAAGCCGTAATGTACTCCTTAAAAATGCAATCCGTGGCCGTAACTCCGGCCATCGGTCCCTGGCACGCTGCATTGGTGTAGAGGCCGGCGGGGGGAGTGCAGAATCCCCGGGGACTTTGAGGCCCGGCGCCGCAACGGTGATCCGGCTGCGAAGCCGCCCACGTTGGCGTCACGCCAAAAGTGTAAAGCAAATCGACGTGATGCCGCTGCGCGCGCTCGACCCACCCATCCAAAATATGCCAATCATACTGGTTTCTTCCGGCCCTCTCCACTAGTCTCCAAACGGCATGGCTGTTGAAGATTCGGAGCATGCCGAACGGAATGGCGGGCCAAGGCGTCTCCGGAGACGTGATATCCTGGCCGAAAAAAGCCAGAGGCACGGGCTGCCGGGTGTAAATGGAATCCCGGCGGGACGGCGTTGCCTGGGCCGCCCTTCCGGTCTTGGAGTGGCCAGCCACATCCCCCGGCACGCCGTTTCCAGCGCCCACAACGGCGAAGCAAAATGCCAAAGCCACGTAACAATTGGGTCTCACAGGCCGAAAGGCCGGCATTCTAAACCCTCGCAACTCGCAAACCAGATGGAACCCCTACGGGGCGCGCCAGGTGGGATTGCCCGACGTGTAGCCGGAAAGATGCCGGAGCACTGGAAGCAGGCGCTCCGGCATTTTGGATTCAGCGCTCCGTCAGCATAGCTTCGAGATAGCCCGAAACCTGCTCTTTGTTTTTCGTAGCCACATACCAATCAATGGTACGGTGTAAACCGTCCATGAACTTGACCTGGGGTTCCCAGCCAAGGAGATTTTTGGCGAGTGAATTCTCCGCCACGCGATTGTACGGCCCGGTCGGCATTTCCGGATGGGGCTCAATCTGGGCGCTATGGCCCATATAGCGCAGGATTTCCCGGGCAGCGTCAATCACCCGGATGCGCTCCATCGTGCCCAGATTCACCGCCGTGCCATCGTCGATTTTTTCGGCCGTCAGGATGGTTCCGCGCACGATATCGTCAATATAGGTCCAGTTGCGAATCTGCTCGCCCGTGCCCCACACCACAAACGGATCCTGCTTGAGGAAGGCCCGGGCAATCATGGCGATTACGGCGTGGTTTTCCACGCCGCGGGGTCCGTACACTGTGAAGTAGCGGCAGGAGGCAGACTTCATTCCCCAATCCTTGTAATAGGCTTTGAGCGTCATTTCCGCCATCAGCTTGGCCCAGCCGTACATATTGTCGGCATCATATCCGGGGCCAACTTTGTCTTCGGTCAAGTACAACACTTCCTTCGGGTCATTCTGAATAAAGTTCGGATATACGCATCCCGAGGAGGCATAGACCACTTTATCGACACCTGCCTTGTAGCAGGCGCGAAAAACCAAACCATCTAATAACAGGTTGGTGGCGCAGGCTGCCTGGTGAAGGTCCACATAACCGCGCCCTCCGTGATCTGCGGCAAGATGGAACACCACGCTCGCCCCCTGGACGGCGCGCTCGGCCACGCCGGCGTCGCGGAGGTCCGCTTCGATAAACTTCACTCGTCCCGCTTCCACGTGATCCCGGATTTGTTCAAGCTTCCCACTGCTCAGGTCGTCCACGACGGTGATGCGGGCGCCCCGCTGAATCAGCGCGTCAACCAGGCTGGAGCCGATGAATGAGGTTCCGCCCGTGACTAAAACACTTCGATCATTCCAATCCATGTACTGCCTCCTCGTCGTTCGTTGGTAGTCATTTCTATTGAAAATTCACAAACAGGGCACCAAGGCCGCAATCTGAAAGACCGAAATATCTCGACCTCCCAAGCCCATCACGGAACAAACTCTGCCGGTCTCACTGGCACCCAGCATCATTGCACGCGCGGTAGGGATCAAATCCGGCTGGGACGGCTGATCCCTTGAGGCCAGCAGATCCTGTTTAGGACCGCGCGGCTAAAATCTTGCCGGAGTTCTTGCCGATCTGAAGCGGCCGGTAAGGGGCCGGTTCCACTTCGTACAGCGAGAACCCAAACCCCTTCAGGAAGCCCGCGATCTCGAAAGGATCGACGCCGAAAAGGGCTGCGTGGATATCCATAATTAAGGTGATCTGCGGATTGGCCCGCAGGGTACTCTCGGCTCCCTTGAGAACCTCTAGCTCGGCCCCTTCGACGTCGATCTTGATGACGTCCACGCGCTGCTGGTCAGTTTCGGCCAGTACGGAATCCAACGCCCTCTTCTTGACTGTGACAACCTCTCCGCTGCCATGAGGTTGGGAAGAAAGAAGCGAGTGCCATCCGCTCTTCGCACCCAGATAGAGTTGAGCGTCCTCGTCACGGTCGCCCAGAGCCATTTCAAACACCGTGACATTGTTGTATTGGTTTAACTCAACACTTTTCCGTATCCAATGAACATTTTGCGCTTCCGGCTCAAAGCAGAGAACCCGCCCAGATGTACCTACGGCCCGAGCGGCCAGCAAGGAAAAGTCTCCCTTGTTACCTCCAACATCGACGAAGGTCATCCCGGACTTCAGTAGCGAAGTAATCGCCTTCGTTTCCTCAATCTCGAAGAGTCCCAAAGCTCTTGCAAGCATCATTGAAGACTCTTTAACGTTCAGGTAAATTCTGCCACCGCCAAATCTGTATGCAACGTAACGATCAGGCATGAACGGCGCAATCACGCGGTGGCCGCTTACTAGCGCGGATTTTGTCCATTGGATCAAACCCATTCTAAAAAGTATGCCTCCTTCTCGTGCTTACCTGCAGCCGCCCCGTGGCTCTGCCAGCCAAACCGTGCAAGGGTCTGTGGCGATTAACTACCGGGGTGGCCCGCCAGGTGTTTGCAATTCCTTCCTCGCTGTCTGTTTACCGGCTGGACCTTGCCAGATCGCCGCTTGGTTCACAAGAGAACGCGGGGGGAACACTAGACTGGCGCGACTCGTCCCCCTTGAGGCGAACCAGGCACTCACTGAAGACCATCATCCCAATGAGCAGAGCAAATTGGGCTCGCACCCGGCCCGCGAACGAGCCAGCCACCATGCCATTCATCAGTATGTTCAGAAAGATTGCAATCGAGCCCGCGGCAATCTGCGAGTATCCCGGCAAGTCGCATGGGTCCCTGAAGGCCTTCCAAAGGTTTCTGCCGATGTATAGAAGGATAAGCATTATCAGAGCCAATCCAACGACTCCATTGTTATAGAGCGCCTCCAAAAACCCGTTATGAGCGTTTGATGCGGCAAACGGTATATCTACAAGCTGATTAGCCATGAACTGCGACGCTACAAAGCCATGCCCCAGAATTGGCCGTTGAAAGATTCCGGAGATGGCCACCTGCCAAAGGGGCGTTCTGCCCGTGAAGGTTGATGCTTCGCCGGATTGCAGGTACCCTTGCAGATAGGTCCCGAGCGGGGTAAACAAATATAAGGGCAAACCCACTAGAACAAACCCCAAGAGCAAACCCATCGCCGGCCGGTATTTCCTTTGCAGAAGGTAGAACGCGACACCGCAGAACACTGCCGAGGCGATGCCCGTTTTCCCGCCGGACATCACCATGGTGGCGATGCCGACTCCTCCCAGCACTATCGGCCACTTCCGTCCGCTTTCGGAATAAAGCGCGAGCACGAGAAGGATCAAGATTCCAGAGAGCGCGGATTGTTCGTCAGGGGCGAGCAATCCACCCAGGCGGCCGCCTTCGCCAAAGGCCTGCGCCGGATTCAGGAACGATTGGATGGTTGGAACTATTGCCAGGAAGGCAAAGGCCCAAAGCGTAACCCGCAAAAAAGTACGCAGATCGCCATAGTCCTCCATTTGACTGGAAAGGAGCTGAATCACCAACGCCACCAACCCTAACTTAAACGCCCAGGCCAATGAAAACGCAAGGTTGGGAGAGAGAATCGTGGACGCTGCACAAAGGATGACATAGAGCGTCAGCCAACCATAACGGCCGGAGACGATACTCCCAAGATATCCCGGGCTTCCCAACGTTGCGATACTCAGCGCCACCAGGATCAGTATCCAGAAAACAGCCTCTTCGTATGCGGCCGGCGCAAAGTTCCCCGCGACGGTTGCTTCGGGCGACGTGAAACGAACAAAGAACTCCTGGGAGCAAAGCAAGAACCACCATAAGACCAGCCCGATTCGCCAAGTGGAGGCGGCACGGGTGCTGCTTGACCCCAACTCAATCAAGAGCACTGAAAATAGCAGGATCCCCACTCCCAACAGAGGTAGAACATCCCAGCCGAAGAAGTTATCCGGAAGAAAATCAAACAGGAATGCTGTGATCAGCGCCAGCGCGCCGACCGCCGCCAGGACCCACCACGCGGAAAGGTTCCCGAGGTGGAAGCCACCCTCGGGTTGAACCCGTGCCGCCCCTAGCCCTCGATATGTGCCATCCAAGGTTTTCATAGTTGCCGCCTGGACCCATCACGAGCGATCACGCAACTCCACTCATCTCTTTCGCTAACTATCGTCAAATTTGCGCCACTGCACGAGGCGACTGTTCTCAAGGGCTGAAGCTGAGTCCTTCTTTCGAAACTTTGAGTTCACCTTGGCAGCCGGCTTCCGCGTTATTCTTCCCGAGGGCGCCGGGGACTGGCGCTTCCCAGCACAATCCAGGCCCGGTCCGCGAGACGGTAGAGTCAGGATCTGAATTGAAGACTATCCAAGGGGACTCTTTCTTCTCTAACAACGCCGCCCTCAGTATAGCCGAGCCTCTCCATCACCTTGCCCGCATATTGCGTGATCAGACGCAATTGATCTTCGGAAAGAGCTTGCCGCCATCCACCCACCGCTCCACTGCGCACAAACCGGCCGCGCTTCGAGGCTTTTTGGGGATTGCGTTTCTCCTTCTCCTTCATGCGGTCGAGCGAATTGTTTTCGATTGCTGCCTCAATCTTTCCATGTTCGGGCGTCACGCCGTAGAACTCAAGGATTTTGCAAAGCGTTTCCGCGGTGTTTCGCCGTAAGTCTTCAAACCGCACCAGCAACAGATCACCCTGGTTAGACAGGGGCGAGTCCATCCAACTCAACGCATGATTCTGCCAGGAGCCAAATGGATTCACCTTGCCCTCCAAGAACCTTGGCAGATACTCTTCCAATCCGCCTTCGGCCCATCCGAGCGCCTGTTGATAAGCGTATTCGGACATGACAACGTCTCGCAGGTCACGAACCAGGAAAACGGCCTTGCGGCAATCGCTCCGGTAAGGCTGATGGGTCTTAATCAAACGGCCCGGTCCGGGAAGCAGGGCCGGAGCCTCGGAGTGTCTTCCGACGTCGGGAATCACCTCATCGACCTTTCCAAATTCGGAAGACCGTCCAGCTAAAATCTCCATCAACAGAAAACGCAGCCACGTGCTGCCCGATCGTGGATAGGAAGCCACCCAAGCGTCACCTGGCCGAAGCCCCCGGTGACGATACCAGACCAGGGGCTCGCGCAGTCGGGTCATGGAAATCTGGTGGCGGTATTTCCGTATCGTTTCGACCACTGGGTCCCGCAAAGGCGCGTTCCTTCTGCCAAGACTACGAATTGCTCCGGTTACGGGCACGCATTGAATTTGAATGAAGCCACCCGGGTACTCCAATTATTGGTGCCGGTAGAATTCAGGAATTCACTCGTGAACCAAAACGTGCAGTCATCCGAAGGGTCAATGGCCATGCTGCTGTAGTCGCCCCACCGGAAATCCGGAGAAACTTCTGTGCCACTACCCTTGACAACTCCAACTTCATTCTCCAGCGTTCCCAGTGGGTCGGTGGCGAGGCGTCCCGTAAACCGCATTTGCAGATTAATGTTCGTACTTGAAACACTGTAACCGATGGCGATATCGCCGGCCTGGTCCATCGCCGCGCTCCCCAGCCACCGGGAATTCACGTCCGGCGAGAACGTACCCTGCTGGTATACGATCGGGCTGCCGCCGGGATTGCGAATCTCATACCACCGAATTCCAGCCCACGCCTGCGTTGGAGGATTAATGGTGTGAGTTACGACTAATGATTCGTAATCGCCGAAATTGCGATAAGCCAACCGGTACATGAGACGGTCGCCAATCGAATCCAGCACTTGAGTGGTTCCCACTTGAGGAATACAGACATAACCGGTCTTGCTACACGCATCCGTGAACGCCGCCACAGGGATGTTAGTTGGCCCCGTCAATGTGGAGTTCAAGGGATTCTGAAAATCTACATAAAATTCCCACAGGTCAAGGGAGTTGTTGTCCAGATTCAACAAGTAATTCGGTGAACCGGAAGGGGGTGGCGTATTTCCGTCTACATCCGCCGGCAGAAGGCTCTCATATTGGGTGCTCGTCTGGAAACATTGGGCCGTGGCGATTTGGCCGGACAACATGGCATTACGGTCAAAGGCGCACACCAGGGAACCGAGAAAATCATTTCCATTGGCAGGCGACAACAGATTCGCCGTCTCGTAATAGGCGTCTGGCCACACTCCAAGTTTCGGATAATCGGGGAATTGATTGGTTGAAATCTGAAAGGAATACAGATACCAGCCTTGGGTGGCGTCTGAGGTCTTGGAGACTGCTATACACTGGAAATAAGGGCCGGTATTGGAGGCCCCGACGCGATGAGTAATAATCCAGCGTCCTGCCGCCTTATCGTATTGGGCGATACCATCACCGGTATTTTGCGTTCCGCAGGCTCCCGAAAGGCCTTTGAACAATGAAACCGCGTTCTCAGGCCCGTAGACCCGCGCCCCAGTCTGCTTGTTGTACACTGCGAAGCGGGCATTCACCCACTCGACATATTGCGTGGCGCCCACCGCGCCATTCGGGTCAGGCGCGGGAAAAGGTTCTCCCGCCCCCGTCGAGTTGATGCCCTCAAAGTTCAAACCAATGGTCACAGGCAACCGGGCGCCCTGAAAATTTTGAACGAACACGTCCGGCTGCCCCAAACCTTGGGGCGTCCGGCTTGATCCCACAGGATTACCTCGAAGGATATCCGGAGATCCATTATTCAAATTCGAAAGCGGGGTCTTCGCCCTGCTTAAAGGCGGGATTTCCGTGTGGCGGACTTCGTGAATCACAATGGGATTACGGAGTATCGCACTCGATTGCCCGAACACCGGCAGCGCCGCCAAAACAGCCGCCGCCAGGAAAATCTGAATAAAGGAATAAAGATGAATTTTTCGAATCATACCCCTCTCCTCGGGTAGTGACTCAGTTTGCTGTAGCGGCGCTCTATGAGCGCCGGAAACCGTTGAGGATACAAGTTCGGCGCTCATAGAGCGCCGCTACAGCAAAGAAATTGAGTCACTACCTCTCCCCGGTACGAATTGACATCAAGCTCAGGAGCATCAATCCTTTGAGCCTTCGTGCCCGCTTCCTATGATCCTTATTAGTCGTTCACTTCTCTCGCTCGGAGCCAGCCGGACAGCAGGGCGACGGACGGAAACTAACTCGCTGGACTCAACCGCGAAGCACCTTTTGACTTGCGGCCCAGCAGCCACAACACCATCACAAATGAAACCGCATCGGAGATGTTCATGCCCCAGATGCCGCCGCTCAGCCCAAATTTCCAGGCGGCAGGAATCCCAATCAGCAGCGAAATCACCGCGGCAACGGCGAAAGCCCAAAACAAGGACTGCGGCGATTCCATGCCCCGCAAGACAATGGAGGGGCCGCTGGCGGCGCTCCAGAACAAGGACCCCAGCGCCACGATGGGCAGCAGGCCCATGATGCCGAGATACCGCGTTCCGTAGAAAAGCTCGAATACCGGCTTCTTGAACAAGATGACCACCGCCCAATATCCCGCCGTCATACCTACTGAAACCAATGTCAATTTGACACTCAGCCCACGGCTACGGCGGGTTCCATGACGGCTCTGGACCCGCGCTGCATGGGGTATAAACAGCATGGAAAGCGCCGCTAACACCTGATTCACCGGCGAGGCAAGGTTCATGAGCGCCTTTAATTGCCCGGCGCTTGCCATTCCCGCCACCGCGCTGAGCAAGGGATAATAAAAGTAAGCTGGAAGCCAGGAGGCGATAGATGCAGCAAGCGCCCACCGGCCATACTCCCAATGGCGCCGCCAAGCTTCGCGCCAGGCCGGTCCGGCCAGGCCAGGCGGCAGCGCCCGGGCCAGTTGCCGGAATAGGATCACACTGGTGAACGCCGCGGCCACGCCCATCAGCAGAAAGGCCATGAAGGGTGTGATCAGGCCGCGGGCGTGTCCGGCAAAAAGGCCGGCCAAAACCAACGCAAAATAGGTCAAGGATCCTGCCGCAGCGCGAGCCGGCGAAAGCTCAAAGTAAAAACTCCGCCGCGCCATCCAGAACAGCAAGATGCAGGGCGCCGCAAAGGTCAATCCTGCCAAAGCCCCCGCCAGTCCGTCAGTGTTTCCGAAAGAACTGGCAAGCACGCTGCTCAAGCCCAGCGTCAGAACGATCAGCAAAGTCATAGCCAGGTGAATCCTCACCAGGACCTTGATATAGGCTCGCAGGCAAGGTTCGTAAGCCGATCCTCCGAACACCGCCAGCGGCTCAAGCAACAGAGCTTGATAGACTCGCGTCAGGAGGATGAAAATCGCAAAGGCCAGGGCATAAGCGCCATAGCCCGAAGGAGCCAGCCAACGCCCCAGCAGGATACTGATGACGAAGTTCGATCCGGATATAACCGCTTGATCGGCGACGGTGAAGCCGCCTTTCGCCATCCACGGAGCGAGCCTCCTGAATAACCCCACCGGCGCGCCGGAGCCAACCCAGTGAGGAAATGCAGAAATATTCCTTTCGAGCCGGGGCTCAGCGGACAATGCAGCGGATTGTTGAAGATCAACTTTGGGCAAGTCTATTAAATCCTAACCCGGCTTAGCCGGAACCAAAACGGGTGTGACCGCTCACAACGACTGGCTGCGGTCATTTCCGCCCAGCTTGTTCCCGCGAAAACAGAAGCGGGAATCCACACGCCGCCTGAAAACTCTTCCAGGGCTGTCGTGCTGTGCGAAGCGAAGAATCTCTGCCCTTTTTATTTCAATGATGCAAACCGATGCTTCGCTCAGCATCAAAGGACGCCTTTTTTCAGCAACTTGTTGGGAAGCACGCAAAATCCTGCTATTCCGGAACCAGGCTCGAGTTCACTCTTTCCTGGCCTGCAAATATTTCTTCCTGCTTCACTGCCACGGCAGAACCCACTGACCGTTTCTCTCGCCCTGCCAAAGCTCGATCCAGGCATTCGCGGATCTGCTCTGCTAAATGCCGCACCAACGGCTCCCGCGTGATGCTTCCATGATCGCCGGGAATCTCATGAACCTCGACTCCACCTGTGACCCATTGGCTCCAAACCTTGGCGGAGTCCTGAGAACTGCGCAAGGACTCCTTACTCGGTCTGAAAAGGACCACTTCACCCCTATAGGGCCGCAATTGGTAGTCGCGCTCCGCCTTGGCGCAGGAATACCATGAATTCTTCAGAATCTGTGGAAAGGTAGCGGCGGCAATCCAATGCTTCACACGCCCCCGGATCTTCCGGTAGAAAAACGAGACCCAATCGCGGGGTGAAAGGCTGAGCAATTTCAGCAGAAGCGAGGTGTTGGATTTTTCTTTTTCCGGAAAAGTATCAAGCAACGCCAGCAGTCCAACCTCTTGGCCCGCCTGCCGCAACCGCCTCGCCATTTCCAGACAGACATATCCACCAAACGAATATCCGCCAAAGTAATAGGGGCCTTCCGGCTGTACGCTTCGCATTTCTTTCACGTAATGCTCAGCCATGTCCTCCACCCGGACGTGGCAAGGGTGAACACCATCAAGGCCTTGGGCTTGCAGTCCATACACCGGTTGATCCGGTCCAATATACTTGGCAAGAGCCTTGAACCGCAGGACCGTACCGGCAAGCCCGTGCACACAGAAGAAGGGCGGCCGCGTCCCCTCCGTTTGAATCGGCACCAGCGACGACCACTTTTGCGACCAGCCTTGCTGGCGCAATATGCCGCAGACTCCTTCGACGGTAGGGGCTTGGAGCAATGCCGAGGTCGGCAGCGTTTTTCCAAAGCGCCGCTCGACCTTATAGATCATCCGCGCGGCCAGTAGCGATGTCCCGCCCAGATCGAAGAAGTTGTCCTGAACCCCGACTCGACTCGTCCCCAAGACCGTTTCCCAAATCTTTACCATTTGGGATTCGAATGCATCTTTTGGAGAGGACGCCGACCCGGAAGTCACAACCCGTCCCTGCTCGGGCGCCGGCAACGCACGGCGGTCCACCTTGCCGTTTGGGGTGAGAGGCAAAGACTGAAGCGGTACAAAGGCGGAAGGAACCATGTAATCCGGCAGTTTGGTCTTCAAGTAATCCCGAATTGCTGGAATCCCAGGTTGATGGCTCTGGCTGGCGACAAAATATGCGGCCAGATGGCGATGTCCGGGCGTATCTTCACGGGCGATAACCGCAACTTCATCGATTCCTGGAAAAGCGCTGAGCGCCGATTCAATCTCTCCGAGCTCCACCCGGAAACCTTGTATTTTGATCTGGTCGTCCCGCCGGCCACGGAAAAGAATGTTACCGTCCGCCGCGAAGCACGCAAGGTCGCCCGTTTTGTAGAGCCGCGCTCCGGGTTCCGTGCTAAAAGGATCAGGGATGAATTTCTCAGCCGTTAGCTCGGGCCGGTTTAGATATCCTCGCGCCACACCCAATCCACCAATGTGCATTTCCCCGGTAGCCCCCACTGGGACTGGCTCCATCTCTGCGTCGAGGATATAGACCTGGACGCCTTGAACTGGCTTGCCGACCGGCAATTCGGAAGAAATCTCGCGGCGCGAATCTGCTGAGGGATCGTAGGCCGTGGCAATAACGCTGGCCTCGGTCGGCCCATAAGTATTGATCCACTCCACGCGCCCGCCCGCGATTCCCTTCCAGGCTGCGTAGGCGCTCGCCGAAGCCTTCTCGCCGCCCACAATTACCAGCCGAAGAGTATCAGGAAGCGGCTGGCGCAATTCGGAGAGTTGATGCACCCATTCGTGCCAAAATGCCGTTGGCAAATCCACCACCGTAATACATTTCTCCTGGAGCCATCGCATGAACCCCCGGGCCTGAAGCTCCAGCGTTGGATCGCGTAACACCACGCATCCTCCCGCGCTCCAGGTTGGGAACATCTCCTCAATGGCAATGTCAAAGCTGATCGAGGAAAACTGCAAGACACGATCTTGCGCATCGAGGTTGTAAAGCCCGGTTGCGGCCAGTTGGTGATTGGCGATGCCGCGATGGGTAAGCTCGACGCCTCGTGGCGTCCCGGTGGACCCGGAGGTGTAAATGACATACGCCAGATTCTCTGGGGTGATCGCAACCGCGGGATTTTCAGAGCTTTCCGGCGTCAGATTTCCCAAGTCCGGCGTGAGCATAATCTTGTGGGGGATCCGGTCATTGAGCTCTGGAGCAAGGCCGGGCTGGGTGATGAGGATTCGGACTTTGGCGTCCCGGCACATGAATTCCAGCCGCTCACGGGGATAGCTTGGATCGAGCGGCAAGCAGGCGCCTCCCGCCTTGAGCGTACCCAGCAGCGCCACCCCCATTTCCAATGACCGCTCCATGCAGATGCCGATGGGCTCGTCCGGCTTCACTCCGGCATGGATCAAAAGGTGCGCCAGTTGATTTGCATTCGCATCCAATTCGCAAAAGTTCATTCGCCGCCCGGACTGCTCAATGGCCGGAGCTTCAGGCGTGCGCTTCGCTTGTTGCTCAACCAAACCATGAACCAATGCGCCTCCAGCGCGGCCAGCTTGGGTACAACTCCACTCCATCAGCATTGTCGGGTGCTCGGCCCCAGGAAGGGTCTTTCGAATTTCAGAGGGAAATGCCGCATTCGCGTCGTTTAAGATCATGCCAATATCGCTTAGGTATTACACTCATCCCTATAGAATTCAGAGCGCGAAGGAAAGTCATTCAAACGCCAGGAAAGAGTCGCGGCGAAATATGGCGCGCCGCCTGGGGCCTTCACCGGCCATTGGCCGCGGTTGGAACGCGCAAGGAAAGATTTAATGGAGGCACAAGGGGCAGTCGAAAGGCCGAACGGCACTTCCAGCCGGACTTCAATCGCAGCCTCTGCCCATGGGAACCGGTCGATCCGATTAGAAACCAACGCTTCTTGATTCCCCCCCGGGGTATTGTCTCTCTGATTCCAATGTCGCGGCTCTTGGCCACCCTTTGATTCAAAATGGATAGCGGAGGCTGCGGAGAATCCGCCAACGCCCACTCCAACTCCCCCAGGAAACCTCTTCACCTTCTTAGCCGGAGGGACAGGCATTGCAACCTGAATGGGTGGCCACGGGGTCACACCTGTCTCGAGCAGCGTTCGGTCCTCTGCTGCAGACGAAAAGGCAGAATTCAGTTACTGCACGTGCAGCCTCACCGGATGTCCATCTCTCGGAATCGAAGCAAACACCGGAACATCCAGGTAGTCCTCCACTTCATTCGGAGTCCGGAAAGAGGGATCCAAATAATCCAGCGTGAAAGCCAGTCCCATGCTGACCATCGCCGCCAGCAAGAGCCCGAGGACGACGTAGAGCCAAGGCGAGTGAACCGGCAGTTCCGGCAAGGTCACGGCTTCGGCAATGGCAACGTTCACAATCCGCTTGTTATCGAGAGCCTCGGAAATGCGGGCTTCCTCTCCCTTGTTCTGGTAAAGCAGGTAATTCGTCTCCTCCGCCTTCGCGGTGCGAAGCAGGTCGCTCTCGAGAAGCCCTTTCTGGTTCAGCGAAATCGCCTGATTTTGGTAGTTCCGGACAATCTGCGACGTTGCCTGCTCCTGCGCTTCTTCTGAGGCCAGGTCTGTTTTCGCTTTGGCCAGCTCTTCCGTGATCCACAGATAAGTGGGGTTCTGGTCCGTATCCTGTTCACGAACGGGCGACTTTTCCGCCGCCTGGATCGCCGACTTGGTCAAGGTGATTTGCGCTTCCACGTCTTGCACGGGACGGTAATTCTCGGAGTAGTTGGCGATCAGTTTCTGGCGCTGAATCTCCTGGGTCAGCAACGTTGATTTCATCTGCTCCAGCAGTTGGCCGTTATCCGCGGTTCGGTTCGTGGTGGTCAGGCGCGCCGGGGTTGAGGTCAATTCTTTTTGGAGCGACGCAATTCGCTCCCGCGTAGCAGCTACTTGGGCGCGCGTTTGCTCCAGGTTAGCCTGGAAATCCGTTGCTTTCTGTAGCGTCAAGCCCACCATCGTGGTCGGTGAAACAGAGTCTTCCTGCTTAGAAAAGTCCGCCAGTTGAAGCTCGGACTGGTCAAGCTGCTTGCGGTAGCGATTGGCTTCCTTCTCAAAGAAATCGAAAGCGCCTGGCGGCCGGTGAACCTCCACATGCTTGGCCATATATCCGGTGGCAAGCGCTCGAAGGACCCGGGTCGCCAGTTCAGGATTGGATGATTTGTAGCGGATCTCGATGAGGTCGGTTTTTGGCATGGGACCAACCTTTAAGTTGCCCCTCAGCCGCTCCACCGCCTTCGCAATGCGGTATCCTTTGTCCCCGGAATTAGGGGTCAAGAGCCGCGCCATGAATGAGGGCGGCTTTTCCAGCCCGCATTCCTCAACCACCTTCTCCAGCAGGTCTTGGCTCTCGACCAACTGAACTTCGGAGTTGATGTCCTCTTCGGTGACAGACGCGGACATGACCGGAGTGTAGGTGTTGGCGGCCGCCGTTACGGGTGGATTGACACGGTCCCGCTGCACCAGGATCTTCATGTGGGCCTCGTAGTGCTTCGGCAGGAGGAACGCAAAGACCAAAGCTCCAATGAAAATCCCCAGAAAAGTCAAAACCATCAGCCGCCGGTGGCGGAAAGCCGTTGCGGTTACGTCCCGCAGTGTGGGCGAAAATGGTCTCTGCCCTTTTCCGTTTCCATTGGAATGCCCGTTATGATTTGTTGCCATGACGTCCTCCTCCTCATCTTCGGACGAATTCTAAAGCGCCGCCCGGTTGGCGCTGGTTGCTCCAACGCCTCGCGGCTAGAAGGTGCTGCCGTAGAAGAAGCCCATGTTCGAGTAAGGAATAAACCGGCTGACTTTCGAAAAAGCCGACTTGGGAACCCAAATCAGGTCTCCAGGCTTGATATCCAGGTCTTCCTGCAGGTTTCCGGCGTGCAACATCTTCTTAACATCGATCTTTTTTACTTCCACCCACTGCTTTGAAACACGGTGGAATAGAAACACATGGTTGGTTTTGGCGTCGTCGCGCAAGCCGCCCGCCATCGCCAGCGCTTCTATTAAACTGGTTTGACCGCGCAGATCATACTTTCCGGGCTTGGCCACCCGGCCGCTGGCAATAAAGTACGGCATGTTGAATTTCGTGAGGGTGACGGTGACATCTGGATTATTCATGATCTTAGCGTAGCCTGCTCGCAGCGCCGCCTCGATTTCAGGAACGGTCTCGCCCTCCACGTGGATGTCACCCACGCCCCGCACGGAAATGAACCCATCCGGTTGGACTGTCAGCGTCTGTTTGAATTCTGGGGTATACGGGAAATTCAAGTCCAGAATATCTCCGTCCGTCACCTGGTAGCGGGGATTTCGCCGCTGGAGCTGGGGCGAGGTGGATGAAGACGGGGAGCTGACCGCCGCGGCAGGAGAAGAGTTTCCGGCAGTCGATGATTGCGCGGCTTGTCCGGGCGCTGTTGAAATCATCCAGCCGGCGAGCGCCAGCCCCACCGCTGTTGCTTTTAGTGCCACCTTTTTCCCAGTCATGGTCTTTCCTCCAAGCTGAATGCCTAACCGAATCATGTGACTTGAAATCAAGCTTTGGTTCGGACAATACCCAATGCAAGGGTCCTCGTATTGCGTTTTACCTTGTGCTCTTGGTTTTGAGGAGAGATCGAGTCGCAAGGGATTATAACCCAACCACCCCGGTACGGCGAAAATAAAATTTAACTCGGGTTTCTCGGAATTCGCCCGCCCGTGCCCCTGCTTACTGAGTCACGGGACATTGGACCCGCCACCCACGCGTTACTCGCCCGGGCAGTCCGTTCAACCGAGGCTCCATCCACCTCAACCGCTGCGGATTTGCCGAGCATTTCTACAGATAACACCAATCGGAAAATGTTCTTCTTGCGGACCAGGAACCCCTCCACGCCCGCCAGCGCACCCGTCTTGACTCGAACCCAATCGCCACATTTAAGGAATGGGTAAGGTTCGATTTGCAAATCACTCTCCGTAGCCCGCCGAATCGATGCCAATTCACCTTCCGGAATCTCGGCAGGTCGTCCCGCAAACGAAACTACGGAGTGAATGCCCGGAGTGGTGAGAATTTTCGTCCAATCGGCCCCGTCACCGCAGCAAACAAATACATAGCACGGGAACAACGGCAAAGAAATCTGTTTAGTCCGGTCCTTCCAATGATGCGTAGCGCCATATAATGGAAGAAATGTGCTAAACCCTTTGCTATCTAAAGATTGAGAGATTACCTTCTCATGCTGATGTCGGGTATAAAGGGCATACCACCTTCCGTCCTTGCTTCCTGTCGTGGCTGAGGGTCCCGGCATTGTCGTATAGCTCCGCCCTGTGGCTTACATGAATTAAGCCATTCCAACGGGACGTGATTTTCCCTTAGACTGGCAGCCTTCTTGAAAATTTTCACATAGCCCCAGTCCAAATCCCCGGCATCTCGAAGGGACAGTCATCACAATTCTTCCGCTTGTCTCAAACGTCGCGGCAACTACAGACTCAGGATCGGACAAGTAACGGATTAGCACGTCTTTTACCATTCTTTCACGTTGCAGACCGTTGAAAATAAAACTGTTAAAGCATGACCTTCGAGGATGCAGAGGAAGTTTCGGCAAACTGATTCCCTTTATTGGCAAAATATTTCCACAACTTAAAACCGGACCTCACAAAACTGTTAAAAGTGCTTAATATCTAATTTATAGATACTTAGGCCCAATACTGTTCACTTACGGTGGAGTCGGCGCTCTTCCTCTGCGATCTTTTGTAGCGGCGCTGCCCTCAGCGCCGAAATCCGCCGGTGAGGACACCGGCGCTACAGCGAGGTTCGTTAAGTGAACAGCATTGCGTTTAGGTTCGAAAACGCCACTACGCGCGGTCTTGATCCGCTCCATGCAACCGCAAGCCCGTAAAAGTCAGCCGCTCAAAATCCTTGTCGAGGGTGAACAGCGCGGCCCGATATTCGATAGCCAGGGTTGCGAGCAGCGCGTCCACGGTGGAGAGCGTCAGGCCGCGCTCTCGCGCCTGGCGCAGCGCGGCGGGATTGGGAAAGCTCTCGGTCTCGGTCTTGCCCGCCACTCTTCGGGTTAGCCGGAATTGGGGGTCATGGCCGGGGTCGTTGGGCTTGGCGCAACGGCAGGAAGGTTTGCCACAGCGGCGGATAACGGCCGTAATCGAACCGGGTCGAAGGTCGCCCAAAGCGAGGAATTCCTGCAAGAGCTTGGACCGATCAGACTCCAAGGGAGCGAGAGGATCAGGCATGGGGTCTCCCTTCTGAACGTATATATACGCTCAGCGTTATGGCACAAAAAAAGAAAACTTGCCAACCCTCACTTCTATGTCGCGCACCCGTCACCGCCCAAAGCATTCCCATCTGGCCGCTGCATTGGCTATAATGTCCGTTTGGGATGTGAGGAGTCTTTGCTATGTCTACGCCAATCCAAAAGAAGCTCGAGGAAGAAATTCAAGCTCTGGAACACGAACTCTCTTACGAACTGCCAATTGAGCTGAAGCGCGCCCGGGCGCTCGGCGACCTGAGCGAGAACGCCGAATTCATCATGGCCAAGCAGCGCCAGGACATTGTGGGTGCGCGGCTGGCGCAGCTCAAGAGGCGGCTGGCCGATCTCTCGCTGGTTAATTTGAGCAATATTCCCAAGGACCGCATCGCTTTCGGAACGAAGGTGGTGCTTTACGACGTTGACCGCGACGCCGAAATCCATTACAAACTGGTGACCAGTGAAGAGGCCGACGTCAGTAAAGGACTGATCTCCACCACCTCTCCCATCGGGCGCGGGCTGATGGGAAAAAAGCTCGGCGATGTCGTCCAGATCACCACGCCCAAAGGCACACGCGAGTTTGAAATCCGCTCCATGACCACGATTCACGAAGGGGATGGAGTCTAACCCAATCCTCCAAAATTCAATGGCCGTTTTCATTATTTTCCTGATGTCGTTCTGCCCGGCATTAGCCCCGCAAGCTGCCGGCGGCCAAACTCAAGCTCAGACCCAGCCCAAGACTCAAAGCAAGGCTTCCGCCGCCTCCACGACTCCGCAGGCGTCCCAAACCCAAGCTCAGCCCGCTTCATCCCCTTGCCCCGCATCTCAAGAGGATAGCGGCCAAGACGGCTATCCCCCTTGCGAATGGGCGCCGGTCCTTCTTTACGGCATCATCAGCTCCCATAATCCGGACGCGCATGAGGCGCTGCTGGATGCAGCCTTTGCGGCGGGCCCGGAGATTGTTCCTGAATTGAAGGCGTCCCTGGTGGACGACCGCACCGCGGAATTTGCCGCCAAATCCATCGCCTTCATCGGCGGCGATCAGGAGATTCCAATTCTGGCTTCGCTCCTCAAGGACAAGCGCGATCTCGTCCTCCGCCGCTTTTATTACGGCGCCTTGGGTGAGTTCAATGACCCACGCGCCGAACAGATTCTGCTTTATGCCCTCGACCAGGCCAATCAGGAGGATGATCGCGCCGTCACCGAAGCCGCAATTCTGGCGCTCACCGTCCGCTCGGACGCCAGCCTGATCAAGCCCATGCAGCAAGCCGAAGCCAAGATGACCGATCCCGTCCTTCAGGACGATGTGGAGAACGCGCTGGATGCGATCCGCGTCCGCGTAAAATACTTAACCAGCCCCGAGGGAAAACAGGTGGGGGGTTCGATTGCGGAGGCCATTAGGACTTATTTCATTCCGGCATTCCTGCCCCAAGTCCCAACCTCAAAGGCTGCCAAAAACGCAAAACCCGTCATGCCCAATGCCAAGTTTGAAGTGGACCGCCTGGTGCTCTCCCCGGACAAGCAACGGGCGCTGGCCCATGTTACCTTCGAAGATCCCGTGGCCATCGCCGCCTATGACATCATCTTGCAGAAGGTTTCCGGAAATTGGACGGTGTCCAGCGTCTGGCTCGGCCCGGAGCGGGAGAAGCAACTGACACCCGCAAAATGATGGTAGTGGGTCAGTTTGTCTTAGTAGCGCTCGGAGCTTGGACTGACAGGCAGCGCCGGAAACCATCGAAAATTCAAGTTCTGGGATCGTGGAGCGTCTCTACAGCAGCGAAAATGTACCACTACCTATCCTTTTACTCCATTGACAAATCCCTTCCACAGTTTTACTATATATTAACTCCTAGCGCTCTGCTCGTTTTGCCCGGCGCGCCATACAACTTTCCTCTTGTGAGCAACGGAGACTTGTCCGTAACGGGAGTATGTCTTATGAACTCAAATCTCAAAGCCCATTTTTGCCTTTCTGCCGGTGGCGGTTCGCCCGCCCGCACCGCGAAGTCCCTGGACCAACGATTACGGCTGGAAACGCAGCGAGCGGGCGGTTTTACGGACCTAAAAAGCCGCTTCGAAGGGAGCCAGCGTGGCCACCAAGGGATTCCTTTCAAGACCAAACCTAAAACTTATTGAAAAAAAAGGAAATCTCTCAAAGACCAAAGCTAAGGAATTCTCGTAAAGGACTGAATCGAAAAGGGTAACATGAAGTTTGCGCCCAAAGCTAAGCATTTATCACAAAACAAAGGGGTTATTCGGTTGTGTTGAGAATTTCAGGTTTGGTTCAGGTTCGTTTTCGGGCAATGCTGGAGCTTGGCTGCTGCCCTGCTACCAGGTCTTACCGAGTTGCGAGTTGGCGCCATCGTTTACAATGAGCTTATGAAGAGCGTGGTTTGGGGAACGGCCGGTCACATCGATCACGGGAAATCGTCGCTGGTTCTGGCCCTCACGGGAACCGACCCGGACCGCCTGGACGAAGAAAAGCGCCGGGGCATCACCATTGACCTGGGCTTTGCCCACCTTGACCTGGAGGGCGGACTGCAATTGGCCTTTGTCGATGTTCCTGGCCACGAACGGTTCATAAGGAACATGCTGGCGGGCGCTTCCGGCATCGACGCCGTTCTGCTGGTGGTGGCGGCGGACGAATCCATCAAACCTCAAACCCGCGAGCATTTCGAAATCTGCAAGCTGCTGGGTATTCAACGGGGCTTGGTGGCCATCACCAAATCCGACCTTGTCGGCAACGATCTTCCGGGGCTAGTGCGAATGGAGGTTCAGGACTTTGTCGCTGCATCCTTCCTCGAAGGCGCGCCCATCCTTGCTGTCAGCGCGCGCACGGGAGCGGGCCTTGACGAGCTAAAGTCCGAGCTTGCCCGGCTTAGCGCGGGTATCAATCCCAGGCCCCGCGATCTTCCCTTCCGCCTTCCCATTGACCGGTCTTTTGTAATAAGGGGTTTCGGCGCTGTCGTCACCGGCACGCTGGCGGGAGGCGAGATCAGAGTTGAGGACGAGGTTGAAATTCATCCCACCGGGAAGAAAACCCGGGTACGGTCAATCCAAGTACACAATCAACCGGCCGGATTGGCCGTAGCTGGTCAGCGCACGGCGCTGAATTTGGCGGGCGTTGATGCATCTGACATCAAGCGCGGCATGGCGCTGTCCCCGCCCGCGCTCTTCCAACCCACGGTGCGCATGGACTGTTCGCTCACACTGCTTCCATCGGCGCGGGCGCTCAAAAGCCATGCGAAAGTTCATTTCCATTGTGGGACCTCGAAATTGCTGGCCGAGGTTGTGCTGCTGGCTGGCCAAAAGGAGATGAAGCCCGGTGAAAACGCCTTCGTGCAACTTCGCCTGGATGAGCCGGGACTGTTTCTTCCGGGAGACCACTTCATCATCCGGCAATTATCTCCCGTAATCACCCTCGGCGGCGGCGTGGTCCTGGATAATCTGGCCCCGGCGCATAAGCTGAATGACGCCGGAGCCCTGAGTTTGTTGACTGCGCTTGAAGGCGCCGGTCCGGAATCCCGCATCGAATTGCTGGTGCGCCGCGCCGGCGAAATCTCCATTGAATCACTGGTGGCGAGGACCGGATGGAAGCCGCAGGAGGTGATCCGCCTGGCCAAAAACCTTGAAACCCAACATCGCCTCTTAATTCCCGGCCAGCCACCCGTTGCGGCCCTGCACGCAACGCTCTTTGAGACACTCCAATCGGAAATCCTGGAATCTCTCACCGCTTTTCACCGGGCGAATCCCTTGGTGGCAGGAATTGCCCGCGAGGAACTGCGGGGGCAATTGAAGCTTCGCGCTCCCTGGCTTGGATTGGAGATTTCGTCGCTCGCTTTCAGCGTGGTTTTGCAATTTCTTTCCGCCGGAGGGAAAATCACTGCCCACGGGGAAATTGTCTCACTTGCCGGAAAGTCTATCCAGTTGAGCGCCGAGGAGTCCACGGCCAGGGATGAGATTCTTCGTTCTTTTGAAGCGGCCGGCTTGCGCGTCCCGCCCGCCACAGAAGTTCTCGGCGCGCTGAGGATAGATCGCCCGCGAGCGGAAAAAATTCTCCAGATTCTGCTCAAGCAAAAAACTTTGGTCCGGGTAACCGAAGGCTTGATCTTCCACAACTCGGCGCTTGACCAGCTTCGCAGCCTCTTACGAGACCGCAAGAAACAAACTCAACATCTGGATGTTCGAAGCTTCAAGGAATTGACTGGTGTCAGCCGCAAGTACGCGATTCCCTTGCTCGAATTCCTGGACCGCGAACGGATCACTCGCCGGGTGGGGGACGAAAGGATTATACTGTGAGCCATTGCCCGGGCGATTTTGAACGCTCAGGGAGGTCAAGACATGCTCTGGACAATTGCCATCATCCTGGTGATTGCATGGATTTTGGGCTTGGTTACATTCCATGCTCTGGGAGCCTACGTCCACATCTTGCTGGTGCTGGCCATCATTGTGGTTCTCATTCGGATCATTCAGGGCCGCAGACCGATATAGTGCAGCCGTAGCGCCGGCATCTTGCCGCACGTGGCGGCGGGAGCGCGGCGCGACTTCATGGCCGCCATTCAGGCAGCGACTTCAATATTGCCCAGACCCGCGCCACCGGCAGGCCGACCACGTTGAAGTAACAGCCTTCGATCCGGGTGATGAACTTTGAGGCAAGTCCTTGGATGCCGTATGCGCCAGCCTTGTCCATCGGCTCGCCGGAGTGGACGTACTGAATAATTTCATACTCATCGAGGCGCCGGAAGGTGACCAGAGTTACCTTATGTTCCATCGCGACGGCTTCGTGGGGCGAGCGGGCAAGGCAGATGCCCGTAATCACCCGGTGGGTGGCGCCGGAAAGCAACCGTAGGAACCGCTGGGCTTCCTCCGCGCTCGAAGGTTTGCCAAGAATCTGGCCCTCGGCCACCACGATAGTGTCCGCGCCAAGAACGATCGTGCCCGGCGGAAATCGTCCGGCAACATCCAGAGCTTTTTCGCAGGCCACGCGCCTCGAAAAATCTTCAGGCGATTCGCCCTCGCGCAGGATTTCCTGCGCGTTGCTGGGGAAGACTTCGAAGTCAATCCCCGCATTGCGCAGCAACTCGAGCCGCCGGGGAGAGTTTGAAGCAAGAATTAATCGCATCGCACGCTGGATTATAGAGGTTCTCAGTCGTCGCACTCAAGACCATCGAGGTAGTGGTACGTTTTCGCCGCTACAGCAAACAAATTAAGACACTACCGGCGATCCATTCCAGGCGGCAAGATGAGTGTGCTAAACTCTCTCCTCGCACTTTGAATCGCGAGGAGGCGCAGCCCAGAATGGAAGAGATCGGGAAACTTTTGCCAGTCGTTTTGAAAGGTTACTACTCGCGCAAGCTAGAAAGGCTGCCGGAGATTCTGGCGCCATTCTGGACCCGGGTGGCCGGCAAGGCGATTGCAGAAAACAGCCGCCCGGTGTCTTTTCGCGGCGGCAACTTGACGCTTTCTGTGTCCACGGACTGCTGGGCAACGCAGCTTCGATCCATGACCGCTGAGATTCGCGACCGGATCAATGCCTTTTTGGGAGATTCTCTGGTGTCGAAGGTGAGCATCCGGTGTCAATCCAGCTTTGCCCCGGTTGGGCGGCCAGCGTTGAACTTTCTTCCTCCGCAAGCGGACGCGGCGCTTTCGCAAAAGGCTCGGTCGCTGCTGGCGCTGGAAGCGGGCGAGCTGCTTGACCCGGTGATCTGCAAAATCGTGGAGAATTCATTTGTGAAGTACTTTTCGCGCCATTCCAAGGGTGTCTGCTGATGGCGCTGACCGAAAAAGACGTTCGCTATGTCGCCGAGCTGGCCCATCTGCACTTGACCGATGAAGAGGTCAACCAGTTCCTTCCGCAACTGGATTCGATCCTGCAATACATCCAGAAGTTGAATGAATTGGACACCACTGGGATTGAGCCGATGGCCCAAGTCACCTATCCGGCCGGCGCCAATCCCGCCATCCGCGAGGATCGTATTGCTCCGTCGCTTAGCCAGGAAGAGGCTTTGCAAAATGCGCCGGAAACCGCGCCCGGTTATTTCAGGGTGCCGAGGGTGATTGAAAGGGAATAAGTGAAGCCGTCAGCACTCAGCATTCAGCAGTCAGCAAACAGAGCTATCCATGAGGACATAAGTCGGCGGCGGGCATTTGCTGTAGCGCCGCTCGGAGCTTGCCCTGACAGGGAACGGCGAAATCCGCCGGTCACAGACCGGCGCTACAGAACCGGGCGTCGCCGACTTACGACCGTGCGTATAATTGCCGGTGCCGAAGGCTGACGGCTGATAGCTGATAGCTTCCTCACATGGAACTGACTTCTCTCACTGCCGCACGGATCCGGGACGATATTGCAGCGCGGAAGGTTTCCGCCCAAGAGATTTTAAGCGCGCATCTCGCTGCCATCGAGCGGAAAGATCCTGAAGTAAAATCCTATCTCACTCTGTGCCCGGATCGTGCCTTGGAGCAAGCCCGGAGGATTGACCACATGGCGGCGCAAGGCGACCCGCTGCCACCGTTGGCGGGCGTGCCGGTGGCCATCAAGGACGCCATCCTCACGCGCGGTGTGCGCACCACCTGCGCCTCCAGAATTCTTGAGAATTACGTTCCGCCTTATGATTCCACTGCCGTCGCCCGGCTTGAAGTGGCGGGCGCCATGATCCTGGGCAAGACAAATTGCGATGAGTTTGCCATGGGATCGTCCACCGAAAACTCCGGCTTCTTCCCCACGCGAAATCCGCACGATCCATCTCGAGTGCCGGGCGGATCGAGCGGCGGATCGGCCGCCGCCGTCGCCGCCAACATGGCCACTGTCTCACTCGGATCCGACACCGGAGGCTCCATCCGCCAGCCAGCAGCGCTGTGCGGGGTGGTGGGCATGATGGGCACTTATGGCCGCGTCTCGCGCTACGGCCTGGTGGCTTTTGCTTCCTCGCTTGACCACATTGGCCCTATTGCCCGCACCGTGGGCGACACCGCCCGCGTGCTGAGCGTTATCGCCGGCCGTGATCCGATGGATTCAACCTCAGCCGGTGTCCCGGTACCGGATTATGAAGCTGCCCTGGATTCGAACATCCAGGGCATGAAGGTGGGCATTCCCAACGAGTATTTTGCGGACCTGAGCCCTGAAACCGGCGACAACCTTCAGAAGGGCATCCGCCTGCTGGAGAAGCTGGGTTGCGCCATTGAGTCCGTCAGCCTTCCTCATACCAGCTATGCCACCGCCTGCTATTACATCATTGCCACGGCGGAAGCGAGCTCGAATCTGGCGCGCTACGACGGCGTGCGCTACGGCTACCGCGCCGACGAGTTTGAAAGCCTGCGCGACATGTACAAGAAGACGCGCGATGGCGGATTCGGCGCTGAGGTCAAACGGCGTATCATGCTCGGCACCTATGTCCTCAGCTCCGGTTATTACGACGCCTATTACGTCAAAGGCCAGAAAGTCCGGACCCTGATTATGCGCGACTTTCTTGAGGCGTTTGACCAAGTGGACGTCATTGTCGCGCCGACTTCACCGCTGCCCGCATTCAAGCTTGGAGAAAAGTTGGACGATCCCTTGCAGATGTATCTGGCGGATATTTATACCGTCACCGCCAGCCTGGCGGGTATTCCCGGCATCTCGGTGCCGTGCGGCAAAACCCGAAGCGAGCCCCGCCTGCCAGTGGGAATGCAAATTCTGGCCAATCATTTCGACGAAGCCCGCTTGCTGCAAGTGGCTCATGCCTTTGAAGCGGCGGGCGGGTTTGAGATTGATTGAATGCTTGCTTGATTGTTTGCGTGCTTGAAAAAAAGAACACTGCGGGTGTTATGCTGAAAGAGGCAAAGGCGCCCTCAAGGGAGTGCCATCAGACGGCCGGCTCGTGGCCAAGATTCTGGAACACGACGCGGCCATCGACAAGGGCTGGCCGGTTTGCGCAACTGAATTCAGGAGGAGGAATAGTCATGCAAAAGTCTTCGCGGCGTGGAATGTTCAAGCAAGCAGCCAGTCTGACCGGTGCAGCCATTTTGCCCGCTTTAGCCCTTTTGCCCGGGGCTTCCCTATTGCAAGGGTCACCCACTGGAGCTTTGCCGGGGCCGGACGACGAGTCCGGGACGGGCAATGCTCCAGGCGGCCAGGGTTGTCATTCCCCGTATCACAAGGCCCCGGTCATTTTCTACGCGCACCGCCTTGGAACGGACCATGCTGAAGGCGTGGCCGTGATCGACATGAATGGTGATGGCCGTCCGGACATCACCAGCGGCGCCTACTGGTATGAAAACCCCGGCCCTGCGGGCGGACCCTGGAAGAGGCACAAGTTCCGCCAGATTGCGCCGCCTGTTCCCGGCGCCACCGCCAAGGCCCAACAGCAGAACAAAGCTTTTTGGACGGAGTTCGTGGCTGATAACGGCGAATTCGCCATTGACGTGAACAAGGACGGCGCACCGGATTTGGTTACATCCTCCTGGCAGAACGATGGTATCTGGTGGTTTGAAAATCCGAAGAAGACGGGCGCGATGTGGACGCCCCACTTCATTTGTCACTCCGTAACCACCGAAGGAATGGTGGAAGCCGACGTCCTGGGTGACGGCAAACCCAACATCCTCGCCGCGCATTACGGACGCAAGGGCCTGATCTGGGTCAATTTCTCCGGCACGAGCCCCGTGGTTCACCATGTGGGCGGCCCGGAGCAGGATGGCCACGGGGTGGGAGTGGCCGACATCGACGGTGACGGCAAGCCGGACATCATGAGCCCGTTCGGATGGTTCAAGAACATTGATGCCGCCAAAAACCAGTGGGAATGGCATCCTGAATGGAAACTCGGTGAAACAGGGTTCCCAATTATCGGGTATGACGTGAACCAGGACGGCAAGATGGACCTGATCTACGGGCACGGTCACGAATACGGACTTTATTGGTTGGAACAGACCACCCAAAATGGCAAGCGGGCATGGCGCCAGCATTTGATCGACGATTCATTTTCCCAGGTCCATGCCTTGAAAATGGCGGACATTGATGGGGACGGCAAGCCGGAGCTGATCGCCGGAAAGCGATACCGTGGCCATAACGGCCACGACATCGGCTCCTATGAGCCTTTGTGTATCTACTATTATAAGATTGACCGCGCCAAAGCCAGCTTTGACCGGTTCACGGTGAGTTACAACGGCACGGCGGAAGCGGGAACGCAGTTTGTAGTAACTGATATCGATGGTGACGGCGACCAGGACATCATCGTGGCAGGAAAAACCGGTGTCCATTGGCTGGAAAACCTGAAGGTGAACACTCGTTCACGCGAGGCCCGCGAGAAAGAGTTGTTACTCCGGACAAAGGGGTGGCCATTCCCGGACGAGAGTGATTAGGCGGTTAAGTCCGTAAACATCGGGGCGGGTCTTGTTTCCGCTTGCGTGCGGCCATAGGGGCGCCGCACGCGAACGTGTCAGGTTTCCTTGCTGAGATGGACTTCAATCCATCCGTTCTTGAAACTGGCCGCCGACCTTGCCGGATTAACCGGCGACGGCATGGGTACATCCCCCAGGATTGCACCAAACCTGCCCGCTCCCGAACTCCCGCCGCTTCTCGAAGAATTCCCGGAATCCGCCTTCAATCCCCAGATCACGACGCGGTTGGGGCTGACCCCAACCTCAATCTCATTTGCCGAGAAGCCGGGAACCTGAACCCTCACCTCGACGCGGCCGTCTTCCTCGCTGATCTGAACATCGGATGGGCGCTGGATTTCCTCCTCAGACTGAAACCAATCCATCAAGTCACTGCCGTGCTGTCTTCCCCGCCCCTCAAAATGGTCATAGGCGCGGCGTGCAATTGCCTCCTGAATTCGCGTTTCGAGATGGCCGAGGTCAATTCCCGTGTAAATCTTGAGCCCCGAACCTTGGAGGTGCTTCGATGCCGCTTCGTTTGCCATTTCGAACCTCTATTGGTTCGATGAATTCATGACTTCCCCGGTTCCATTTCATTTCAGAGTCACGGCTTGTCAAGCCGGCTGGATTACCCTGCGCCCCGCATCAGGCTTTGACTTCCACGCCTTCGTCTTGCGGCAAAAGTTGGCCCTTCTCGAGATGACGGGTCACCGTGGCATGGCGCGCGGCGTTTGGATCGTGGGTGACCATGATGATGGTCTTGTGAAAGTCGCGGTTCAAGCGGCTCAGAATATCCAGAACTTCCCCGGCGGATCGCGCGTCAAGATCGCCCGTCGGCTCATCCGCCATAATCAGCGTGGGGTCGGTCACAATGGCGCGGGCGATAGCCACGCGCTGCTCCTGGCCGCCTGAAAGCTGGCGGGGATAATGTTGAATCCGGTCTTTCAGGCCCACCAGCTCCAGCGCGCTCACCACGTGCTTGCGGCGCTCCGAGGCGGAAAGTTTTGTGAGCAACAAGGGAAGCTCAACGTTTTCAAAAGCAGTAAGCACGGGAATCAGGTTGAACGTCTGAAAGACAAAACCCACGTGGGAGTTGCGCCAAGCTGCAAGACGGTCTTCACTGACACGTCCAACATCCTCACCCAACACTCGAAGCTCGCCCGCCGTGGGACGGTCAATTCCGGCGATGATGTGCAACAGCGTGCTCTTGCCGGAGCCGGACGGGCCCATCAGGCAGAGGAATTCACCCTCATCAACTTGCAGATTGACATTCTCAAGCGCGGACACCGCGAACGAATCCCGCTGGAAAATCTTGGCGAGGCCTTTGATCTCAACCACGGGTTTGCCCATCTTCTTGCATCCTCCTCATTTGCAGATCCACCTCGCCAGAAGCCGATGGCGCTCATCGCCAAAATCCGGCGAGCAAATCCTCGTTCTTTCACCGCGAAGCCGGTTGAAACTCTCAAGCTCCCGAATTCACTTTCACCCGTTCTCCTGAACTCAAACCTTCCAGGCTTGAGACCACCACACTGTCATTGGGGCCAAGCCCATCCAACACCTCAACCCGGTCTCCCAAATCGCGGCCGGTTTGGATGGCATGAAGCTGCACGTGATTGCCGTCCAACAAAAACACCGCCGGTTTCCCTTGACTCTGGGTGAGAGCGTTTTTAGGAATCGTCAATGTCTCCGAAGCGGACTGCTTTCCCGTCGCCGGCGCCAGGAAAGAAACGTGGGCATTCATCTCCGGGCGCAAGTAAGAATCGGGATGAAGAATCTGAACTTTCACTTGGACCGTTGCCTTCTGGCGATCCGCCTCCGGAGCCACCTCCACCAAATCGCCCTGATAAACCCGGTCGGGATAAGCGTCCGAAGTTACATTGCATTTCTGGTGCGGGCGAAGTTTAGGAAAGTCGTTTTCGTTGATGTCGAGTTCCACCTGCAGATCGTTCAAATTGGCGAGAGTCACCACTGAGGTCTTTACGCCGCCGGTTCCGCCGAAGTTCATGTTGCTGACCAGTTCGCCCTTTTCCACGTTGCGCTCAAGGACCGTGCCGTCAATCGGCGACCGGATCAGGGTCGCATCAAGCTGGGTTTGAGAGTAATCGAGCGCCGCCTGGTTTTGTTCCACCTGCGCCCGGGCGTAATTGATGTCCTCAATGCGGTTGCCAATCTTGGCGAGTTGGTAAGTCTGCTGGGCGTTATCCAATTTGGCTTTGGAGACTTTATATTGATCCTCGGCCGTATCGAGTTGCTGGCGGGAATCGATCTTCTGCTCATAGAGCTGCTGAGCGCGCTTCAGATTCAAGTCGTCATTCTGAAAATCTGCCTTAGCCTGATCCACGTTAGCCAAGGCGGCCTGAATTTCCTGTGGGCGGGAGCCCGCCTCGAGCTTTTTCAGGTTCGCCTGCGCCGCCGCCAGGTTCGCTCTCGCCTGCTCGACCTGAGCTTTAAAGTCGTCATCATCGAGCCGCACCAGCACTTCACCTTGCTTAACCTTGTCTCCCTTCTCGACTCCAATCCAAGCCACTTTGCCGACAATTTTCGAACTGACGTCGATGGTGTGATGCGCGACAATATAGCCGCCTGCGGTCAGGACCACTGCTCCCTGCTGAGGCCCGCCGGTGACGGCGACCCGCTGTACCTGGACCACCGGAACATTGGCAAAAGTTCGGAACGCCACCCAGCCGCCCACCAGAATCACCGCAGCGGCAGCCGCCACCGCCAACAGGATTATCCGGGAGCCACCGGTCTTTCCTTCGCCAAATTGCCCCTTTCGTGAAGGGTCGATTTGCAAGACGCTCAGGTCTTTTCCAATAGGGTCCATAGATGGCATGGTCTGCCTGCTTTCTGAATGACGAATCAATGGTCCGCCTTTCTAAAAGTCCTGAGCCGTGCGGCCCGTTTCGGTCTACCCTGTTCTGCTCCTCGACGGGCCGTTAGGAGAGTCTAACTGGATCGCAACGCGATCACGATACTTTCGTGAGAAGCTCTCCACGCCGGAAAGAATCCACCTAGAAATCCGATGGCCGCCGCAAAGATGATTCCCCGGACCATGAGCATGGGACTCACCTGAAACTGGAAGGCCAACTCGCTGAAGGTCGTAAAGTTGGTTGTGCCCGTGGTGATGCCATTCACCGGAAACGCCACCAGGCATCCGATGATTCCGCCCAGGACGGCAATAAAGATTGATTCCAAAACAAAGGAAGCCAGCACGCTGTTCCGAGAATATCCGAGGGCGCGGAGAGTTCCAATCTCGCGCGTGCGCCGCGCCACCGCCGCATACATCGTATTCATAGCAGCGAATGCCGCGCCCACCGCCATCAAGATGGCAATAAAGATGCCGAAGGCCTTGATCGGGGTGGCCGAGCTCGTTTGATTCTCGTAGTACTTCTTCTCGGTCTCGGGCTTCAGATGCAGGCGGCGGTCGTTCGCCACCTCGTCTGCAATTTGGGCGACGGCAGCCTTGTTCTTGGCGCGCACCACCACGTCCGAATACACCTGCCGGTCAAAGTCGCTGGCCAGATCGTTCACATCGCTCCAAATTTCCGAATCGTAGGCCGAATTGCCCGCCGTAAAGACCCCAACCACCGTCCAGTAACCCTTTGCAAATTTTAACTTGTCACCCAGGCCGCAGTCCTTGAAGCGATGTGAAATCCGGCGGCTCACAATGACTTCGCGCAAGCCCGGCCGGAACATTCGGCCCTCAATCAGCTTAAATTGCGGCCGCAGCGACGGCCCCTCCGGACCTAGCCCGCGGATCGTTACATTCGCTCCCGTGTTATCGGTGCGGCGTTTCATGTTGATCAGGATAATCACTTCGGGAGATACCCAGGGATTGCCCTGCGGGTCTTTGGCAATGCCCCCCAGATACTTGATCACCCGGTAGGAGTCATGGTCCACAATGCTGACGCCTTCCGAGTTTGCCCCCTCTCTCATAATCAGAATATTCAAAGGATTTCCGGTCGAGGTCAGTGAAGTTTCCAGCCCTTGGGCCAGCGCCATCAAAACCAGGAACACCGCCACCGTCAGCGTAATGCTCAGCGCCGTAGTGAGGGTGGTGGTCCGCCGCACGATGAGATTGCGCAAGTTGTATTTGAGCGGTATCGCCATGTTCACCCCACAAACCGTAGCGCCTCGGCAATGCTAACCCGTGAAGCTCTCAGTGCAGGCAGAACCGAGCTGACCAGTCCCACACCACCTGCAATTAACATGCACAACCCCAACGTGGCCCAATTCACACCGAAATCCGAAAAGAAGCCGCCGATGTTGATCACAAAGCCAGCGGCAATATAGAAGCCGTATCCCACCGCCAGCCCCACAATTGACGCGATCACCGTCGCGGCGTAACGCACGCCTTTAAGCCAGCCAGAGGCTGCGCTCGGGCCCCCGAACAGCGCCCAGGCGCCGTAGCCGGACAGAACGCTCGCAATCACGCCAAGCACCAAGCCAAAGGCGCGGGAGATATTGATGGTCATCCGCACAAAGGAATAGGTCAACATCGCTCCAAGGCCGCCCGCTAAGCCTCCCAGCACCGCAATCACGATGGCCTCTCCTACCAGCAGGAACAAGATTGTCTGGCGAGCGAAGCCGAGCGTCTTCAGCACCGCAACTTCGTTGGTGCGCTCACGAATAGACATGGCCATGGTGTTCCCCACCACCAGCAGAATGGTAAAGATCACCGCGGCGGAGATGGCCGTCAGCAGCAATTTCACGTTTCCCAGCATCTGAGTGAAGCTCAGAGCGAAAGCCTGCTCCGTCTCCGTTTTGGTCTCGGCATCGGTGTTGTGAAAAACGGCGTCAATGGCAGCCATGACTTTTGGAACGTCTTGGGCGGAATCCACCTTGACCGTGAAAGTGCCGACTTGTCCGGGCCGGCCCATTAGCTCGTCAAAGTATTTGTAATGAAAAAAGAGCGATTGGGCTTGGCTTGGATCCCCAGGGTCTGTGTAAACCGCCCGAATAATGAATTCCGGGCTGATGGGATAAATCGTGCTTTTCAACGTGATGCGATCGCCGATTTTCCAATGATACTTCTGCATCAGCGGCTGGCCCACCAGTGCCGCTGTGCGCTCCTTTTTCCAGGCGGCAAGCTCATCCGTCGGAATATCAAAGTCGTCGTAAACCTTCTCGAAATTGTCCGTATCCGCCGCGAAGTTCGCGAAAAAGTTGCTCGGATCCTTGTACTGGCCGCCAAACCAGGTGATCCCAACCAGGTATTTCACGCCTGGAACTTCCGCAATCCGCCCGCGGTCCGCTTCCGGAAGGGATTGGGTGATGGATGTGGCGCGATGCACCACCACTCGCAAGTGAGGGTTACTGGAACTGTGCCCGGCCCGATATAGGCTGTTGAGCACGGCTTGCAGCGTGCTGACCAGGAACAATGACACCCCGATACTGAGAATGGTAAGCACCGTGCGCCGCGGGTTGCGGAGCGTATTCTTAAAAATCAGCCGGATGAACTCCATGGTTATCCTCTCATAGCTTTACGAATCACTTACAAAAAGATTGCAAGGATAACGCCAGGCAGGGAAACTCGCCGGAGCAAACTTGTCTAGCCGGTAGCGCCGACATCTTGCCGGCACGTGCCGCCGGGACGGCGGCGCTATGCACCTGAAACTTGGGCGCTAAATTTTGTGTAACATTTTTTTTTGACAAGCTAAATAATATGTGATTAACTCTTCGGCGGAACTCTAGCTATCAAAAAAGGGCGACTCTCCATTTCACGCTGAACCAAGACACTTGCCGGTTTTCTTCGCGTTGCCGAGCGAGTTTCTGACTGGCTTCGCCGCGGCTTCGGGTATCGCTCTCATCACTTCAGTCGCGAAACTCGGCGGGTTTACCGGGCCGTACACGGTGGGTTTCATTCGCTAGAGCGCTGGCAGCTTGTACACTGGCCTAGCTTGTGCAGGAATTTCCTTGCTCTTGTCAGGAACGCTGGCACTGATCCGGCACTCCCGGCGGGGACAGGATGAGCAGGAGGATCAGCATGAGCACACATCCCCATACGAATCTTTTCGCGCAGGTCGACCGCACCAAGGATCCTGAGTTCTTCGTTCGGTTTATGGATGAGGTACAGAAGCTCCCAGCGATCCAGGCGAGCAGGCGGCTCATGCTGGAGCGGATCGCTCTGGCGCCGGGAGTTGCAGTCCTCGACGTTGGCTGCGGTCCCGGAATCGATCTGTTCGACATGGTGGACCTCGTCGGTCCGACTGGCCGTCTTGTTGGACTCGACGCGAGTGAAGTCATGATCGCTGAAGCCCGACGGCGCGCCCATGAACTCCGTGTCCCCATCACCTTTGAGGTCGGGGAGGTGCAGGCGCTTCCTTTCCCGGACGGCACGTTCGACGCGTGCCGAGCCCAACGAGTGCTCATGCACTTACCCGATGCGGAGCGGGCGCTGACGGAGATGGTGCGGGTAACTCGCACAGGCGGGCGGATCCTCGTCTTCGATATCGACTGGGACACTCTGATCGTCGACCACCCAGGCAAGGAAACCACGCGAACGATAGTCCGGTCCTACTCCGACTCGATACGGAACGGGTGGATCGGTCGGCAGCTCCCGCGCCTCTTCAAGGAGCAGCACTTGAAGGTACTCTCCATCGATCCTGTGCAGGTCTTTGTCCACTACGCGTTGGCCGAGCTAGCCCTCGGCAGTCACCTCGCCCTACTCCAGGCAAACGGAACGCTCTCTGCCGGTAAGGCTCGGCAGTGGTGGGAGTACTTGCAACAGGCAGAGGAGCGCGGGACGCTGCTGATCAGTTTCACCGCCTTCATCGTCGTCGGAGCCAAGAGCTGATCTTCGACGGCGACCGACACGGCCATTCAGGAACTAGAATTGTGGTTATTTATCACCACTGGCTGGCTGGCGCAGAGCGTAGCTCTGCGAGCTGCGAGGCTGGGAGTAGCGATCAAACGAGCCGATCGCTACCCGCTCCAGGCCTTTATCCACGATCTCGCGTTTGGTTTTCAACCGGGTAATCTGTCGCGGGTGGCGCGTACATTTTCTCGTAGTATGCGCTTAGGGGATGGACAACCGAACGCCCAGCCGGGCGGCGGCATGGCAAAACAATGTCACCGCCACCTGCGGAACTCATAATTCCAGTAAATACAGACGGCACCTCTGCACCGCAAGCCGTCCATTAGAGGTCTCAAACTTCTACTAACTCTTCTGACTTGCGTTTCTCGGACTGGGCTTGCAGAGCCTGCGCCTCAAGGAGGTCGAGGTGCATCCTTCTCACCAGCATCTGCCTACGCACGTCATCAATCCTGTTCTTCGTGCCACCGTGTTTGCTCCGTCCATCCCGCAAATGCATTAGCTTGTAGAAAATCAGAATGGGACGCACTAGGGCACCGAGAGTCTCAGTGAATATCACCAAGTTCATGCGATTATGAAACTCTCGCAACTTTGCCTGGACTCGTATCGATTCCAATTGGTTTACTGCGTTTTGCCATTGCTCGATTGTATTTGAAGTCCGGGAAGCTCCTCCGAGCAAGATGGCGACAGTGAGCCTTGTAAAGGTGAACACGTGAGCAAAGCGGATCGCACTGTTCATCGTCTTTCTGAGCATCCAATATGCCGGCTGATCAAAAGAAATATTCCCGGCTGAGGCATAGTCGAAGAGTTCATCCCTCAGAGCAAACAGTTTCTCCCTGAAGACATCCACTCGGTAACCGCGCCACGCCCAGAACACAAAAGCCCAAAGGAACAACAGCGCCAGGGCGCTTCGAATTGATTCAATACTAGGAGCCATAAGTCACCCTAACTCCTTATCGCCAGGTCTTGTCGTACCCTTGAGGGTCAAGCCGCTTGAACTTCGCTTCGGATCAAGCTGTTGCTCAAGCTCCTGATTGCGCCTCGAAAGACGCTCTATGTTTTTTCGACGGAGATTGCGCTGTCCCACTCCGTAGGACAAGCTGCCCGCCGCAACAACTGACAAAATCCCGTCGCTAATCCTCAAACTTCCGAGTACTTTGATCCCTATCTCGGCGAATGTATGCTTCCCAGCCAAAGCTAAAACGGACAAATAAAAGAGGTAGAAACAAAAGGCCAAGAACCCATATTTTATGAACTGCTGGATGGAGGAACCAATAATGTCAAGCCTTTTAAACCTGATCGCATATTCACGATCCCCGTCCTTCGATGGTTGCGCTGGACTCACACTGCAATCACATACCATTTATAATACCGCAAGTCAAGCTGAGGACAAAACCTGATAGGGAAGTCACCGCGGTGCCGGAATCAAAACGGACGCCCCACCGTCGGGCCGGTCAGTCGAAACATCGACAATTTATTTTTCATGTTACGGACTAAGAGCCTACGGCAAGAAAACGCATGCCGCCGCTACCCGGCCGCACCCTTGTCCGCGTGCGGCGCGGGCTTGCGGACCGATATGAATGTCACGGCAAAAAAAGCATCGATCAGCCAGCCCGCTGCCAATAACCCGAACGCCAGCTTGAAGCTTCCCGTCCGCTGGTTGAGGTAACCCACTAGCAAGGGACCGAAGAATCCTCCGAGGTTGCCCACCGAGTTGATCAACCCCATGGCGGCGCCTGCCACATTTTTGGGAAGGGTTTCAGAAGGGATCGTCCAGAACGGTCCGAGGAAACTGTAAGAACCGGCGCCCACCAGCGCCACCAGACAATAAGAGAGGATGCCGGGTTTGGCGCTTGCCAAAACACCCGCCATCATAAAAATCCCAGCCCAGGCCAGCGCCACCGCCACGTGGCCGCGACGTTCCAGGCGGGCATCCGAATGGTTCGACAGCAACACCATGCCCACAATGGCAATAAGGTAAGGTATGGCAAATAACAATCCGGTATGAAAGCTGGTGACGTGCCCCGCTTTTTCAATGACGGTGGGCAACCAAAAGAGGAGACCGTAATTTCCCGTGGTATCCAGAAAGTAGACCAGGACCAGGATCAGCACCTGGGGATGGACCAGAGCTCGAAGGATACCGCTCCCGGCCCGTTGGATGTCAGGCTCCGAGGCTTTAAGGTGGGCGGCTTCAGCATTCAGGGTGGTTTCAAGGTAGCCGCGCTCTTCGCTGGAGATCCAAGGCGCTTGGTGCGGGTAATCGCTAACTTGCCACAACCAAATGGCCAGCCAAAGGATGGGGAACAGTCCTTCGCTCACCAGGAGCACGCGCCAATTCCAGCGCGCCAGAATCCAGCCCGAAAGCGGGGAGGAAGCCACTACGGCCACGGGCAGGCAGAGCATCCAATAGGCATTAGCGCGGGCGCGTTCGCCACGGGGAAACCAGTTGGCGAGCAGCACCAGGGTGGCCGGCCAGACCCCGCCTTCCGCTACGCCCAGCAACAATCGCATGGCCAAAAACTCGTTCCCCGAATGGACAAACCCGGTGGCGGCAGAACAGAGTCCCCAAACCACCAGCAAAATGCTGATGAATTTCTTGGCGCTCCATCGGTGCGCCAGATATCCACCCGGCACCTGCAGCACCAAATAACCCCAGAAGAAGATGCCGGCCGCCAGCCCCCCCTGGGTGGGACTCAGATTCAAATCACGGGTCATGGAGGGGAGCGCCAGGGAGACGTTGGTTCGATCAATGAAAGCGATGGTGTACATCAGGAAAGCGACCGGGATAATACGCAGCCATCTGCGATGGGTCATGATCAGACACCCAGCGGGCGATCAGTGTTGCGGTACCCGTCGTGGAAACTCTTCCGGGTGGGCGCCCGCCGCGACGATCCCGTCCGTCATTCGAAAAGCTCATCCAAACTTCGGGTAGTGTCTCAGTTTCTTTGCTGTAGCGCCGCAACCTTGTAATAAAGCCGGAGAGCGAAAAAAACACCTCGCCGGGAGCCTGCATCATACATCGGGGAAGATTTACAACCAAATGCCTTTTGGGACGTCAAATTGGAAAGATACATGTAAAATAGGAGTGATTGCTCTGAAATGGGTCATGCCCGAAGGCTGGCCTGAACATTTGCCCTGTGACCACAGATGAATTCCCTTGCTTTCAGCCGGGAAGGCCGCGAAGTCCCTGTTCCCTGCAAAACCCAGCGCATTCTGAAACTTTTGGAGCATCGCTGACGTATGAAGAAGATGGGAGGCATCCCCGAAGCAGCAGGACCTTGTCTTAGCAGATGGGAAACACGGAAGTGCGCCGGGCTTAGAAAACTTGCCGCTCTTGTGGTATTGCTTTGTTAGGTTGAATCAGGCGCCGTCAGGGCATGGCTTTAGCCATGCCAAGTCCCAAGGCAAGGAGAAGCGGCTTTAGCCGCTGAGGGACTCAGGGGCTAAAGCCCGAATCTCAGAAGGTGTGAAAAAATCCGGAAATGTCATGCTGAGCGTAGCGAAGCATCTCGGCCTTTACTGAAAACAAAATGCTTAGATCCTTCGCTTCACTCAGGATGACAGGCACAGCGAGTTTATTCACAGCTTCTCAGGACCACCGCCAACGGCATGGCTGAAGCCATGCCCTGACGGTGATTCCAACCGACTTAACATAGTAATAGTAGTGGGCCTTTATTTTTAATGGCTTAGCGGTAAAAGGATGCAAAAAGAGGATAAGGAATGAAACCCTTGAAGAAGAAGTTGCTAATTGGAGTTGTCGTGGTATTGCTGATCGGCTTGACGGCTTGGGGAGTGGCCTGGAGCAAGCGCGGCCAAGTCACAGTGCAAACCGGCAAAGTGAACCGCCAGAACCTTGCGGCGGTGGTCACGGCATCTGGGCAGATCGAACCCAAGAATTACGCCAACGTGAGTGCCAATACGATTGGAATGATTACGGACATCTACATCAAGGAAGGTGATCCCGTCAAGAAGGGCCAATTGCTCTTGCGGACGGAGGACACCCAGCAAGTGGCGGAGATGGATGCCTCAGCCGCAGCGTTGAGCACCAGCACGGCGGATTCTTCTGCGCAGCTTTCCGCCGTCCATGCCTCGGCCGCGGCCCTGAAGACCGCGCAGGCCAATCTCGACGAATCCAAGGCTAAGCTCGTTCAAGCCAAGCTGGCCTACGACCGGGGACAGCAACTCCTAAAGCTTAACTTGCTCGCCAAGCAGGACTTTGACACCCGGGTGAGTGATTATCAAGTGGCCCAGGCCACCGTCCAATCCTCTGCGGCCGCCGTGGCTCAAGCCAGAGCTCAATACCAACAGGCCAAATACACTTACGACAAATCCCAGGCCGCTGTCGCCCAGAATCGGGCTAACCTGGTGAGCGCCAAGGACGTGGTCGACAAGACCATTTACACTTCTCCGTACAACGGATTCTTAACCGACCTCCCTGTACACGTGGGTGAAATCGTGGTGCCGGGAGTCCAGAATACCAGCGGCAGCGTCCTTTTCCAGGTCTCCGACCTCTCTATAATTGACGCCGAAGTAATGGTGGATGAGACGGATATCGTTAATGTAAAACTCGACCAACCGGCGGAAGTGAGCGTGGATGCCATTCCTAACCAAATCTTCAAGGGGCATGTCACCGAAATCGGACAAAGCGCCCTGAGCAGCACCACGGGCGAAACCACCACGGGTAGTACCACCTCGACTTCTACATCCGGTCAGGAAGCCAAACAATTTAAAGTCGTTGTGCGGCTTGACAATCCGCCGCCCTCACTCCGGCCCGGACTCTCCGCAACCGCTAAGATCGTGACAGCCACCGCCAAAGATGCCGTCACCATTCCCATCCAGGCGCTCACCGTCCGAACCAAAAAAGAGCTTGAACAGGGCAATAAGAAGAAAAAGGGAGAGAGCGGTAACGCTATGGCCGCCGAACATCAACCTACCGACGGTCTCGGAATCAGCTTCGGGGACGATAAGGACGAGGTCCAGGGCGTGTTTGCGGTGCGCAATGGCCGCGCCATCTTCGTCCCGGTAAAGACCGGCATCATGGGAACGACGGATGTTGAAGTCCTGAGCGGACTTAAGCAGGGGGATACGATTGTTACCGGCAGCTATGCGGCCCTTCGCACCTTGAAAAACAACACCAAGGTGAAAGTTGATAATACGATCAAACTTCCGAACCCGAACGCAGATTCCGGATCAGGCAGTTAGACCTCCGGGCGAACTTCGGTCGAGAAGTGGCGTCGAGGGAGTTGCTAGTCGCCCACGGGCAAAAACCAAGGACCCCCGCAGGCGAATTCATCACAGCCTGGCCTCCAGATTGTATAGTGACTCAGAAGGCGTGAAAAAATCCGGAAATGTCATGCTGAGCGTAGCGAAGCATCTCGGCATTTACTGAAAACAAAATGCTTAGATCCTTCGCTTCACTCAGGATGACAGGCACGGCGAGTTTATTCACAGGTTCTCAGTTTGGTTCCGGTAGCGGCGGTCTCTGGCCGGGGACCCTTAATCTTCAATATCCTTCGGCGCTCAGAGAGCGTCGCTACAGCAAACTGAGTCCCTACTCCGGATAGAGAACAAAATTCAGAGGATATACCCGACCATGCAGACTGATGTGATGGCTTCGACGGTACAGAAGGACGGCGCACCGCCGGATGGAATCCTGATCCGGACCGAAGACCTGTGGAAAACCTATGAAATGGGTGAAAACCAGGTTCACGCCTTGAGCGGGATCTCTTTCGACGTACCGCGTGGCGAATATATCGCCATCATGGGACCCTCCGGGTCCGGCAAATCGACCTTGATGAACCTCATTGGCTGCCTGGATACACCCACCAAAGGCCGGTATTGGCTGAACGGGCGCCTGGTGAGCGAGCTCACGGACGACGAGTTGGCTTATATCCGCAACAAAGAAGTAGGGTTCGTCTTCCAGACGTTCAACCTGCTGGCCCGCGCCAGCGCCCTCCACAACGTGGAGCTGCCGCTTATTTACAACGGTACGCCTGCCGAGGAACGACTGCTGCGCGCCAGGGAGGCGTTGCGCCACGTGGAGCTCGAGGACAGAATGGGCCATAAGCCCAGTGAACTTTCGGGCGGACAACGCCAGCGCGTGGCCATCGCCCGGGCGCTTGTTAACAATCCATCCCTGATCCTTGCTGACGAGCCGACTGGCAACCTCGATTCCCAGACGGGCCTGGAGATTATGGCGCTTTTTGACCAGTTGCATCAGGCGGGCAATACCATGGTCCTGGTCACCCACGAGCATGACATTGCCGCCCGTGCCCATCGGGTGATCCACATTCGGGATGGTAAAATTGCTCGCGATGAGCGCACCCGGTAAGAAATGTAACCACGGCACGCTTTCTGTGAGGTGGGCTTTGATTGTCCCCGGCGAACCGGCCTGGGTGGGAGTATCATGGAGCCTGTTCCCTGTTTTGAGGGAACGAAGCTTGAATGTTATAGAAAACAAAGGACCGGCCTTCTGAACGAATGGAAATGCCTCACCCCTCCCTGTATTCGTTCATTTCCGGTCGCTGGAGACTTTGTGGGAACGATCACAGAGACGCATCCTGCGCGAACACGGCCTCTTGAACAACGACGCGAACACGGCAACTTCTGGTTCACCGCCCGCGAAGCCTTTGGCATCGCCATCGAGGCGCTTCGTACCCACAAGCTCCGGTCGTTTCTTACCCTGCTGGGGGTGGTGATCTCCACCACCGCGCTCATTGTGGTCATGTCCGTCGTCAACGGCATGAACCTATACATCGCCAATCACATCGCCAACCTCGGCGTGAACACCTTCATCGTCAGCCAATACAAGTGGGCGCAGGGTTACGAGGCGTGGCTGCGGGCGCGCCACCGCAACAAGCCGATCCTGATTGACGATTATGAGTTCCTGCGGGACAACCTGCCCGGCTATCAACAGATCGCGGCGGATGCCGGGTTGGGATCGGGGCCCGAGATCAAGTACAAGAATCAGATGATTGACGATGCCCAAATCAGCGGCGACACGCCGAGTATGATTGATATCGGCGAGGCGAAGGTTGAAAGCGGCCGCTTCTTCAACGGCTCGGATTACGACCACCGCTCCATGGTGTGCTTCGCCGGCCACGATATTGTGACTAAATTCTTCCCGAATGTGGACCCGCTCAACCGGGAGATCATGGTCAAAGGCCTGCCTTTCCGCGTCATCGGCGTGGCGAAAAGAATCGGCACCACCTTCGGCCAAAGCCAGGACAATTTCGTCCAGATCCCGCTCTCCACTTTCCAGAAGGTCTTCGTCGCCCGCCCCCACCTGAACGTTTCCATTCAGGCCTGGAACTCCGGGCAGATGGCAGCGCTGGAGGATGAAGTGCGGGCACTGATGCGCGCCCGCCGGCATTTGACTTATGATGCCGAGGACAATTTCGGCATCAACACCTCTGACACGCTGATGACGGCCTGGCAACAACTGACGGGATCGATTTTTGCGGTCACCATCGGCGTGGTGGCCGTTTTCATGGTGATCGGCGGCATCGTCATCATGAACATCATGCTGGCCAGCGTTACCGAGCGGACGCACGAAATTGGCATCCGCAAATCCCTGGGCGCGCGCCGCCGGGACATCCTGCTGCAATTCATCACCGAATCGGCGGTGATGGCGATTACGGGGGGCGTGCTGGGGGTCATTTTTGCTTATGGCATCAGCGCCCTCGTCAACATTGTTTTTACGTCCGCGGTTCCTGTGACCGCGGTGGTGGTAGGGTTGTTGCTCTCCGCCATTGTGGGTTTGTTCTTCGGCATCTACCCGGCCAGCAAAGCGGCCAAGCTTGACCCCATCGAAGCCTTGCGAACGGAATCCTGAAAATGCAAGCATACCGGCGAAATATTGGCGAAAATCTGCTCCTGGCGCTGGACACGCTGCGCAGCCACAAGGTCCGGTCTTTCCTCACCGTTCTCGGCGTGCTCATCGGCACCACCACGGTGATTGCCGTCGCCTCCCTGGTCTCCGGCCTCGAAACCCAGATGGCCGACGTCGCCAAGAGCTTTGGCACCCGCACTATCTTCGTCTATAAGTTTGAGCCCGGCGTCCATTTCCGCCTGACGCGCGAAGAACGCATGCGTAAGCCCCTGACCTTCGATGACGCCATGGCCATCCGCGACGAATGCGCGGACGTGGAAGACGTGGCCGTGGCACTCTGGCCGTCCACTCCGCCGGTTATCAAATACAAGGGCGCGGACATGCTGGATGGCAACCTGGACGGCGCCACGGCGAATTTCATCCGCGTCAATAATGCGACGCTGGCGGAGGGCCGGTTTTACACGGAGTTTGAGAATCAGCACCGCCGCTTTGTGACCGTGATTGGGGCCGACGTGGTGACGCGCTTTTTCCCCCACGAAGACCCTGTCGGTAAGAACATCATCGTGGGCGGCAACACCTTCCGGATCATCGGCACGCTGGCAAAGCGGAAGGAATTCCTGGGCGACACCGGCAGTGAACGCCTCGTTTACATCCCTTACTTGACCTACAAGCGCATCTACCCTGCCGCAAAGGACAACTTCATCATGGCCATGGCCTATCCCGGCCGCATGAGCCAGGCGGAGGATGAAATCACCGGCCTGCTGCGCCGCCGGCGCCGCGTCAAACCCTGGCAGGCGGACAGCTTCGGCCTCGCCACCGCCGAATCCATCATCTCTCAGTTCAAGCAGATTATTGCCACCACGGCGCTGGCCATGGTTGTTCTCTCCTCCATTGGCCTGCTGGTGGGCGGCATCGGCGTGATGAACATCATGCTGGTCTCCGTCACCGAGCGCACCCGCGAAATTGGAGTGAGAAAGGCCATTGGGGCGCGGCGCAGTGACATCACTTGGCAATTCCTGCTCGAAGCCATGACGTTAACCGGCGCCGGAGGAATCCTCGGCATTCTTCTCGGTTGTTCCATCAGCTTTTTGGTGAAGGCGATGGCCCCGCAATTCCCCACCAGCATCCCTCTCTGGTCCGTGTTCACGGGCTTCATTGTCGCCGTGAGCGTCGGTCTCTTCTTTGGCATCTGGCCTGCCATGAAAGCCTCCAAGCTCGATCCCATCGTAGCTCTGCGCTATGAATGATGGCGGCCGCTGCGGCAGTAAGATGGAATGGTATGATTGTGCCCAGCGAGTCGTAACGGAGGGGGTTGAGAGGCTGTGAGTCTCCGTAGAGTGGGGCTGGCGGCTGGATGGATGGTTTTTCTGGTTGCGGTAATAGCTGGATTCCTGATCTATCCTTCAATGCCAGCCATGGCCGCTGGCGGCGGGCTGATCTTCGGCAGAGGCATCTTCGCGGCACGTGTTCTATCGGTCGCATTTTCTGGCGACGGGAAGCGGGTCGCAGCAGTTGCCAAGGGCACGCCGTTCTTCATCTGGGACACAGCTACGGGACGCACAGTTGGGAAGATCAGCGCCAAAGGCTGGAAAGCACAACGCTGGTCACTGGCGCTTTCTCCGCACGGTAAGCTACTCGCAGCACCCACCACACGCTCCTTGGTGCATTCGCTGTTGCTTCCGTCTACGTCGCAAGTCATCCATCCTGATAACGTCACCGTCTGGCAGGTGAAACCACCCAATCTGCACATCCGGTTCACGGACTTCGAGCCGCTAAACCCCCACTTTGCCAACAGCCTTACTTTCTCACCGGACGGGAAGTACCTCGCCGCCGGAGAGATATTTGAGGGCCCGCAAGGCCATCTGGTCGTCTGGGACGTGGCCAAAGCTAAAGCCGTTCGGAGGTTCAGCCGCTGGGGGATCGGGGTCTTCTCCGTTCAGTTCTCCCCCCAAAGCCAAGTAGCTGGGCAGCCCACCGGTTTTCGTAAGTCTCCGGTCGTTCTCTGGGACATCCGAACGGGCAAAACCATTAGGACATACAGCGGATGCGACGTCGTGGTTATGCTGGCCTTCTCGCCTGGCGGTGGGATGCTTGCAGGGGCGCGGGGGCGAAATATCTGCACGTGGGACGTGAAAACTGGTAAAAAGCTCGGTTCGGTTCGGCTCAAGCAAGGAATTCTGGTGGCTCTTGCGTTCTCCTCTGACCAGTCCTTGGTGGCGGCGGCCGGCGGCGTCGTGTCCATGTGGAACACCAACATGTCGCGCGAAGCCCGGCGATGCGCCATCCCTCAGATTCGCATGCCCGCGCAATTCTCGCCGGATGGCAAGCTTCTCGCTTGGGGCGATGTTCACAAGCGTCTGGTGCACCTTTGGGATGTTGCTGGCTGCAAGGAAATTCGCAGCTTCAAGATGCCGCCGGTCTCTAAAGCCGATGCCAACGCGCATGTGAAATAAATAGAGTCGATGATAGGTGTTACTCTCGCCCTGCTCCTGATGTTCGCCCTCGGCTTTCCCGTGTGCGGGTCAGCCCACGCAGCCAGCACGTCCATCGAGAGGGTAGTTTTCTCACCGGACGGGGGGCTGGTGGCCGTCACTCGGGAGGGGCTCGTTCGCTCAGGACCAGCGCCCTCGCCGCGCGACAGCGGAAAAGTCAATGGGAAGGGCGCCCCGTCTGTTTTTGGGCTTGCTCTTTCGCCAGACGGGAAACTGCTGGCAGCAATTGGCATGGCCAAGCGAAGCCCCATCCCGGTTCCCGGAACCTCCACTGAGACGCCAATTTACCTCTGGGACACGCAGACGGGGCGCGAGATTATGCGGCTGGTCGTTTCCCGACAACCGTGTAAAGACCGTCCTGGCTCTCTGCTTCTCGCCGGACAACACTCTTCTGGCTGCGAGTGTTTACGGTATGACGGCCTATCCTCCGTACCGGGCAGAATCTAGGATAATCGTCTGGGAGGTCAATAAAGGGCGAGTCTCAGACTCCTTTAAGACCGGCGGATCCTTTATCCCCTTTTCCTCGGGCGTCCCATTTCCCATGGTTTGGTCACTTGCATTCTCGCCGGGTGGGCGGCTCATTGCCGACGGGTTTGGCAATTTATTACCCATGCGTCCCGCTGTGAAGGTAATAGACACCCGTTCTGGTAAGGAGATTTCGAGTTTGGTTCGCAGCCCCGCCTCCACGATTGGAGTGGCAGTGGCCTTTTCACCCAGCCGGGTCTTGGCGGTATCTACAATTTCGTTCGTGGGTTTGGTTCCGGTCCGTAGCTCCCTGGCGGCCTGGGACGTTGAGCGGAGTAGAAGGCTGCGCAGATACAAGGGCTGTGGGTTCGTCGCGCCATTCGCATTCTCGCCTGATGGCAAGACGCTCGCCGGTGGCTCAGGGAGGAAAGTTTGCCTGTGGGACGTGCGGTCAGGAGAAAAGTACGCTCCCATCTCTCTGCGGAGGCCGCTCGACGCTTTGACTTTTACGAAGCAAGGTTCACTCAAGTGGGTAGAGGCCCGCCAAGGTGGTGTGCACGTTTGGGACCTGGATAAGTGGAAGGAGGTCGGACACTGCGCCGTCCCGATAGTTTATGGGCTCGCCCAGTTTTCCTCGGACGGAAAATTGCTGGCGTGGGAAGACAGTAGGAACAAGGGGGAAATACGCCTGTGGGACACGGAGGTCTGCGCAGAGATTCACACCTTCAGCATGGAGCGTGCTACGAAGAAGAAAGCGCATCGCAGATAGCTGGTACCGCGGTGGCGCAGCCCGGTGACTGGCACGGGTCGAGTTGGAGCAGGTACCGCAGACTTTGTGCTTTTCAAAGTCTGCGGTTCTTGCTTTGAGTCGAAAGACCGCAGAGTTTCTGGGAAGCGAAACTCTGCGCTACCCGCTCGGCATTTTCGGAATCCGCACAAGCCGAAATCCTGGAAGGCCATTTTCAGGGTGAGCGCGGCGCGGCTTATCGCAATGCGCTGCGCTATTGGGAGAATTCCTGTGGCGATATCCTGCAAAGCCTTACCGTAAGTGTATTGCACCGTGCTGAATGCGCTGGAACTCTTTCAATAGAGCCGCTTCACTCCTCGCGCATCAGTATTGAAGGTTCAATCGACAGCGCGCGACGCGCCGGAATCCATCACTCCGGCGGCTCTTGGATTCCCGCCTTCGCGGGAATGACCGTGTCGAATTTCCTTGTTCAGGCAAGTCAGGTTTGGTTCTGGCTTCGCCGGGTTAGGACTGTGCGCCGCAATTCTCGAAAGGGAGGTTCACTTTGCATGAAAACTTCCTATTCGTAGCCCGCAGCTTCGGACCTCTGGCCGGCCGAACATTCGAGTTTACCCGCGCGCGGCACTCGCGTCCCGTGGGGCGAGGCGTCAGGCTGGGACTTTCGACACTTGATATTTCACCGGTCTGAAAGTGGGTGGAGGAACCGGCTTGCCTTCTGCTTTGGCAGCTTCGATCCAGGCAGCCTTGGCCTTAAGAACCTCGGCCAAGGCCCGCTCCGGCGTTTCGCCAAAAGCGGCACAGTGGGGAAGATCGGGGATGTCGGCGATGTATCCGCCGTCTTCTTCGCTGTAAAAAACATTGATATGGTAGTCTCTCATTCCTCACCGCCTAAGGACAGATTATAGCAATCAGCGAGGTCGGGCGACTGTTTAACTTGGTAGGGCTTCCGCCGGAGCAACCGCGCCAATCTATGTCATTGACGAGTCTAAAGAACCCGAACCTTTGCAGTGAACAGCCTGTCCGTGCTGCTATTCAGCGGAGTCAATGGCCGTTCATTGCGCTGGTATTTTGCCTACTAGCGGCGGTTCCAGCCTCCGCGCAAGAACTGACCGCCACATTCTTCCCTCAAAAGTCAGCCTACCTCTTGGGTGAACCTGTCTGGTTCGTTTTCGAGACCACGAACAAAGGAAACGTCCCTGTCTACATCGAGGACTCAAACCCTTACGGCGTTTGTGCCTTCTTTGGTGGTTATTCCTTCGATGTCCCGGGGGTGATGGCGGTAGGCCGCTGGCGATGTGGGTATGTGGGGAGTTGCGCCGGCGGTGGCTCAAGAGTGCTGCGCCCAGGCGCCACTTATACCCAGCGGCTGCTCCTGAACCAGTGGTTTCGAATCGATCGTCCTGGAAGGTATCGCGTCTCTGCGAACCGAGATCTTCGCTTTAGCCTTCGGACGAATAGGTTCGGTATGCTTCTTGCTCCTGAGTCCCGTTCGTTCCGGAAGGAGTTCGAGATAACCGTTGTCGAAGGCGAAAACGCAAAGGTCGAGAAGGCTTTTGAGCCTTTTTTGAAGAATCTCAGCAGCCGCAATTTTGACCTCAGAATAGAAGCCATCGAGACCATTACCGCGATGGCGCCCCCCTTCTTGGAAGAGACGCTTATCGCTCTTGCCAACAGCGGGGATTCGTTCGCAAGGAGCAGAGCAATCCCAGCTCTGGGGCGGCTCAATACAGCCGAGTCGACGTGGTCCCTTGCCAAGTTGATCGAAGATCGCCGGAGGGACTATTCATGGCAGGCCGTCGATGCACTGGCCCAGACAGGCGACCGCGCCTACGTGCCGTTGCTGGCTGAATTTGCGAGAGACCCTGCATGGCAGAATGTAGCGATCCCAGCTTTGGGTGAGCTGGGCGGGCGGGATGTTGTTTCCTTTCTGGCGCCGCTCGTTCATTACCCACTCGGGCCACCCAATGAACCCCCAGTACAGCAACTCGCCGTGCGTGGATTAGCGAATACCGGGAGCCACAGGGCCATTCCTTATCTCATCGAAGCACTTCGCGACCCCTTAGTTCATGAAGACGCGGTGAACGCTCTTGAGCAACTTACTCATCTTGTAATCTTTGAGAAAAACACCCATCACTGGCTCTACACGGAAGACCCAACGATCGCTGCGAAGATGGCCAAACGATGGCAGCGGTGGTGGAAATCAAGCGGCAGGAAGGCCAAACTCTATGGGCCAGGTGATTGCACGGGCTCGCCCGAGCAACTCCCTGAGTAATAGTCTCTCGAACCGGTCTGCTTCGCTTTATCCCGTACTTCGACAAAACTGAGTACGGCGCGTCGTCGACCGCCAGAGGTAGCCGTCCATCGGCAAACCGCAGATGTGGTCCGCCTGGTTACTGTGGAGATCGCCCCCGAGTGACGGCCGACTCGGAAGACATGCTGGCACCCCCGGGGAGCGGGCCGTCCCGTTGGGCATGTACCGAAAGAACATATTCCCCAATACCTCTTGTCTCGACCCGGCCTCTGGCGCATATCCTGGATTATTCACGAAGTTTTGTTCGAAGACCGGAAGGGCACTCTTTTCCTTTGTCTCGCATCCCGGACGGCTCGTTGCGACGAGCCGTCCGGGATGCGAGACAAATAACGGCGGAGCAAATCCAACACAGCTTCCCGTCACTCACTCTCCGCGACGTTTACGGGGCGATCTTCTACTATCTGGACCACGCCCAAGAAGTCGAAACGTATCTTGCGGACCAGGAGGGACAGGCCGAGGAGATCGAGCGGACGGTCCGTAGCACTCAAGGCCCCACCTGCCTCCAGAAGCGGCTGGAAGAGCGGCGTGCCCGCTTACTCAAGTAAGCCCCTTCCTCCATGTTGAAGCTCCTCACTGAAGAGAACCTGAACCAATGTGACAACGCGCGATGCTCACCTCCATATCAGCCTTCCGTCAGCTTGCTGTACGCGACAGGATCATCGATATCAATGAGGATGGTATCGTCCTCAACTTCCACCATCTGGGTGGCTGACTGGTATTTGCGAACCACGGTGTTGGCTCCTGCTTCGGCAGGCAAAGCGATCAGCTCCGCGAAGAGTTCTCGCCCAATTAATACCGGATGACCGCGCAGGCCTCGAAACGCCGGAACAATGACCGGCACAGGAAATTGACGGTATCGGCCGAGGATGGCGCCAATGACATTTGGACTGACTGCGGGATGATCCACCAAACACAATAAAATTGCCCGCGGCCCCGCGGCACTCCATGCCGCAAGTCCAGCCTGCAACGAAGAAGTCTGGCCTTGTCTGTAGTTCGGATTGAGAACGACGCGCACTCCGTTCAAGTTGACGGTGGCCTGAATCAATTCCGCATGGTGTCCAAGCACCACAGCAATCTCTTGCACTCCGGCTTCGCGGAGATTGCCGATGATCGCCGCCAGAAAAGTTTTGCCACGGTAGTCGAGCAGCGCCTTATCCTGCCCCATGCGGGAAGATTCCCCGGCGGCAAGAATCAATGCGGCGACATCATCCTGGCTCACGATGTTATTTGAACTTTCGGCTGGTAAGCGAGAGAAGGAACCGAGGGCAAGGCATTGCGGCGCGCAGCGATCATTTCCGCCACGATCGAAACAGCAATCTCTCCGGGAGTTAAGGCGCCAATGTCCAATCCCACAGGAGAGTGCACCTTTTCCAGAATCTCCGGTGGTACGCCTTCGTCTTCGAGGACTTTGAAAAACTCAACAAGCTTGCGCCGGCTGCCCACCATTCCGATATAACGGGCCGAAGTGGTGAGCGCCCAACGCAGGCAAGCCAGGTCACTCTTATGGCCTCGAGTGGCGATGACCAGGTAGGAGAAGACATTGGGGCTCAGCTTAGGAAATATATCTTCCCAAGGGCCGGAGTAGGTCTCCTTGACTTCGGGAAAACGCTCTGCATTCGCAAACGCTTCGCGGTCGTCACAAACGATGCTCTCAAAGCCAGCGGTCTGGGCCACCTTGAAAAGGGAAAGTGAAACGTGTCCTCCACCCAGCAAATAGAGAGTTGGGATGGCGAGAATCGGCTCAATGAAAATGTCCAGCGAGCCGCCGCAGACCAAGCCTTCGTCATACTCAGGATTTTGGTTCAGGTTGAAGTGCAGGCGGCGCGGCCGCTCCTCACGCATCACTTCCTGGGCCACAGACCAAACTTCCGCCTCCACGCAACCGCCGCCGACGGTCCCCACAATCGACCCATCCTCCCGGATCAGAATCTTGGAGGTCTCGTAACTGGGAACAGAGCCTTGTACCTGAATGATCGTGGCAAGCGCGCCCCGGCGTCCCTGTTTCCTGAGCTTAGTAATTTCCTCGTAGATGTCCATCACTTGTTTTTCAGGCCAATTCAATTCGCGGGTTCGGACGATTCCGCCTTCCGCCTTCTCAGGTAAGCCGGCACATCGAGATCGTCTAAGGTGATCTCAGGGCTCAATTCCTCGGGCTTCGCGTCCACTGGCAATTTCTCCCGCCTTTGCACCACGGTTTTTACGGTTTCCTGAACAATCCGGGTTGAATTGGTAATGCCGGTGCGGCCGGTGCGAATGGGCTTGCCATACTTATCCGACTTGACGCCCGTGGCAATCACCGTCACCTTCACTTCGTCGTTCATGTTTTCATCCAGTACGGCGCCAAAGATGATATTGGCATTATCGGCGGCAGCCTGCTGGATAATGGATGAGGCGGAGTGAACTTCGTGCAGCGTCAACTTGCTCGACCCCGTGATATTCAGCAGGATACCCTGCGCGCCGTTGATGGAAGCGTCCTCGAGCAGCGGGCTGGAGATGGCGCGGTTCGTTGCTTCGACGGCCCGGTCGTCTCCGCTGGCCGTGGCTGTTCCCATCACGGCGTAGCCCATGCCCTGCATGATCGTCTTAATGTCCGCAAAATCACGGTTGATGATGCCGGTGATGGTAATGATGTCGGAAATTCCCTGCACGCCTTGGCGCAGAATGTCGTCAGCAATGCGAAACGCCTCAAAGAAGCTGGTGCCTTTATCTACAAACTGCATCAGACGCTCATTGGGGATACAGATCACGGTGTCCACAGTCCCGCCCAGTTCTTCAAGCCCTTGCTCGGCCTGCTGCATCCGGCGCTTGCCTTCAAAAGCGAACGGCTTTGTGACCACGGCCACAGTCAGGGCTTCGAGCTGCTGGGAAAGGCTGGCCACCACCGGGGCGCCGCCCGTTCCCGTGCCTCCGCCTAGCCCGGCCGTGACGAACACCATATCCGCGCCGTCCAGGCAATCCAAGATTTTCTCGGTGTCCTCCAATGCCGCACGCCGTCCAATTTCCGGGTTGGCGCCGGCACCCAAACCTTTGGTGAGTTTTGCGCCAAGCTGAATCTTGATGGGGGCCTTGGACACGCTCAGGGCCTGGAGGTCCGTGTTCGCCACCATGAACTCCACACCCTCTAATTTAGCAGCGATCATGCGGTTCACGGCATTGCCGCCGCCGCCGCCCACTCCGATCACCTTGATCTTCGCGCCTTGACGAAGCTCGTCGGAGAAGTCAACTCGAAGATTCCCATTTTCTTCTTCAAAGTTCATTCCAGACTCTCTTCCGGTTCAAGTTAATCCTCATGGCCAGGATACCAGAGGAATCGTCACTCGAGCCTGCATTTCTTCCTGCTCATTGCTTTGCTTCAGTCCCCTTTACTGCGGAAAATTCCCAGCAATTTCCCAGTAAGACTTGTCTCCCGGACACTTTGCAGATGTCGTAAACGATATCCATGGATAACCAGTCCGGTAACAGTTGCAAAAACCGGATCCAGAAGATTTTCTCCCAATTTTTCGACGCCGCCCGGTTGGCTGAGCCGGGCCGGAAGTTCCAAAGTTCGTTCAGCAAGCGCCATCAGTCCACCCAGCTTCGCGCCGCCGCCAGTAAAAACCACTCCCGCGCCCAACTGCCGCTCCGAACCCGAGCGGCTGAGTTCCGTTTGCACAAGCTCCAGAAGCTCCATCGCTCTGGGCTCGATAATCTCATTCAATTTATTGTAATCAATCATGCGCGCCGGGCGGTCGCCGACGCTCGGAACTTCCACGGCTGGCCCTCCGCTTTGGGAAGGATCGCGCCGGCCCCACTCCATCTTGATCTTCTCAGCCTCGGGAATCGGGGTGAGAAGCCCGACCGCGAGATCGTTGGTGAAATGCTCGCCACCAATACGAAGCGCTGCAGAATGGCGGATGCTACCCTCTTGGTAGCAAATCAAGTGGGATGACCCGCCGCCCACGTCAACGAGTGCCACCCCCAGTTCGCGTTCGTCCGCCGTCAAGCACGACTCCGCGGCTGCCAGTGCCTCGAATACCGTGTCGTTCACTACGATGCCCGCCCGGTTGACGGCGGTTACAATGTTTTCGTGGGCGGCAACCGATCCCAAGACCAAATGGACGTTCACCTCCAGCCGCGAACCAACCATCCCCACCGGATTCCGGATGCCGTTTTGGGAATCCAGTAAATATTCCTGCCGCTCGGCATAGACCAGCTTGCGATCCTGGGGTAGCGAAACCCCTTGGGCAATCTGGAAGACTTTGCGCACGTCTTCGGTCTTCACTTCTCGCATGTTCTCAGCCGATTTACCCAACGTCAGAGCCCCACGCGAATTGGCGCCGCTAACGTGCGGCCCACCAAAACCGGCGTAAACGTTATCGATGGAGATGCCGGAGGACTCCTCCGCTGCTTCCACAGCTTTCTTGACCGAAAGGACCGCCGAATCCATATTGACAATCAAGCCCCGGCGCCATCCTTTGGACTCGGAAACTCCAAATCCACGAACTTCCAACTTGTCATCCTCGCCAAGCTGGCAGATCAGAGCACACGTCTTCGTACTCCCAAGGTCCAAGCCCGTGATGTAAGAGATTTTGCTCATAAAATGCTTGCGACCTTCCGGCCCGCATGCAGGCACCGGTGGCTAGTGGGCGGTGGTGTCAGCCGCGGCGCCGGTCTTTCCTTTTTTTGCTTGACCATTTTGCGGAGGAGAACCAGCGGGATCTACCACGACTTGGTCGGGATATCGCAGGTCCATCGTACCGGCTTTGGTTCCAGATGAGATCACTTGGGGCATGAGCGCAACGAATCGATGGAACCGCCCGGCGAATTTCCGCTGGCCGAAATAAGCTAAAACCGTATAGCTTCCCTGGACGAGCAACGCTTTCAGGTTTTGCCCATCCGTCAGGTCCACTTCCGAGATAATCCAGCCTGATTTCGCCGCCTCCCCGGCCGTCTTGCGATTAAATTCCAAGTATAGCGACAAGCGGGCCCGCCGGTCAGCCAGGCTTGAAAGTGAATCCAACCCCCAGAGGACCGGAAAATCATACCGCGCCCTTTGCGGAGGCTCCAGAATGACCCCTCCACGGTCAATCAGCTTGATCTGTCCGCCCACGTTTACAAAACCAACCGGCTGCCTCTCCACCAGCCTGACCGTGAGTTGGTGCGGAAGGGACCGGATTATCGTCACAGATTCAACCCAGGGAATCGCCGCCACACGAGATTGCAGGACGCTCAGATCGAGGCGGAGGAGTTGGACCCCGCTTTTCTCAAGGAATGGACGGTCGATGCCAAGCGCGCTCAGGATTTCCGCTCGCGAAACATTATGGTCACCCTCAATCTGCACCTGATCGGGTTTCATCATGAGCAGCGGCGTCCGTTGGGCGTAAATGGCAAGCTGGTAAAGGCCAAAAGCAGAGGGAGCGCCAAGACAGAGAATCGTCAGGATAAACTTGATCAAGGCCCATGCGCTGGAAAACCGGCTTCGCCGGACAGCCACAGCTTTCTGGCGCCGCCGGTAGGGTGGTTCACCTTCCAGACCGAGTTGCTGCGGAAGCGGCACTTCCTGGAGGATCTTCATTTATCTCAATCCCCAGTGAGATCGGGGCTTGGGCAGGGCTCAACCCCATTTTTGCTACTTCTACCGAGGGTCTGCTACGGCGCTCCGGGAATGGATGAGCGCTTGGGCCAGAGCATCCCCGACCTTCCAGACGCTCCCGGCCCCGATCGTCATCACCGTCAGGGGCGGAATAGCCTCGGCTATAATCTCTCCCACCATTTGATGTTCCGAAGCCGCATACCGAGCCCCCAGGCAACCTTGTTCACACATTCGCTTCACCAGCGCCTGCGAGGTCACGCCTGGAATCGGCTCCTCGCTGGCCGGGTAAATATCCATGACATAAACCCGCTCGACTCCCGCAAATGCCGGAGCGAAGTCATCAAACAGGAACCGGGTCCGGGTATACCGGTGAGGCTGGAATACAGCCCAGATGCGCCCCGCCCCGCGCGAGCGCGCTGCATCCAGTGTCGCACGAATTTCCGTGGGATGGTGGCCGTAATCATCCACCACGGTGATGCCGTCCTGCTCGGCTTTGATTTGGAAGCGGCGGTCAGCGCCGCGAAACCGCTTCAACCCTTCGCGAATCGGATCAGCTTCAAGTCCCAATTCAAGGCCCACAGCCACCGCCGCCAAAGCATTCTGGACGTTGTGCAAGCCGGGGACATCCAGAGAAAATCGTCCGAGTCCGCGCCCTTCGTCAAACACTTCGAAGCTGGATCCTCCGTTATTGGCGCGGATTCCGCCGGCGGTTAGGCAGGCGCCGGGTTCGATTCCATAAGTGATCAACCGCCGGCGAATTTGCGGAAGAAGAGGCGCAAATGCCTCCTTCCAAGGATGATCCCAGCAGGCAATGACGGCTCCGTAAAAGGGAGTCTTATTCATGAAGGAAAGGAACGCTGACCGGATTTCATCCAGATCCTTATAGTGGTCAAGGTGTTCCCGGTCAATGTTGGTGACGACGGCGATGGAGGGCAAGAGGTATAGGAAGGATCGATCGCTCTCATCCGCCTCGACCACCATCAATTGGCCTTTGCCCAGGCGGGCGCTGGACCCAAAAACATCCAGCCGTCCGCCAATCACCGCCGTGGGGTCCAGCCCAGCTTGTGTGAGCATGACGGCGATCATGGAGGTGACGGTGGTCTTTCCGTGCGCCCCGGCCACGGCAATCGAAAACTTGAGCCGCATCAGCTCCGCCAGCATCTCCGCCCGGGGGATGACGGGGATTTGCAGCCGCCTGGCTTCAACGACTTCTGGATTGCCGGGCGAAACGGCAGACGAATACACCACGACCTGAGCGCCGCGAACATTTGCGGCCGAATGCTCGAGCGCAATGGCCGCTCCCAAACCCCTCAGCCTCTGGATGACGGCAGTCTCCTTGAGGTCAGAGCCGGAAACCGCAAAGCCCAGGTTCAACAGAAGTTCGGCAATGCCGCTCATGCCAATTCCGCCAATTCCCACAAAGTGGATGTTGCGGATTTTCCCTAGTGTTAAGTAAGAGTCCATGCTATTTCGTTTAGAGGCGACACCCGATTCTGGAGCGCCGGTCTGTGACTGGCGGATTTCGCCGCTCCCTGCCAAGGCAATCTCCGAGCGGCGCTACAGCAAATGCCCATCGCCTTCTGAAATCTGCTGCTTGAAACCTAGCGTCTGACAACTGGCGCCACATCACCGCCGTGCCAGTTCCAAAACCAAGCCCGCAATGCGCTTCGCTGCATCGGGAATGAAGATCTTCCGCGCGTTGGTCTCCATTGCAGTCAACGCGCTGGGGCTGTCAAGTAATTCGACGATTGCCTGGTAAAACCTGGAGGGATTCAGGTCATGCTGCTCCAGAATCCTCGCTCCTCCTACGTTTGCCAGCACTCTGGCATTCGCAAGCTGATGATTATCAGAGGCCGAGGGCAGCGGAATCAGAATTGAAGCCCTTCCCGCCGCGGCAAGCTCCGCCACCGTCCCGCCAGCACGGGACACCACCAAATCGGCCTGGGAAAGAGCTTCCGCCATATCGTCCACGAAGGCGTGAACCTCTGCGTCGATCCCTTCTTTCGCATACGCGGCCCGAACTCGGTTGAAATCACGAGAACCCGACTGATGAATGATTTTCAACGTGTCCTTCCGCTTGGCAAGAAGCGGAAGAGATTCAATCACAACGTTATTGATTGCCATCGAACCTTGGCTGCCCCCAACAATCAACAGGGTCATCGGGGCAACGTGATCGTTGGGAGGAATCTGAGCAATAGATGCCCGGACCGGATGCCCCGTGCAGCGCGCTTTCTTCCCGAAGAAAGGCGAAGTCGCTTCGAATCCCACTGCCGCAAGAGAAATGAACGGCGCAAGCAGCCGGTTCGTAAACCCCGGAACTGCGTTCGGTTCAATCAGCAGGGTGGGAATTCCCGCGACCGCCGCCTCCAACATAACGGGGCCTGCCAGGTATCCTCCCATGCCCACGACAACGTGAGGGCGAAAAGACCGGAGGATGGAAGCCGACTGAACCGCGCTTTTCGGCAGGATCAGAAAGTTCCTGATCTGCTGGACGACTCCCATATTTTTCAGGCCGGCGGCGGCAACCACATGGAGAGCGAATCCCTGCTCAGGGATGACACGGGATTCGAGACCCCGATTCGTACCCAGAAAAGCAATCTGCGGCGTGGTCTGCCCTAGGCTTTGGCCTCCCTCCACCACCGTCAGGCTTTGAAGTTCGCGAGCCACCGCCAGCGCTGGAAAGATGTGCCCACCCGTGCCTCCTGCCGCCATCAGCACTCGAAGGCCCCCGGTTGGGCTTTGGTATATCCCGGTCAAAGGCGCCCTCAAGCGGCTTGCTGCGAAATATTCAGCAGAATTCCGACGGCAAATAAATTGACCAACAGTGAAGAGCCTCCGTAACTCACAAACGGTAACGGAATTCCCTTAGTGGGAATCAAGCCGACCACCACACTCACGTTCACCACCGCCTGCCCCACCAGCATAACAGTCAAGCCAATGGCCAGAAGCTTGCCGAAGGGATCCGAGCAGAAGGCTGCGGCTTTCAGACCGCGATAGAGGATCACTCCGAACGCCACCAAAATCAGCCCCGCCCCCAGGAATCCCCATTCTTCGGCAATCACCGCATAAATAAAGTCCGTATGCGGTTCCGGAAGGAAAAAGAGTTTCTGCTTGCCCTCCATCAATCCAACACCGTTGATTCCTCCGGTTCCCACGGCAATGAGGGATTGGAGCATCTGGAACCCTTTGCCCCGAGGGTCCTTGTCATAGTAGAGGAATCCCAAAAGCCGGTTCATCCGGTAAGTGACATGGAAAATCAATAGATACAGAACCGGCAGTCCGGCTGCCGCAGCCGCGACAAAATACCGGATGCGGAGCCCGGCGGAAAAAAGCATCGCGGCTGCCACCATCACAATCGCCAGCGCCGTGCCCAGATCGGGCTCCTTCAGGATTAATGCAACCGTAAGTCCGGTTACGACGCCGATCGGCAACAGGGTATGCCTCATATCGTTCACATCGTTCCGTTGCATCCCCAAAAGATAGGCGATAAAAATGACCACCACAATCTTGGCAAGCTCAGAGGGTTGAAAATTGACGGGACCCAAGTGAAACCAGCGATGGGTGTTATGGCTGCGGGCGGCGAGGAGCACGCCACCGAGAAGTCCCATCAGCAACGCCGCCAGCGAAAACACGAATGCCGGATGACCGAGGCGGCGATAGTCCCGGTTCATCATCCAAACCATTCCGCCCAGCCCAATGGCCGCTCCCACCACTTGCCGGATCAGGAAGTGGTAACTCGACCCGTAAAGCTGCTGGGAAATCACGGCTGAGGCGCTGAAAACCATCAGGGCGCCGAAGAGAACCAGTGCTACCACAGTCCCGAAGAGGATCTTGTCGGATTGCAGGCGTCTCGCCATAGGATTCCCGATTGCCTTTCAGGGGCAGATGAAAAACCGCGTCATCCCTCTTGCCTGGCCGCCAGATGGGGCTTGTTCACAACCTCATAATGCATTGCCGGCTCTTCAACCGGCTCCGGAGCGCGCAGATCATCCGTCTGAACCGGTGAAATCGAATCCATCGAATTCTCACCCTTCAACGGCTTCCCTTCGGAGTTCACTTCATCCGCACTCACTTCAAAGATCATTAACTTCTCGAGCTGCGGTGGGCATGCCTTTCCAGGGGCTGTCACTGCCGCCTCTGATACTACTTCCTGAACCTGCGAAGCGGATTCATCAGCCTGATCTGCTGGCTCATTGGTGCGGCGCGGGGTCATTTCCGTAGTGGGACGTGATGGCCGCCGCACTCCTGCTGACACCCCTAATTCTGTTGCCGTCTTCAGCTCCGCCACAAACTTCTTGAAAACACGGCCGCGCTCTTCAAAATCCTGAAATTGGTCATAGCTCGCGCAGGCGGGAGAAAGCAGCACCACATCGCCCGGCACGGCCCGCAAGAACGCCTGGCGGACTGCGGTCTTCAAGTTCCCAGAGCTAATCGTCTCCACTGTTCCCTGAAGATCTTGGGAGATCCGTTCCGCCGCTGCGCCGATCAGATAAACCGCTTTCACCCGGCCGGAGACCAACGGAACCAGAGGCGTGTAAGGCGCTCCCTTGTCCTTGCCGCCCAAAATCAGGTGAATGCCCCCCTGGAATGCAGTGAGCGCCTTGGCCGTTGCATCCACGCTGGTGGCCTTTGAATCATTGAAGAATTCGACGCCGCGGATCGTTGCCACTTCCTCCAGCCGGTGCTCCACCCCCGCAAATTCGCGCACCACTTTGCGGATAGAATCGAAATCGGCGCCCAGCTTGCAAGCGGCAGCGCAAGCGGCCATGACGTTTTCGAGGTTGAACGAGCCTCGCAGCTTCACGTCATTCACCTCCAGCAGCGTTCTTTCCAGGTTGCCGGTCCGATAGAGGATTCGTCCCTTCGAAATCAAAACGCCCTCCGGGAGGTCCTGCTCCTTGCTGAAAAAGACTTTGCGGCTGGCAATGGCCGCGGCCAGCTTGGCCACTACCGGATCATCGGCATTCAGGATGGCGAAATCCACAGGCCGCTGGTTGCGGAAGATTTGAGCCTTGGCGCTGACGTACGCCTCAAAAGTGCCGTGCCGGTCAAGATGGTTGGGCGTGATGTTCAGGAGCACCGCAATCTGGGGACGCAAGTCTTGAATCGCCTCGAGTTGGAAGCTGCTCAATTCCGCCACGATAATCAACCCGGCCGTATCCAGATTGGCAAAGGAAATCAGTGGCGTGCCGATGTTGCCGCCGACCAGGAACGGAAGGCTGGAAGCTTCCAGAATCTTTCCGAGCAAGGTCGTGGTGGTGGTTTTTCCGTTGGAACCCGTGACTGCCACAAGTTTCCCTTTAAGGAACCACGTTGCGACCTCGACCTCGGGGAGAATCTTCACCCCTTTTTCGCGGGCGGCCGCGAGTTGCGGAAGGTCCCAGGGAACGCCGGGGCTGACCACGATCAAGTCTTGCTTCAGAAAAGTCTGTTCACGGTGGATGCCCAGTTCCAGACCAATCTTTTCCGCGGTCAACGCCGAGAGTTGTGACTGGAAAGCTCCGGGGTGGCGCCGGTCGGTCACCGTCACCAGCGCTTTTTCCCGGCTCAGGCGGTACGCCACGGCGAACCCCGTCCGGGCCATTCCCACCACCAGCACACGTTTTCCCCGCAATTCCATCATGCCTTGTTCACCTTCCGGGGGAATCCGTTCCTTCGGAAGTACCCGTCCAGGATTTCGGATACGATTTCAGAAAGGGACCGCCGCGCGGTGCGGGCCAGCCGCCGCGCCGTTCGCACGGTTTGCTCGTTCAGCGTCAGACTGACGCGGGTCGGGTTCCGGAAAGACTTGGGACGCGCCATGAGTCTCGTACCCAGAAGGTATTGCCTTTATTATTCAGCAGCCGGGTTAGAAAGCTGGGCCACTTCAGCATGTTAATGCGTATTTTATGCACAGAAATTCCCGATGTCAAAAGCGTTTATCACTGACCTTCCGGAATACCGTCTTACATCTTTAGCGCAGCTTCAAAGTGGTCAATGCGAACAACGCAAACACCAGGGCCATGATCCAGAAACGGGCGATGATCTTCGATTCCTTCCATCCCTGAAGCTCAAAATGGTGGTGAATCGGGGCCATGCGGAAGATTCTCTTGCCGCGAAGCTTAAAAGAACCTACCTGGAGGATCACCGACAAGGCTTCAATCACGAAGATACCTCCCACAAAAGGAAGCAACAACTCCTGCTTGATGATCACAGCTACGGTTCCGATTGCCCCACCTAACGAAAGCGACCCGACATCCCCCATGAAGATTTCCGCCGGATAGGCGTTATACCAAAGAAATCCCATACTGGCTCCCACCATGGCTCCGCAGAAGACAGTCAGCTCTCCCGAACCGGGAAGGTGTTCCAGGTCCAAGTAGCCGGATAATATGGCATTTCCCGCAACATAAGTGAGTACAGTCAACGCTGACGACGCTATGATGACGCAGCCGATAGCCAGGCCGTCCAATCCATCGGTCAGATTCACGGCGTTCGACGAACCCACCACCACCAGAATCACTAGAATCAAAAAAGGGGTGAATGCAAGCGGATAGGTCCAAGCGGTTCGCAGCAGAGGCTCGATGAGAAAATCGGGATGGATGTTCTTAAAAAATGGAAAGGTCAGACTCGTTGAGTAGAGCCCGCTCACCGTCAGCAAGACCAGCGCCATTCCCAGCAAAAAACTGACCAACACCTGGTAGAGGATCTTGGAGCGGGCGCGAAGCCCCAGATTCTGGCGCCGCTGTAACTTTTGATAGTCATCCCAGAATCCAATGCCGCCGAAGGCTAACGTCACACCCAGCGTCAGCCACACCAGGACGTTTGACAGGTCCGCCCATAAAAGCGTCGGCAGAACGGTACAAAGGATAATCAGGACGCCGCCCATAGTCGGAGTGCCGGCCTTGGCTTGGTGGGATTGGGGGCCCTCCTCACGAATATATTGGCCGATTTGAAACTCCTTGAGCTTGCGGATCAACCAGGGGCCGGAAACGAGCGAAAGCACGAGGGCCGTGAGGCTGGAGTAGGCGGTACGGAACGTGATGTAACGGAAAAGGTTAAAGAGGTGGACATGGGTATGAAATTTCTCGAAGAGAAGATAGAACATGCGTTGTTAGTTTATTGGAAGTGGGCGCGCTATCAATTTGGGCGCTCTCTTCCATCATGGTGGTTTTCTGGGCTGGGTTGCAAGGCTTTAACCAACTCTTCGAGATGTACGCCCCGCGAACCCTTTACTAAGACGACATCGCCGCGACGGAGTAGCCCACGGCAGAACAACGCTGCTTCCTGGGCCCGGTCGAAATAAATCATGCGTTCAGATGAAAGACCGGCTTCGCGCGCACCGTCCAGAATATAACGCGCATCCCCCTGCACTCCGGCCAGCCAATCAATGCCGCTCCTTGCGCAGATGGCGCCCACTTCCCGGTGCAACTGCGGCGAAGAGGGACCCAACTCTAACATCTCTCCCGCCACCACAATCCGCCGACCGGTGCAAGGCCAATCACGCAACGTTTTCAGCATCATTTCCATCGCCTTGGGATTGGAATTGTAGGAGTCATTCATTATCACCAGGCCATCGGGCAGCGAGATGATGTCCGCACGCTGGCCCGGAGGCTTGAATTCCCGAAGGGCATTCTGCACTTCCGGCTCTGGAATATCAAAAAGCACGGCTGTGGCAATAGCCGCTAAAGCATTTTCAACATTGTGCCGCCCTGGCATCGGAATTGTGAACCTGCCGCGATACGGCGCCCCTTCCAGTCTGAACTCCGTACGAATACCTTGACCGGACTTGCTCCAGAAAGTCTCCACTTCCAAGCATCGAATCTGCGCGCCTTGCTTGAAGCCGAAGGTCAAGACTCTGCCATCAAAACCCTCAGCAAACCGGCGGACGCGGTCATCATCAAAATTCAGAATCGCAGCCTTGGGCGGTTGAAGTCCTTCGATCAATTCCCGTTTCGCTCGCGCGATGGAGTCCACGGAATCAAAAAACTCCAGGTGTGCAGGGGCCACGTTCGTCACCACGCCTATCTGTGGTCCGGCAATGGAAGCGAGGCGCGCGATTTCTCCCCCCGCAGACATTCCCATTTCCATCACCGCGACTTCATGCTCTGGCTCCAACGCCAACAAGGAGAGTGGAATCCCGAATTGATTATTCAAATTTCCGGGCGACTTCAAAACGCGGAAATGCGAGGCCAGCACCGCAGCGATCATTTCCTTGGTCGTCGTCTTTCCCGTGCTCCCCGTGACGCCTACGAGTTTCTTGCCCCACCGGCGCCGGATGGCGCGGGCCAGTTCCTGCAAAGCTGCCGTCGTGTCGTTGACCGGAATTAGCTCCTCGTGTGTTAGATCCTGAAACTGGCCCAGCGCCTTCTGTTCGATTACGGCGCCAATTGCCCCACATTCCAGCGCTTGCCGGACAAATCGGTGCCCGTCCCACCTTTTGCCGCGGATGGCAAAAAAGAGCTCGCCCGGCTTGACGGAACGAGAATCAATCGAGTAACCCAGGGCCAGTTTCTGCGGGCTCCGGCATTTAGCGCCAAGGATTGGGGCGATTTCGCTCAAGGTTAACTTCATGGAGTGACGGGACCCGGCCGGGCTTGGGTGAACCGTTTAGATTTGTGATTAAAACCACTCGAAAGCAATGATTATTTCGGTTCCTTGAGCTAGGCGCCACTTCATCCACGGCCCTCTCCTCAAAGTGGGGAAAACGTGGAAGGCGAGGAGGCGCGAGCAAGGGAACCATCCTTTGTCATTCTAAAGCGAAGCCTCACGAATGGTCTGGGCCGGGCTCCGCCCACCCCATTTCGTGAAGAATGGCGCGCGCCACCTCCCGGTCGTCAAACGGGATCGTGCGCTCTTTCAAAATCTGATAGGTTTCGTGGCCCTTTCCTGCAATGACCACGACATCCCCGGGTCGCGCCTGTTCAACCGCCTGGCGGATAGCCGCTCCACGGTCTACTTCCGTCAGGTAAGGCTTGCTGGCTCGTTGCAAGCCCACCATGACGTCATTCATGATGCTGATGGGGTCCTCGCTGCGGGGATTGTCGGAGGTCAACACCACAAGGTCGCTGAGCGTCCCGGCCGCTTCACCCATCAGCGGCCGCTTGGTCCGGTCACGATCTCCGCCACAACCAAATACGGTAATCACGCGCCCTCGCGCTAGTGGGCGGGCCGTATTCAGAACATTCTTCAGCGCATCGTACTTGTGAGCGTAATCCACAAAGACCTGGAAGGGTTGCCCCTCATCAATTTTCTCAAAGCGGCCTGGGATTTGCCGAAGACGGGAGATGCCTTCCTGAATTTTTTCCCGGGGGATGCCCAAGCCATCGGCAGTCGCCGCCGCCGCCAGGACATCTTCAAGGTTCCCGCGCCCTAGCAAGGGAGATTCAATCTCCCATTTCCCGCCCGGGGCCGCGAGCGTGGCGCGAAGGCCATCGCTCCCCAGGGTAAACTGTTTCACCCGGTACTGTGCGTTCGATTCCACTCCATAGGTAATCTGGCGAGATTGGGGAATCTCCATCAATCTTGCCGCCCAGGCGTCATCCTGATTGATAACGCTCAGTTCAGGCGGGGGCGCGCCCAAACCTTCGAAGAGTTTGCGCTTGGCTGCAAAGTAATGCTCGAAATCCTTATGATAGTCGAGATGGTCCCCCGTGAGATTGGTGAAAACGGCAGCCTTGAAATGGAAGCCCCAGACGCGCTCCTGGTCCAATGCATGGGAGGAGACTTCCATGACCGCGGCATTCCCACCCGCTTCACGAAAGGCATTGAAGTAAGTGAGGAGGTCCAGGGATTCCGGGGTGGTGTTCTTCGCCACAATTGTTTGCGGCCCGAACCGGTATTCGATCGACCCGAAAAGTCCAGCCGTGATTCCGGCGGCCGCTAGAATTGAATGCAGCAGATAGACGGTCGTGGTTTTGCCGCTGGTTCCGGTGACACCAGTCAGTTGGAGGCTGAGGTCGGGATGATGGAAAAAATTCCGCCCTGCCAGCGCCAAGGCTCTGCGAATCTTTCCAACCCGGACCCAACGGGATTTCAACGCTTCGGGCGCGGGGCGTTCACTGACAATTGCCACGGCCCCGTTTTCGAGAGCGCGGGGAATAAAGTCGTGGCCGTCCGCCTGCTCTCCCTGGATGGCGAAGAAGAGCGTGCCCGGCTTGACGGACCGCGAATCGTAGGCGAGCGATTGAATTTCAAGATGCGGGGCGACGCCGGATTCGAGCGTGGGCACTTCCCGAAGGATCTCGCCAATAACCATCTTCAACTCTCACCCTGGAGTCAATAGTATGATGCGTCTTGGGGTAGCGGGAGCTTTTGCTGTCCTTGCCTCCCGCCGGATTAAAAACTGCTTCTTTATACACAACAGAGCAAGGTTGCATCGCTCCAAAACTGCATAATCCGCCACGGCGTAACCGCCGTGGCGGGATTCGCATATTGCGCCGCTCATAAAGCGGCGCTACAACAATGGAAAGTTCCGGTCTGCTTCACTGCCCCCAACGACCGAACTCGACGGTCACCCGGGCCCCCACTGGGACCTGGGTTCCCGCTGGCGGATCCTGTTGTATCGCCAATCCCGATCCGCTCAGTTCCAGGTCGAGTCCGAGGCGCTGGCATTCCTGAGCGACACGCCTTTCCGCAAGCCCAGAGAAATTAGGGATGGCGACTTCTGGCCCTGCATTCAGAACTTGGGTTGCCGCACTTGGTACTGCTGGCAACTCGTTATATGAGACCGGTTCAATCGGGGCGGACCGTGGGCCGGCTGAAGGACCCGCAGACCGTGCGCCTCCGCTCACGCTTCCCGGTTCTGCCATGGGGACTGTCCGGCTGGCGTTCGCGGCAATGCGCGGCAGCGAATCAGGATCGTCTTGCGGAACATTGAGGTAAGCGAGTGTTTGTTGGGCGATCTGCTTAAAAACCGGTGCAGCAACTTCTGCTCCGTAATACTGCCCCACCGGTGAATCTACCGAAACTAGGATGACCACCCGAGGCTTCAGGGCGGGTGCAATTCCTACGAAAGACGCCACATGGTGGATTCTGGAATACCGGCCGTCAGGGTCCACTTTCTGCCCGGTTCCTGTCTTACCCTCCACCGTGTAACCGCTGATCTGAGCGTTCGTGCCTGTGCCATGGGCAACCACACCCATTAGCATTTGATGCATCTCTGCCGCTGTCTTTTCACTGATTATGCGCCGTCCCTCCGGCGGGATTACGGGATCGTGTTCGTTGCCCAAGAAGACGTCCTGAATAATGTGAGGCTTGAAATAGATGCCACCGTTCGCTACGGCCGAATACGCAGAAGCGATCTGGACCGGTGTCACCCCAATTTCCTGACCTATCGAAATCTCGCCAATCGAAATCCCGGACCACCGGTCCGGCGGCTTGAGCAATCCTCGCTCCTCGCCTGGCAGGTCGATGCCAGTCTTCGATCCGAACCCATATCCCAGGATATACCTGTAAAACCGAGCATCACCTAGCCGCAGGCTGAGTTTGATAGTCCCCACGTCGCTTGATTTGGCCAAGACATCCGCCACGCTAAGAAAACCCATCTTTTCGACATCATGAATCGTGTGACCCGCAAGAACGATGCCCCCTTCCTGGCAATCAATGACCTCGCTCGGATTCGTTAGGCCTTCATCCAAGGCGGCTGAGACAGTGACCAGCTTGAAAACCGAACCGGGCTCATAAACCCAGGAAACACCCCGATTCTCACGGGCTTGCGGGGAGCTCTGCCGGTAAAGGTTGGGATCAAAAGTGGGAGAGCTGGCCATGGCCAGGATGGCCCCGGTGTTGGGGTCCTCGACGACCACTGCTCCCCCCAGCGCATGATGCTGTGCAACACCATCACTCAAGGCTTTTTGTGCGAAATATTGAATATTCTGATCGATCGTGAGAACTATATTTTTCCCGGGTTCGCCCGTGCCCTGGACGGAACGGAGAAAATGCCGGCGGGCGTCTTCCGTGACCATAACGCGGCCCGGCTCCCCTGCGATTTCGCTGTTCATCCCATATTCGATTCCCGCCAGCCCTTCATCGTCCATGCCCACGTACCCCAGCACGTTAGCTGCAAGGGTTCCCTCCGGATAGAAACGCTTCATCTCCTTCTGAAAATAGATCCCTCTCAGGTCAAGTTCTTTCACCCGCACCGCTTCTTCCTTGGTCACTTTTCTCTTGATCCAGCAAAACGAATGAAATTCCTCAAGGCGGCTTACCAGCTCGTGCGGGTCAAGCTGAAGGATTGGGGCCAGCCGCAGGGCTGCTCTTGCGCGGTTTGAAATCTGGGAGGGAACGGCAAAGATAGAATCTACCGGCAGACTCATCGCCAGCGGATGCATGCTGCGATCAAAAATGGCGCCTCTTTGGGGCGTTAGCTCAATGACCCGCTGCTGCTGTTGGTCCGCTTTCCTCACCCAATAGACGTATTGGATGACCTGGAGGTAGTAAAGGCGGGTGATCGCTATCACGATCCAAAAGGCAAAGATCCCCCCCAGCAAAAGGGTTCGGTGGAGACCTTGGCTCGGCCCTGGGTTGACTTCCTGTTCATGGACCATTGGGGGTGCAGGATTGTGGTAGGAATCCCGAATAGGACTTCGGGGCATTTACGGCTCCCGCGCAACCGAGCTGGAGGCCGGAGGAGCCACAACAAAATTCCGGGCGAATTCGGATTCCCCAACCTGACGGGAGCCCGGCTCCACGGCGCTCACTTGGACCACTTGTTGGGGAGCGGGCGGGGCCAATCCCAACTCCTCCCGGGCCAGCGCATCGATCCGTTGGGGATCAGCCATGGCTGCTTTTTCCAGCCGCAGTTGTCTGTTCATCTCTCGAAGGGTTGCGCTCTCCTTCTTAAGTTCCTCGATCTGGTAGTTCTCCTTTACGCAATCAAAGTGCTGCCAGGCGATGCCTAGAATCGCGCTGAATAGGAGGACGGCCGTGAGGAGCAGACTGTAGCACTCCCGCTTCTTGTCCGGATCGACTTCCCTTCTCAACCTTGAATTGTCGATGTTTTTTGAGAAGCAGACTTCGGGGACGTTGGCGCGTCCGGAAATAGTTTGGTGGCGTGCTCTGCGCCGAGGTGTTGCGACCGGGATTGCTACGGTAGCCATGTATCCTGCTCCTAACGCCTATCGGCGGAAGTACGTTCGTTTATCGTGAACCGGTGAGGCAGAACGTGCTGAGCGCCGGCGACTGACGGTGGATGACTTCTCATGTTCTTCAGTCGTTCCTCAACTCTCGCGCCCCGCTGATCTTTTCTACGGCTCTCAACTTCGCGCTACGGGAGCGCGAATTGGCCGTTATTTCTGCTGGGGTTGGTCTGCGGATCTTCTTGGTCAGCAGATTGGCCCGGCCCTCGCGCTGCCATTGTTGAAAGGCTCGCTTAACTTTGCCATCTTCGAGTGAGTGAAAGCTGATCACTACCATCCGGCCGCCGGGCGCCAGAACGTCGGGCGATCGATCGAGAAATGTGTCCAGATTTCCCATCTCCCGGTTCACGGCCATGCGCAGGGCCATGAAAGTGCGAGTCGCGGGGTGAATGTGGTGGAGGCCCGTCCGGAGGGGGATTGCTCGCGCCACCACCTGCGCCAGTTGGGTGGTTTTGTGAATCGGACGGGCCTTCATAATGGCTCGCGCAATGCGGCGCGAGTGGCGCTCCTCTCCAAGTTGAAAAATTAAATCTGCCAATTCAGCCTCTGGTAGATGATTGACCAAATCCGCCGCCGTTCGGGGACAACCGGCATCCATTCGCATATCGAGCGGCCCTTCGCGGTCAAAACTGAACCCTCGATCCGCGTCGTCAAGCTGGTTCGAGCTCAACCCCAGATCTGCAATCAATCCGTCGGCCAAAGGAAGACCGCTTGAGCGGTGAATCTCGGCGATATCGGCGAAATTACCTTGAACGATCACGGCTCTATCCTGAAACGGCGCCAACCGCTCGCGGGCCTTGGCCACTATCACCGCATCCCAGTCAATGCCGAGAAGTCTCACTTCGCTGGATTCGCGGAGGATGGCCTCGGCGTGCCCGCCTCCATTCAGTGTCGCGTCGATGTAAGTCCCAGCGGCACGCACCGCCAGGTATTCCAGAACTTCGCTAACCAGAACCGGAACGTGCATTTAGATGCCAAGGTCACTGAGGGTTTTTTGGTCATCTTCCGTCAGTTGGGTCTGTTCCAGGTACTCTTCAAATCGAGCCACGGACCAGACATCCAGACGTTCTAAATATCCAATGACTGCCACTTCGCTCCGCAACTCAGCGCTCTCTCGAAGCTGCGAGGGAATCAGAACCCGGCCTTGTCCATCCAATCGCGCCGTTTGTCCCCAATAATTGGCGCGGTCCAGGAACTTCTTCTTGGGGTTGTTCATCGATGGCAATGCCGCCAGCTTTTCCTCAATTTTCCGCCATTCTGGAAATGGGTAAATCCGGGCACACCGGCCGTCAAGACTTGTGATATAAAAGTCTGGACCATACTTTTCCTCAAGGAGGGCTTTGAACTCGGTCGGTATCTTGAGCCGCCCTTTGACGTCCACGGTGGCCGTGTGCCTGCCGCGTAGCATGATTTATGTCCTGAAATACTTGTCTTGTGTTACCCAATCCGATCGTCTAGAGCTACTTTTTACCACAAATTTCCACTTCCGGCCACAATATAGGCCGTAACTCTTTTCAAGTCAAGGGATTTCTTGAATTTCCGCTAATTATTTTTAGCCGGCAAATAACCACTAGATGTTGTGGTATACCATCTTCAGCTACTCAAGATATTGGGTCGGGGTTGGCCTTGCCCTCCAGATTCTCACCCCTCAAGTGTGGTACAGATACAGATAGTGTTCAACAACTCCCCCTGATGACGAACCGGGTAAGCTGTGTCTGGAATCGCCTGAATCGGCGCGCGGAGAAAGAGCCAAAAGCAAAGGCAAAAGTCAAAGGAAAGTGAAAAAGGCGACGGCGAGACTTGCATAGCATAGACAACATTTGGTTTGCCAATGGCACACCTCAGATCTCTTGGCGTGACGGCGCGACAAAGGCCGTACGCTGGGATCGGTGGTTCACCGCCCTTCCGGTCTCTCGCGCCAAAGACCCAACTACCTCTTCTTTGGGGCCGGGGAATTCTCGCGCAGGAAGAGAAGAAGCTCAGGAAGTGTGGGCATGGCTTCAGAACATCCCACTTGCTGGACAACGCAGGCAGCACAGGCATTACCGTAGAGCAGGGACTCTTCCAGAGGCTTCCCCTCGGCCTGGGCATAAACGAAACCCGCGGCGAACCCGTCGCCTGCGCCGATCGTGCTAGTAACAGTAACGGGAAAAGCCGGGATGTGCACTTGCCTATCTTGAGCGAGCGCTGTCGCTCCCTCATTCCCCTGCTTCCAGATCACTAGCCTCACTCCTCGCGAGAGTGCGCCGACCGCGATTTCGAACTCCGAGACATGGGAGGATCCAGGAACCGCGAGCAAGCGAATCTCCGCCGCGTTCGCGATCAGAACGTCAATCCAGGGCCAAGCGGCCATTGCCGACGCTCCGGCGTCCGCGGGAGAATCCCAGGAAGACGCGCGATAATCCACATCGAAGACAGTCGTGGCGCCTGACTCCTTTGCCAAGCGCAAGGCTCGTAACGTTGCTTCGCGGCTGGGATGGGCGCAGAGGCTGGTACCGTTGGTGACGAAAAAGGAACATTCACCCAAAGCCTGACCGATGGAATCATTCCATGTAAGGCAGGCATCAACAGGATTGGCACGGTAAAAAACCTGCTCGAAGCTGTGCGGTGGGGAAACCTCGGTCAGGCAAAGCGACGTATTGTGCCCTCGGACAAATTGGACAAGACTCGTATCAACGTGTTCGTCCGCAAGCGCAGAAAGCAGAAACTGGCCAATAGCGTCCTCGGAGGTGGCGGCCACCATCCGGACACTGCAGCCTAGGCGTGCCAAGCCCACCGCGATATTTGCGGAAGAACCACCCAAGCCGCACCGGAAGCGCCGGACACGCTGCAATGGCACATGACGCTCTTCGGAGTAGAGGTCGTAACCAATCCTTCCCAGCACAACGATGCGGTGCATCCATCCTCCTGGAGCCGCAGGATGATTGGCAAGGGTATCCGGACCCTCCCAACTTGTCAATGGTATCCCAAAACGTTACGGCAGAAGGGGACGCGGCAAGCGCGGATCCGCGGGTGAGCCACAACAGGTAAGGTTCATTTTACCGCCAGTCCTGATCTTTATGTTTCTTCTTGACAAGAGAAATTGATGCGGATAGAGTTTTCTCCGTTGAACCCGAATCGATCTGGGTTCACTGGCAGCCAGCGAAGTGTCCTTGCCGTTTGGAAGGCTTTCCCGCTGCTTCTGGTATTTCGCGGCAGGCCCGGTTCGGTCCCAGGTTTTGTTTTTACCCCCCAGGGGCAGCTCGCAAGGGCTGCCCCGCCCCCTCTGCGCAAGCTGAGCGGATCTGGCTTGTAAGAAGAGAGTGTCCGCCATCATGACCCAAAAACTCACCACAGCTCAAGCCACGATCCAATTCCTGAAGCGTCAATTCGTGAAGAGGGATGGAAATGAGAGGCCATTTTTCGCTGGTTGCTTCGGAATCTTCGGGCATGGCAATGTCGCTGGCCTGGGTGAAGCTCTGCTCGAAAATCCAGATCTGCCCTTTTACCTTTGCCGCAACGAACAGGCCATGGTGCACACGGCTGCGGCTTTTACCAAGATGAGCAACCGGCTCCGGTCGCTCATCTGCACGACTTCGATCGGACCCGGAGCTACTAACATGCTGACGGGCGCCGCGGCGGCCACGGTCAACCGGCTCCCGGTTCTGCTTTTGCCGGGAGACATCTTTGCGCGGCGTAATGTAGCTCCGGTCCTCCAGCAGCTCGAGTCGTCGTCCACGCAGGATATTTCCGTCAATGACTGTTTCCGTCCGGTGTCCCGGTACTGGGACCGGATTGAGCGTCCTGAGCAAATCCTGACCGCCCTTCCCGAAGCCCTGCGCGTTCTCACGTCCGCGTCCGAAACCGGCGCGGTGACGGTGGCCATGCCGCAAGACGTCCAAGCGGAATCGTTCGAATTCCCCGAAGAATTGTTTGAGAAGCGTGTCTGGGTTGTGCAGAGGCCGCGGGGCGACCGGGAGATGCTCCGCGCCGCCGCCGCTGCGGTGCGTTCCGCAAAAAAGCCCATCGTGGTGGCGGGCGGCGGCGTGATTTACTCTGAGGCGACAGAGGCTTTGTCACGTTTTGCAGCTCAGACCGGCATCGCAGTGGTAGAAACCCAGGCAGGGAAAGGCTCTCTGTGCTTTGACCATCCACAAGAGCTGGGGGCCGTCGGCGTGACCGGGACGCCGGGAGCCAACATCCTGGCCCGTGAGGCAGACCTCGTGATCGGCGTTGGAACTCGCTACAGCGATTTCACCACAGCATCCAAGACGGCCTTCCAAAATCCGGCTGTGAAGTTCGTGAACATCAACGTCGCCGAATTTGACGCCTTCAAGCATTCCGGACTGGCGCTGGTGGCGGATGCCCGGGAGTCGTTGCAGGAACTGGCCGCCGCACTCCAGGGCTATCGCGTGGATGAGACCTATCGGGAGCGAGCCTGTCGCTTCCGCGAGGAATGGGAGCGCGAGGTGGACCGGATTTATAACCTTCGCCACGGCCCGCCGGTGAGCCAGGGCGAAGTGATTGGAGTGGTGAATGCGGTTTCACAGCCGAAGGACGTTGTGGTGTGCGCGGCGGGCAGTTTGCCTGGTGACCTCCATAAGCTCTGGCGAACCCGCGATCCCAAGGGATATCACCTCGAATACGGTTACTCCACGATGGGCTATGAGATTGCCGGCGGGTTGGGAGTAAAAATGGCCGATCCCGGGCGCGAGGTCTTCGTGATGGTGGGCGATGGATCTTACCTGATGATGGCCCAGGAAATTCATACCGCCGTGCAGGAAGGATATAAGCTCAATGTGGTGGTCTTGGACAGTCATGGCTTCAAGAGCATTGGTGGACTGAGCCGTTCTGTGGGATGCGAGGGTTTCGGCACGCATTACCGCTTCAGGACCAACGGCCAACTCGCAGGAGATACCGTCCCCGTGGATTTTGCTGCCAATGCCCGGAGCCTTGGCGCCCGGGCGAGGCAAGTGCGAACCTTTGATGAATTGAAGGAGGCCTTGGAAGAATCGCGGTCAAGTAGCCAAACCATGGTGACGGTTGTTGAAGTGGACAGCACGGTTAACGTACCGGGTTATGAGTCCTGGTGGGATGTTCCGGTTGCGGAAGTGTCCGGGCTGGAGCCGGTGCGGGCGGCCAGGAAGGATTATGAGCAAGCCCGCAAGAAAGAACGCTACTTTTTCTAGCCATGATCGCATTACCGATCGCGCTTCGGCAGGATCTCGAATGCATTCGGGAATAGCACTTCACTGGGCTGAAAGGTTTCCATGCAGGGAAATGGGTACATCGGCGAGGTTTTATATCACTCTGAACCTATTCCAAGCGATAAGTCCGGAACTCTGGTTTCCGTCGCCCGCGCCCAAGCAGGCTGGCAAACTATCAGTTTTTCGGTTCGCCGTCTGCTGAAGGGTCAGTACCGGCAAGGGAACACCGGCCCGGAGGAAGCCGCTTTCGTGATATTGGGAGGCAAGTGCTCAGTCGACTGGGGTAAAGGGCCGGGAATCATTGGACACCGGGCCAACGTCTTCAGTGGCTACCCTTATGCTGCGTATCTCCCCGCTCACACCGCTTTTGAGATTTCGGCTGAGACGGATTGCGAATATGCGGATTGCCGCGCGCCCTCCGAAGCTCGCCTCGAACCGCGAATCATCACTCCCGGTGACGTCCGCCTGGAAATTCGAGGCGGCGGGAACGCCACGCGGCAGATTCTGGATGTCATCCGCCCGGAGTTTCCCGCCGACCGTCTGCTGATCTGCGAAGTCTACACGCCGAGCGGCAACTGGTCGAGCTATCCTCCGCATAAGCATGACGTTCACAATATGCCCTTCGAGGCTGATCTGGACGAAACCTACTATTACCGGATCGACGGCGCTGAGGGCTATGCTTTCCAACGGCTCTACGATGGCGCCGGCTCGCGGGACCAAACACTTAAAGTTACCGACGGGGATTTGGTGTTGATCAAAGATGGATATCATCCCGTGGTGGCGGCATACGGCTATAACGTCTATTACCTGAACGTCTTGGCCGGCAGCGCCCGTTCTTTCGCCGCAAGCGACGACCCGCGTTTTGCCCATCTCCGCAAATCCTGGCCGGCCCCGGACCCACGAGTCCCACTCATCCACCCCGGGAAGGCGCAATAACCAACCTGTCAGCAAACATCCTTGTCGGCAGTGGTGATTCTTGATTGTTGTATCGGGGGCCTGCGGCCGCCGGGGTTGAATTCTCAATGGGTTTCGGCGCTCCCTGTCGGGACAAGGCCGGAGCGCCGCTACAGCAAACTGTATCACGAACCCATTGTCTTGATTCTTGAAGCGGTTCAAGGTAGTCTGCTTGACGGGTATCGAATCGTTTTGGGACGGCATCCCCTGCTTCGCGCAATCTTGAAAACCGAGAAAAAGAAAAGGAACGGACGTGGCCATCGAAATAGGAATGATCGGAGCGGGCGAAATCGCCCAGACTCATGCCGGAATCCTGTCAGAGGATTCCCGGGTACGAATCGGCACAGTTTTCGACGCGCGGCCCGAGCGTGCTGAAGCTCTGGCCGCGCGGCACGGCGCGCAACGGGGCGATACCCTCGACGAAGTTTTGGAAAAAAGCAACGCCGTTTTCATCTGCACTCCGAATACCACCCACGCCGGTCTCGCCCTGAAAGCGGTCGCGGCAGGGAAGAACGTCTTCTGCGAGAAACCGTTCGCCCTCACCCTGAATTCGGCGCGCGAGGTGCGCAACGCCGCCCGGAAGGCCAAGGTCCATTTTCAGGTGGGCCACAACCGCAGATTCGCACCCGTCTACAAAGCCCTCCAGCAGGCTATCCGCGAAGGGCGCCTGCTGCCGTTATCGGTCCATGCCAAGATGAACCGCGGCGAGTTGGTTCATCCTCCGTGGGTAGGTGACGGAGAATTCACGGGCGGATTCCTCTATGAAACGCCTGTTCACATCTTTGACCTGCTGCGTTTTTTCTTTGGCGAAGTGGATTGGGTTCAGGTGGCGGCGCGGGCCCACCAAAACGAGGAGCTGGACGATTTCTCGATCTTGCTCTCCTTTGAATCCGGCCTCCAGGCGACGTTGAAGACCTACGCTCATGCAAGCTGGCATTTTCCCTTTGAGCGGATTGAGGTCTACGGCCGCCACTCGACTTACGAAACTTTTGAAATGGAGCGATTGGCCTACACCGCATCTCTCCAGACGGAAACCGTGACGCTGGATTTTGGATTGCGCCCGAGAAATGAAAAGTGGGGATACGCCGAGCAAGACCGGCTCTTCGTAGATGCCTTGGAAGGCCGTGGGAATTGCCCCGTCACTGCCGAAGATGGCTATTGCGTCGTAGAGCTGATCGAGGCGTGTTATGAAAGCGCGAGAAAAAAGCAGGTGGTGCGGTTGGATTCCGGCGTCAAGGCCGGGAAGACTGACTGATTTCTCAATGCCAAAAGCAATGCAAGGACTCGAACCATTCCGATGAACAACGATCGGCCCAAAATTCAATTCGCTTCCGCACCCGTCAGTTGGGGCGTGCAGGATTTTCGTGACGTCGCATGGGATCAACCCTGGCAGCAAGTGCTCGATGAGATTGCAGCAGCCGGATATCAGGGGACAGAACTTGGCCCCTACGGCTTTTATCCAGCAAACCCGGCACCACTCGAACCCGCCCTCCAATCCCGCAAGTTGGCGATGCTCTCCGCCTTTGTTCCCGTGCCTCTATCTGAACCGGCCCTTGCGGGCCAAGCCATCGATCACGTCAGAAAGGTTGGGAAAGTACTTGAGGCCTTGAGAGCGCCAGTTCTCGTGCTTTCCGACGCCCAGACGCCGGACCGGCAGCGGATCGCAGGCCACGTGCCCGCCGATGGCAGGGCTTCACTCCATGCGGAGCAGTGGCAACATCTGAAGAGAGTCCTCCATGAAATCGAAAACGTAGCTGGCGAATTCGGGTTGTCTGCCGTTTTCCACCCTCACGTGGCTACCCACATCGAAACACCAGCGGAGGTCGAAAAGCTCTTTGAGACGATCTCCGGGACGAAGATTGGATTGTGCCTGGATACGGGACACTGCGTCTACGGGGGTGGCGATCCTGTTGAAGAAGGCAAGAAATACCGGACCTTGCTGCGGTACGTTCACATTAAAGACATCCATGCGGAGACGCTTGGCGAAGCAAGGCGTAGGGGCCTGACCTTCGCAGAAGCGGTTGCGCAAGGCGTGTTCTCCCAGATTGGCAAGGGGTGTATCTACTTCCCTGCATTCTTCCGGTTGCTCAGAGAAATTGGATATACCGGATGGGCCATCGTTGAGCAGGACGTCGAGTACGGTAAGACCATGGCGCCGCCGGTCGAAAGTATGAAAACAGGTTTGGATTATCTGAAGGACGTTGTCTCTAGGGTTGAGGCGGAAGCCTCCGCTGAATAGCCCAGACAACTCGCCGGATATCCATCCCGCTAGTTCCATTCGTCGGCCATTACCTTGGCCGCGAGAACCCCAAGTCCCTTTTCATGGGATAATTCCCCTCCCTGCCTCATGCCGGGCTTCCCGCCGTCCGATGATTCGGTAGTGTCTCAGTTTCTTTGCTGTAGCGGCGCTCTATGAGCGCCGGAAACCGTTGAGGATACAAGTTCGGCGCTCATAGAGCGCCGCTACAGCAAACTGCGTCACTACCGATGATTCATCTTGAAAGGCTTATCTCTTGGGTTTATGCTTGAAGTATCGCCTAAGCAAATAAGTGAGGGTTTAGGCAAATGAAGAAAATACTCAATCTTAGTTCTGTCCTCTTGCTGTGCTTTCCTTTGTGGGCACAGACGCAACCCCCTTCCACCAGCCCCCAAATCAATCAGCCTTCTCTCGGTGAAATCGCGAGAAAGCTCCGGTTGGAACAGAAAAAGGAAAGCCCCAAGGACGTCAAAATCTTTACCAACGACAATATGCCGCACGGGGGCGGCGGCTTGAGCGTGGTGGGACCAACCGGGCCGGGACCAACCATCATAAACTCTGGACCAAGCGCGGGGGAGCCTGGACCCACAGGTCCGCACGATGAGGCGTACTTCCGCTCCCACATGGCAAAGCTCCAGCAGCGGTTGGAGACGGACAAGCGCGAGCTCTCGGTTCTTCAGCAGCAACTCAGCCAATCCAACATGCAATATTATCCCGATCCCACCAAGACGCTCATGCAAGAATACTCGCGGAGCGACATCGATAAGCTCACGAATCAGATTAACGACAAGCAGCAGCAGATTGCGCAAGACGAACAAGCCATTCAGGACTTGAGGGTCCAGTTGGCCCGCGAGGGAGGCGAGCCAGGATGGTTGGAACCGGGCAATCAAGGCTGGGCAACGGACATCCAGGCCGCACAGAAGACTCAGGCCAGAGCTGATTCCAAGGCGCCGCTGAGGGAGCAGTTGAAGGACGCGAACCAGGTGCTGGCGAATGCCCAGGAGCAGGAAAGGCTCGCCGAAAACGAGATCAATCTCCTTCAATTGCAGCAGGCGCGGGAGCTGGACCCCGGTGTCCAGGCGGATTTAGCATCCAAGATTTCGGCGAAACGGGCCGAAGTCGCCGCAGCCAAGGCGGCTGTCGAGCAGGCCAAAAAAAAGATCGACGAGATCAACCGGGAGATTCAGAAGCAGCAATCGGAAGAAGGCCAGAAAAGCGAGAAATAAAAAACCTCTCCAATCCGTTCTGCGAGTCTCCTCAAGCTACCGCGCTTCGCCCCCCGCGGCCCAGCCAACGAGCATCAAGAATTTTGTTTTCCCGGCTTCACGCCCAAGTGCAGCGCAGCCACTCCTCCCATGAAATTCCGGTATCGCACCCCCTCGAATCCTTCTTCGCGCATCAACGCGGACATCTGTTCCTGGCCGGGAAATCGCGAGACCGAATCATGCAAATACTGATAAGCCCCACGCACGCCGGAGACGGAGCTGCCAATCCACGGAAGTATTCTTGCAAAGTAAAAGCGGAAGGCAGGTCCAAACAAGGGCCAGCGCACCGTAGAGAATTCCAAAATAGCGAGCACGCCTCCCGGCTTCAACACTCGCCGCATTTCGCGCAATCCCGCCGCGTAGCTCGCAAGGTTGCGGAAGCCGAAGGCCGTGGCCGCCGCATCAGCATACTGATCCGCAAAAGGAAGCGCCAGGCTGTCACCCTCCAAGAAATGGACTGGGGAGTGGCCGGGACCTTTCTTGGCCAGTGCCCGCTGAAGCATCGGGTGGGAAAAATCGGCGCCGATGATTCGGCCCTTGGAAACTCTGCTCAGGGCGAATGTCAAATCACCGGTGCCACAACATAAATCGAGCGCAACCGATTCCTTCCTCTCGAGGACGCTCCGCAATTCCCAGGCTGCGGCGCGCCTCCAGGCCAGATCGAAACCCATGGATAGAAAATGGTTCAAGAAGTCATAACGCGGCGCAACCGCATCAAACATGCCTCGGACGGACCTGGCCGTTTCGGCGATCTTTCCCGGCGAGCCCAGAGGGCTGCCGCGAAGCGTCGATGCAGCGGGCTTAATCAACTCCCCACCGCTTTCCATGAAGCGCCCCGCTGAACCGGGGACTTTCAGCCATCACATCACGAAGCGCTGCGGCCGCCATGCTGAGCGGAACGTCCGTCGTGACTCGCACTTTGCCGACTCTTTCAGGAATAACCCAATGAATCTGGCCACCAATCGCCTTCTTATCCTTCGACAAGAGTCCAATGACAACGGACGGGTCGATCTGCGCCAGGCTGGGCAAGCGTCCGAGTTGCAAAATCAAATTTCTGATCCTCGCGGCGCTGTCCCGATCCACCGCGCCAAGTCTTTCGGCCAGGCGCGTCACGCCCAGTATTCCCCACGCCACGGCTTCGCCGTGAAGGAACCGGCGGTAGCCCGTGGCCTCTTCAAGAGCGTGACCGAAGGTGTGTCCGAGGTTGAGGACGAAACGCAATTCTTTTTCCCGTTCGTCTTTGTTCACCACATCCACTTTCACCTTGGCGGCGCGGACAAAAAGCGGTTCAAATTCTTCGATGCTTTGCGGATTCATCTTTTCAACGCTTCGCTCGATCTGGGAAAAGAGCCCGGGACCATCCAGGATCGCGTGCTTCACAACTTCATAGAGACCAGACCGCAGATCGCGGGGCGAAAGCGACGTGAGAACCTGGGAATCCGCCAGCACCCGGCGCGGCGGATAAAAGGAGCCCAACAGATTCTTGGCCTTGCCCAAATTCACTGCCGTCTTCCCGCCGATGGCGCTGTCAACCTGCGATAACACCGTAGTGGGACAATTGATGTAATCAATTCCCCGCATGTACGAGGAGGCCAGGAATCCGCCCAGATCGCCAACCACTCCTCCGCCCAGAAGGATCAGTAACGAACCGCGGTCGGCGCCGCAATCGAGCAATTCGGAGGCAAGGCGTGCCAGCACCGGCAATTCCTTGGATTTTTCGCCCGGAAGTACAAACAGGGTCTGTTGCCGCTTCAGGCGAGTGTCACCCAGGAATTTCCTGCGCCAATGCTTCCAGATCCTTTCCTCGGTCAGGACGAAAATGGAGGAGTAGGGGTCCGCCGGAAAGCTGCCCATGGTCTTCCACGCGCCACGGCCCACGATGACTTCGTAGTCTCCCGCCTTCGATTTAACGTTCAAACGTTGCATGTCATCCGGACCGCCGAAGTTGAGCGGGCAATCCTTTACTCATAGCATACCGCTCTCAAAGCAACAAGCCCGATCCGCGAGAACCTCCGCCGGTCTGCATTGCGGATTCTTTCAGGGCTTCCAGACGGTTTGGAAACGTCCTAAGATGAACAAGCAAGCTTTTCCCATTTCCATTGCAGCGGACGGGCGTTGCGATGGCCAGAACTCAACAAAATGATCGAGGCGATTTATGGTGCCGGAAAAGACCAACCAGGTGGATTTCCTAGTTTTGGGAAGCGGCATCGCCGGCCTCCGCGCAGCTATTGCTCTTGCTGAAGCCGGCAAGGTGCTGATCCTGAACAAAGGTAAGTTTGCAGAATCCACCACGCGTCATGCCTACAGCGGAGTCGCCGCCATGGGCGAAGATGAAGAGGTTGCTCTGCATCGTCAAGATACATTGCGAGCGGGCGATGGACTCTGCCGCGAGGAGGCGGTTCGAATCCTGGTGGAGGAAGGGCCGCAAGAAATCCGCCAACTGATGGATTGGGGAAGTCACGTTGAAAGCAAGAAGTCCCGCCTTCGCCTGGAGCGCGAGACGCCACAGAAAGCGGCTTTGGTATTGCGCGCGCAGGGTGAGCCGGTCGGAGTGGAGATTCTCCGCATATTGGCGGCCAAGGTGCGGTCCAATCCAGCCATCACAATCCGGTCCAATGCCCTGGCGGTCGAATTGCTCGTGGAGGACGGCCAGTGCGCGGGTCTGATGTACCTGGATGAAAATACGGGCGCCTTCAAAAGGGTCCGCGCTCATGCGTTGCTTCTGGCCACCGGCGGCCTGGGACAAATCTATTTGGAGACCACTAATCCTCCTCCCGCATCGGGCGATGGCATCTCTCTGGCTTTCCGGGCCGGGGCGCTGCTCAGTGATCTGGAATTCATTCAGTTCCATCCAACCGTCCTCCATGCCCGCGGCGCCCCGCGGTTGGCGCTGGCGGGATCCCTTCGTGAAAATGGGGCCAAACTCCGCAACATTGAAATGGAACGCTTCATGTCCCGTTACCATGAATGCGGTGACCTTGCCCCCTCTGATGTCATTTCCCGTTCTGTCATCATGGAGATGCGCCGCTTGCGAAGTGATTTTGTTTATCTGGACCTCACCGGGCTGCCTTCTGACCTCCTCAAGAACCGGTTCCCCCGGCTCTACAGCGATTGCCTCACCCACAACATTGACATCACCACAGACTTGCTGCCGGTTCGTCCTGCGGCTCATTACAGCATGGGAGGCGTTGCCACTGATTTGCACGGCGCCACGACGCTGGCTGGACTTTACGCGGCGGGCGAAGCCAGCGCCTCCGGCGTCCACGGCGCCAACCGGCTCTCCAACAATTCTTTGCTCGAAGGCTTGGTATTCGGGCGTCGCGCCGCCGAGGGCATGATCCACAGTATCGGTCCCGCCAAATTCCCTGTTGGCTCGCCGCATCCGGCCTCATCCTCATCCGGGTCCGCGGAATCCCCGCATTTCAGCGCTGGACGCGGAACGGAGGAGGAACTGAAAAAGGCCGTCCTCGAAATCCAACGCCTGATGTGGGAAAAGGTAGGAGTCATCCGCGCCGCGAACGATTTAGCCGCCGCCTTACACAAGATTGAGACCATCTCGCTTCCTGAGCCTTCTCACGCCAGCCGGCAATATTATGAGGCCCGAAGCATTCTGGAAGCCGCCCGTCTGGTGACCCGCTGTGCCTCATCGCGCAAGGAAAGTCGTGGCGCGCACTACCGGTCAGACTTCCCTCTTAAGGACGAGTCCCTCCCTGCCCAGCATTCGTACATCTCCAAGGAGTCCAGCGGCTACTTCAAGTAACATCCGGGCCCGAAGGGTCTGCGTGAAAAACCCGGCCCATGCTCTGTAGCGGCGAAAACCACGATAGAGTCGATGGACTTGACCAGCCTCCCGCCAAACCCCGACTTGGCCCGGGAGTTGAGCACGCACCAGTATGTTCCGCCGGTGAGGACACCGGCGCTACAAAGCGAAAATATACTCCAACCAAACCTAAGATTTCCACGGGTAGAAGAATAACTCCTTTGTTTTGTGTTAAATGCTTAGCTTTTGCAGCAAAATACATGTTACCCATTTCGATTCAGTATGTTACACGAAATCCTTAGCTTTGTTCCGGTTTGTTCCTCGATACTTCCTTTTTTTTCAGTAAGTTTTAGGTTTGTTCCTGAAAGGAATCCCTTAGTGCCCCGATTCGATCTTCCCGGTGCGATCTCCAGGTCCGGTGAACTTCCGGGCATTGGCTCGGCAAGCTTCAAGCGCCGACGCGGTTAAAAGCTTTGAAATCATAGGAATACTCTTTTGCCAAGGAATTTTGGGTCGCTTACAAAGAACAATTGGCACGCCCGCCAAAAAAACAGGGCGTTACGAGGGATAATTAAAGACTAGCAAAATGGCGGAGGTTTGTCAAGAGATAACACGATGTGGCAGAGAGAGTTGCATGGTTTTGGCGCAAGGTGGCTACACACCTGGCTTCCAGTGTCACCCCGCTGGTCAAATGGATTCCCGCCTTCGCGGGAATTCACCGCCGTGCGGCAGCAGGCGTGCCTTCCCGCAGTCTTCTTCCAATAAAAGCCATTGAAAAGCCTGCACTGAGCAAAGCCGGGCAGAGTGGAGTGGTTTTGTAACTTCTCGGCCGGTAACTCTGAGACGGCGACAAAGGCCGCGGACTTAAACTGCAAGTCCGAGCTACCGGCTTAGATGCTTCGGCAAGGCGATGCCCAAGTCTTCAAACGGTACAGCCAGACCAAGCTCGCCATGATGTGGGAAGCCTTGGTGCGACTCGGCGGCGAGGTAACGAGCATGAGGGGATTTCTGAAAAAGCACGGCCAAATTAGGCCATTTTTGAAACATTATTGGAACATTTCGGACAATTTGGAGGCTATGAAAAATTTAGATGGACTGAAATTAAAGGATTTAGCTGGCGGGGACGACGGGACTCGAACCCGCGACCTCATGCGTAACAGACACCCCGATTATCTTCCTCAACCCTTTCCCATTCAACAAGCCTTCTGAAAACACAGCACTTAACCCGAGACGCTGGATGTATGTGGCTGTGTCCAACCGCCCTCAAGTGCACATACGGTCGCTACATTTTTCACACCCTCAGCCGGTGGGCGATCCTCACGTCGTTACTCACGACAGGGTTGTTTCTGGCAGCGGGGACGACCCACGTTGCCTTGCTCCGCGCTTACATCGTAGTCTTCGCGGTACTGCTTTTGGTGACGATGCTGGCGGTTCAGCCGGAACTCGCCCAGGAACGCGCTCATCCAGGCGGTGACGGCCAGGACCAGGGCGTCCGCTTCTCCAGTGGCTTCCTGTTCTTGGTGACGGTTGGCGCGGCGGCGATGGACGTGGGTCGCCTACACCAATCCAATAACGTGCGCTTGGCTTTGAGTGTTCTGGCACTTTGTGTCTTTGCGACGGCTTTGGGATTCCAGGCTTGGGCGATGGTCGTGAACCCCTTTTTCTCTCCGGTCATCCGCATCCAGGCGGAACGCGGTCATTGTGTGATTACTCGCGGCCCCTACCGCTGGCTCCGGCATCCCGGCTACATAGCGGTAGTTTACTGCGAGAGTCGACCCTTTTGATCCCTTCCACTCTGTAAGTTATTCGAAACAAATCCTTTGACGAGGTGCCGCCCTGGATTTTATGTATTACCCTACTGTGGCCAGTCTAATCAGCAAACGCAAAAAGAACAAGCTCTACTACTATGTCGTCGAGTCTGCCCGCCGCGACGGTCGTCCCCGCATTGTCCACCAGACCTATCTGGGCAACGCCGAGAAGGTCGCCGCCTTTCTCAAAGACCGCACTGCCCCCTGCCCATCTCGGCCTCCCGCCGCGAGTTGGGTCTGCCCGGAGACCGTACAAAAGGCGACCCAACTCAAGCCAGCCGTGGTGATCCTTGATATTAACATGCCTGAATTGAATGGGTTGGATGTTGCTCGGCAAATCTTGAAGGCCAGGCCCGAGACGGAGATTCTAATTCTGACCATGGATGAGTCTCCAGCGATGATGCGTGAGTTAATCAGTTCGGGAGTCCATGGATACGTGTTCAAATCGGATTTCGGCGGCGATTTGATTCCGGCAGTCAAGGCATTGAGCAATCACGGGCATTATCTGACACCCAAGGGTATCCAGTTGATGTACCAGAACCTTCAGCAATCCCCGACTGGTAGAAAAAGCCAAGTACCCGAATCACTTACCGGCCGGAAAGAGAAGTGGTTCGTCTCCTGGAGGGAGGTAAAAGCAATAAAGAGGTGGCCAGTGCCTTGGGCATTAATGTTAAGGCCGTGGAGACTCACCGGTCAAACATCATGCTAAGTACAGTGGTTCATAAATTCACTCACGTATTTTTCCGTTACGCGGCT
>CALCEB010000026.1 GCA_937900045.1 uncultured Acidobacteriota bacterium
TCTACACGCGTAAGATCGTCGGCAGCGTCAGATGTGTATAAGAGACAGGAGTCTAAATTTGCGCCAGCGGGGCGCCCGTGCGGACGATGCGGCCTACTGGTGAAATTTTTTCCCTCCATGACCAACCCAACAAAGAAGCCCGAGCTGCGTCGTGAGCTAGGATTGATGCAAGCCACGGCGCTCGCCATTACGGACATGGTGGGCATTGGCCCATACATTACCATTCCCCTGCTACTCGCCACCATGGGCGGCCCGCAAGCCATGACCGGGTGGTTTGTTGGCGCCGTGCTGGCTTTCTGTGACGGACTGGTGTGGGCAGAGCTGGGCGCGGCGCTTCCCAAGGCGGGCGGCAGTTACAATTATCTGCGGGAGGCTTTCGGCCCTGCACGTTGGGGACGATGGCTTTCTTTCCTGATGGTCTGGCAGATCATGTTTTCCGCGCCGTTGTCGGTGGCAAGCGGCAGCATCGGTTTTGCGGACTACATGCATTACATTCTGCCAGGGCTTTCCGAAGGGGGCATTCGGGCGCTGGCGGCGCTGTTTCCACTTCTGCTCGTGGCGCTGCTCTACCGCAGGATCGGCGCCATCGGCAACATATCCGTGGTCCTGGTTGCGGGCGTGCTCGGTGGATGTTTGTGGATCATTTTGTCCGGTGCGCCACACTTCAACAGCACTCGCCTCTTGGATTTTCCGCCGCACGCTTTCCATTTGAACTGGATCTTCTGGGCGGGACTCGGCCATGCCACGCTTTACGCGCTCTACGACTATTTCGGATATTACAACGTTTGTTATCTGGCCGAAGAAATCCGTGACCCGGGCCGGGTGATTCCGCGCGCCATTCTGCTTTCCATCGCCACCGTCGGCACGCTCTATGTGTTGATGACTGCGTCTTTTCTCAGCGTCATTCCCTGGCGCGAGGTGATGCACAGCCGCTACATTGCTTCGCTCTACATCGAGCGGCTGGAAGGCAGCAGGGCTGGGCATTTGATGGCGGCACTGCTACTCTGGATAGCATTTTCCTCGGTTTTCTCACTGCTCCTCGGCTATTCCCGCATTCCCTATGCCGCAGCGGTGGACGGAAATTTCTTTCGTATTTTCGGACGTCTTCATCCTAAAGGCGCATTTCCCTACGTCTCGCTGATAGTTCTGGGTGTGTTGGCCTCATTCTTCAGCCTGGGACGCCTGAATGAGGTCATTGGCAGCCTCATCGCCACGCGCGTGCTCATTCAATACCTGCCGCAAACCATCGGTTTCTTTCTTCTCCGCAAGCGCGCTCCCGATCTGCCGCGGCCTTTCCGGATGTGGTTCTATCCCCTCCCTGGGATCATTTCGACTTTCGGTTGGATTTACGTGCTCTCTACGGTGGCGCCCCGTTCGCTCATCTTTGCCTTCGCAGTGTTCCTGGTGGGAAGCATAGCTTACGCTATCCGAGCAAGGCGCACGGACGAGTGGCCTTTTGAGAATCGCGCTACTGTAAAGACCGTTCCATAAAGTCTCGGGCGTAGAATACTGCATTTTTTTTGGCAGGTAATTCGGAGCCATTGCGTGCCCGTCATTCCCGCGAAAGCGTGGATTCGCCGCCCGGGCGCATGACCAGGAACATACCCTCGTTGTGAGTAATCAGAATGTCCTCGCCGTGGGGCTTGGGCGAAAAGCCGGCCCGGTCACCGCGCTCGGAGGATTGCATCAGCCGGCGTGCCTCCGCGTAGCGTTTGTCAGAGAAATCCAATCCGGCGCGAAGCATCCAGTCGTTGAAGGACCGCTCGCGACGCAGAAGTTTTTGCCGCATCACCTCAAGTCCCAACGCCTCAAAGCTGGCAAGGAACGAAGTCAGCCGAAGCGAAGCGGTGTGTGAGGGGTCGCGCAAAACTTCAATCTCCTGGTGCAATTCCCACTTCTCATCGCTTTCCGGACCCAGGGTGTCCACCACCATCATTCGGCCCGCAGGTTTCATGACGCGCAGCATTTCCCGCAAAATGGCCTGCGGTTTCTGCATGTGGTGGAGCGAAAACTGGCAGGTGACAAGATCGAAAGTGCCATCGGCAAAAGGAAGCCTCCCCGCCTCGCCGCAGGTAAACGCCGTATTCTGAATCTGCCTCTCCCTTTGGAATTCTCGCGCATGGGTCAGCATTGCCGGCGTCAGATCAATTCCGAAAGCCCTTCGCACCCAGGGGGCAAGCGCCAGGACCAGTGTTCCGCCTCCACAGGCTACGTCCAGTGCCAGATCTTCCGGTTGCGGCTTTACAAATCCGGCTCTCTCGGCCAGCATTTCCTGGGTATCACGAGGATGGCGCTTGATGAAAGCTTCGGCCGTTTTAGTAAATTGCCTCTGGGTTGTTTGAAGATGCTTCTTTGACATGGCTTCTCCCGGTCCACCCCGGCGGTGCGGCTGAAAAAATTCTTCCCCTCTCCGCACGGACTCAGTCCACGAGGCGCCTCGTTTCGAGTAAACTTGAATCTTAAGGAATTTGTTGCGCCTCGCACAACCCAAAATGAGTTGAGCGTTGCAATGTCTTCCACACCACGGGACATGTTGGCGGCATTAGGATGGAAATGAACGAGACAATCCAGGCATCCGTATCCACCCATTCTCTGCCCCAAGAGATTATGGATCCGGAATGCGTGCGTATTCCTGCTGGCGACTTCCTGATGGGTTGCGGCGAGGGCCGCGACGAGGAGAAGCCTGTCCATCGAGTGTGGGTGGATGAATTTGAATTGGCTGTCTTCCAGGTTCGTAACCGGGACTATGCCGCGTTTCTCTCGGCCACCGGATATCCACCGCCGCCCCAGTGGACCCACCCGGATTTCAATCAACCCCGCCAGCCGGTAGTGGCCGTGAACTGGTTCGAAGCGGTAAAATACTGCGAGTGGCTCAGCGGGCTGACGGGCCGCCATTACCGGCTGCCCACTGAGGCTGAATGGGAGCGCGCGGCTCGCGGTGGCCGAGAGGAGTTATTGTACGTGTGGGGAAATGAGTTGCCGGAGGCGTGGCCTTCGTATAGCCGCCGGTGGAAAGGCGAAGCGCGAGGACCGTTGCCCGTGGGCCTTGACGCGCCCAATCCCTATGGACTTTTTGACATGGGGGAAAACGTTCACGAATGGTGCGCCGATTGGTTTGACAGGATTTACTACGCGGCTTCTCCTCAACGCAACCCGCGCGGCCCTGAGCAAGGTGACCGGCGGGCATCGCGGGGCGGTTCGTGGCGGCATCACGTGAAGGTCAGCCGCTGCGCTGCTCGCTCCAGCATTCCCCCAAGTTTCCAATATGCCGATTACGGCTTTCGCGTGGCTCGGGACGTGGCGCCGGGAATCTAGCGTAGTTTCCAGGAATTGGGTGGACCGTATAGCGCCGGCGTCCCGGTGGCTTTGGCCGGCAATATTCCGGCGCTACGGGCGCGCGCATCCTCCAATTATTTCGGGAACACTCGACAAGCCGGTTTCAGCCGCTCGATCCACCGCCCCGATTCCAGCGGCTCCGCTCCCCTGCAAATTCCCGCTCATCTCTCCATCCTTCCCCTTGTAATATTCTTGGCCCAGTCCTTGCGCCCAAGCGATTCCGCCTGAACCGCAGCGGCACCGTGATCGTAAGGCACGCGATGGAAAGAAACCATCCATCCTGCGGCAATCTTTTCCAAAATTGCATAGGAAGCATGCGGGGCAAAGGTTTCCATCCGATGGGGAACGGGTTCGCCCACTTCGTAGGCAGGAACGCCGACGCTTCCCGGGTTCACCACCAACTGTCCGGTTGAAAGTTCAACCAGCCTCGGAAGGTGGCTATGCCCGCATAGGATGACGGGCTGGTGGACGCCCCGCAACTGCTCAACGATGCAAATGTCCTCCTTCACCAACGGGTGGCCGGAGGTAGTCGCTTCCAGCAGGTAGACCTCATCACTGGAAGGTGTTCCGTGGCACAGCAGAATCTCATTCGCAAAGACGGCGGTTTTGGGAAGCTGGGCAAGCCAGCGAACGGGTTCTTCTCCCAGGTCCCGAAGGACAAACGAGAGGGTGGGGTTGGTGCGAAGATTATTCGCGGTGGCCCCAGAAATCAGACGGTCCTGATTGCCGCAGACCGTTATCGCCACATTTTCAGATTGCAGACGGTCGTAAGTCTGGCGGGGGCGCAACGGCCCATACAAGATGTCTCCGAGATTCAGGAAGGTATTTACCTTGCGCTTTTCTGCGTCTTCGAGCACCGCATCCAGCGCCCAGATATTGGCGTGAATATCCGCGAGGACTCCAATGGGTTCGGTCACGGCATCGCTCCAGTGAGATTTGATAAAACTTTGACCCACGCATTATGAGTGACGGGAGCACGAAGAGGGCGACGGTTTTTGTTGTAGCATCGGCCCATCCGGTCGCAGGGCAAATCTCTCAGCTCTGGGCGCTCGCCGCATCGCCAATAAGCTTGAGTATTTCCGTTGGCCTGTGCGCCACGAAGTATTTCCAGGCACCGTGCGTCCCGTCCGCGTTCACTGCTGCCACCCACCTTTCGGCGGCGGCACGCTTCACCTCTTCCAGCGGATCGTAACCCTTGGTTTCGAGGATCAAGAATTTCGGCGTGTCAGCCTTGAGCCGCACGATGAAATCCGGCATGTAATCGTGCATCTGCCCGTTGTGCAGGTAGGGGATAGCGAAACCCAGTCCAGAGTTCTTGACAAACGCATCCGTGAGGCCGTGCGTGTCGATGTAATAAGCCGCTGATTGTTCCCATTTCGCCGTATCCGCAACGCAATAATTCAAATGGCAGTGGACCACTTCGCGCACGTCGCGGCCGGTCCATAAGTCCACATCCGCCGTCGAGCCCGGCCCACGGCTCGATTCATACCTGGGAACCTCGGGCGCTTCACCCTGCGACGTATCGGGCCGAATCGCTTCGAGCAACCGTTCAACCACCCAACCATAGTACGGCGCCAGCAATAGGTCGATCACTTCCGCCGGCGGGTGCACCCGCACCTTTTCGCGAATATAGCGCCGAACAATAGCGGCCAACTGTGGAAAGAGCGCATGTGCCGGGACCGTGCAATGACCCTGAGCGGTATAGTCGCGGGTTAGCGCGCGTGCGAGATCAAAAACCAATTCCTGCTCGCGGTGTTTGGCGCGGAACTCAGCCAGGCTCACGCCGCTCAGCCGCCCCGGGCCGCTCAAGCTCAATCGCCCTTCATCGTTGACGGTCAGCCCCTTCATTTCCACTTCGGGCGGAATCTTGTCCGGCAACAGCACTAGCGGCGGCACACTCGACCAGGGCTCTGCGGTTACGCGATTGCGAATCGCCTGCGTGTAACCTTCAACGCGAGGATAACGGATCTCAAACCCCGCCTTGCCGGGGATGGCGTGAATGTGATGCCGCTTGGGGGGCAGAGTGGCGGGGACTTGGGTGTTCGCTTTGAAGGGTATTACTTCGAATGGGACGCCAAAAACCTGTGCGACTTCCTCGGTAAATTTGCCGCCCTCACCCAATTCATAGCTGGCGCGGCGCAAGCCCCGGCCCACCACCTGCTCGCACAACAGTTGTGACATGAAGGGCCGCAGCCCGATGATGTGCGTCACTGTGCTGCAGTCCCAGCCCTCAGTCAACATGCCGACGCTCACAATGCAACGCACGTCGCGCCCCGGCGGATGCAGGGGCCTTCCAAGTTTCTTCGACAAGTCCTCAAAGCCTTCCGGATAAATCGGCCGCCCTTGCCGGTCCATCGGCCACTCCGTCTTGCCCACCGTATCGAGCGTCAGGCGCATCCAGCGCGATTCGTCGTCCTTGGCTTCACCCGTATCGGTTTCGTGAACCACTTTGGAGTCCACGCGAATTGTATTGACCCGGCCATCCCGGTTGCGGAATCCTGCCACGTTCACGGCGGGCAAGCTCGCGGGGCCTTTATCCTCGGCAATCCATTCGTAAATCACCCTGGCAAGCTGAGTGGTTTTGCACACGAGAATAAAGACGGGCGGGCGCGGGTCCGTGCCCTTTTCGGATTGATTCTTGTGTTGTTCCTCCCACAGTCCTCCGAGCATAGCGATGGGCGTGTGCGCCCATTTCAAAACGGCTTCCACCTGGGGACTGCCTCGCGTGCCGCCACGCTCCCTCGGGGTGAGCTTTTCCAGAATCCAACGCCAAATGTTGCGGTAGCCGGGTATTTCCTCGCCGGTTGTGTCTCGCACCGCCAGTTGTGGAATCTTGACCAGACCGGACTCAATGGCATCAATCAATCCAAAATCACTCACCACCCAGGGGAAAGGCTTGTTGGTCTCCCGGCCCACCCGGCCCAGGAAATACGGGGTTGCCGATAAATCGACGCAGAAGTTGATGCCGCGAAGTTTGTGGATGCGGTCCAGGCCCTCAACCCACACCGTGGCTTCCTTGAAAAAGTCCTCTGCGTCTTCCTCCTCTTCGTCGGCATCAGGCTCTTCGCGCTTGATGCGATAAGCATGGTGCGCTTCGTCATTCATGACCAGGATGTTTTGTTTTCCGCCCACCTCGCGCCCCAGAACGTCATTCACCAGGGCCTGTCTCTTATACACATCTCCGAGCCCACGAGACAGGCAGAAATC
>CALCEB010000027.1 GCA_937900045.1 uncultured Acidobacteriota bacterium
GATCATGCCCGCCGCCACCTGTCGCTCAAATTCGGGTAGCGTCAAGTAGCGGGAGCCACGCGCCGTGGTTGTCTTGGGGCCGATCCGGACGGTTTGCGTTGTTCGCACCGCCACACCGGACTTGTTCACTTTGGCGGACACGCCGCCCACCTGCACCGTCTGCGGCTCAAAAACGTGCCAGTTGGTCACCAGCACTCTCCCCTGGGTGAGCAAGGGCATCAGGTGGGAAGGAACCAAGTCGCGCGTACGGTACAGGCTGGCTTCGCCTTCTTTGGGGTCAAGTTCCCGAAGCCTCCGCCGGATGGTCACGTTGGGGCACACCACCAGCACCACGTCAGAGAAACGCCCGTCGCTTCGGTCATTCACTTTATTCAGAATGCTCCAGGCGGCGAGCATGCCCATGACGGTGGTCTTGCCGGCGCCGGTGGCCATCTTCGCGGCGTAACGCAGGAAACCTTTAGAAGCGGCTCTTATTGCGGCTCTTGTAGCGCCGCCCTTTAGGGCGGCACCTGCCGGGCTAAAGCCCGCCGCTAGGGCGGCACTTGCCGGGCTAAAGCCCGCCGCTACAGATTCGGTCGGCTCATCGCGAGGAAATGCGATACCCTGGCGGAAATCCTGTCGAGCCTCGGTGAGGAAAATGATGGTCTCTGCGGCTTCGATCTGGGCGAAGAAAAGGCGTTTCTCGCGACCGTCGCGCTGCCACCACTGCAAGAGTTCAAGCGTAGTCCGGGTGACGCCTGGGTAGCCCGCCACCTTCCAAGCTTTCACTCGCTCACGAATCAGGTTCACCAGCCCCAGCTCGTAAGCCGACGGGTATTCTGGCGAGGGCGTGAGTGTGCCGTCTGACAAATCCCACGGCGTTGTTTGATCGCGCGGCGGCCAAATGACGGCGCGGCGCCTGCCGTCCTTCTGCGTCGGCGGCTCGCCCTCGCGGATGTACCAGTAGAGCTTGGGTTCTTCGTAAGGCGAATTCAGGATGGGTTCGGAGACTTCGTAGCTCATCGGCTCTTGGCCTTATCGGATTCTGAATTTTGTATTACGGATTCCGGAGCGCCTTTACGGATTCTCTCCAACTCCTTCAGGAATTCTTCACGGTCATGCGCTTGCGCCGTAGTTCGGCGGACCTTATCGCTAACGTAGCGCTGCCCCTTAAGCCCGGAATCCCGAAGCATTCGAATCCAAGCTCCAAGCTGCCTCGAGATGCTCTCTGTTCTCGATTTCAGATTCAAGATTTCGGATTCAAGGTCAGCAAATAAAGGGATCTTTTGCAGCAATGAAAGCATCGACCGGACTTCTCCCGCCGAGCCTCGGGCGATATAAAGAAACGTGAGCAGTTCCTGATTCGTGCCCCTCTCAAAACCCTCCGCAATGTTGTTGGACACCGAAACGGCTGCCCTCTCGATCTGGTCGCGCAGGCTATGGCGCCGTCGGAAGGCAGGGCGCTCCGACACGGCATAGACCGCAACAGCCATGTCAATGGCCGCCTGCCACACCGGAAGCTGCTCGAAACGCTCGTACTTCACTGGGACTCTTCGTGAGATCTTTTATCTCGAATGCTGAATGTTGAATCTTGAATTAGGTTCAGACGAGCTTCTCCACCACTATCAATTCAGTACCGCGCTCACCCGGTTTTGAATCTGAAATCTTGAATCATTGAATCATGTGAGCTCCTCCACCACCATCAACTCATTGCCTCGATCGTCGATCACCTTGACGGCGATCTGCCGGTGCTCTCCGGCCTCAAAGGGCGCGCTGGTGGTTCCCGACAAATGATCCCAAACGCTTTCTTCGTATTCCCCCTTCAGCGCCTTCTTCAAGCTGTCCCACGCGCCCGTGCGCGGAAAGAACGCCTGTGAGACGTGGAAGCAAAGCCCATTGTAATCGGTGTCGAGAAACCACGCCGGCACATCGTTCCCGCCCCGGTGCTGGACATCCATTGTGATCGGGTCGAACACGTCCAGGCCGAGTAATTCCACTTGGTATTCTGTAGCGGCGGTGTCCCCACCGCCGGTCTGTTGGTGCGCCGGTTTCTGATTGACGGCATGCCGGCCAGAGGCCGCCGCTACAGGACGGACCTTGATTTCCGGTAGCCCGCAGACGCTGAATATCTGGCTGCTGCGCATGTTCTTCAGCAGGTCGCCCATCATCAGGTCGGGCGTGGCCTGAATGTAGGTGGCCGGGATGCCCACCACCGCGTCGCAGTTCTCAATCAACTGGCGGGCGTTCGGCTGGATGGCGAAGCCGATGACGTACAGGTGGGTGTAATTCTTAAGTGAGGCTTCTTTCGCCGCTTCCTGGACCAAACGCTCGCCCACCGCCCCGTTTTCCGGGCCAAATACCAGCGCCACCGGCTTCGCCGACAATGGCAAGGCTTTTCCGTTCTTCTCTTTGGCTTCCTGAAAAGCCTCTTCAAGCGTGGGTGACTGGCCCGGCACCGTTGCATCCACCAGCGCCTCTGCGGACAGGGAAAGCGTTTTGGCGGGCGGGCGGATGTTCTTAAGCGATAGCGTCTTGTTGCCGTCCAAACGCAGCACGGGCGATTTGCGCAGGATTTCCAACATGCGGTCCACGTGGTCCCGTAGGGGCGGTTCGCGAACCGCCCCTACGGCGGAATCCGGAATCTTCGAATCGGGTATCGCGCCCACGGAGGGCGGGGCAAGCCCCGCCCCTACGTCTACTGGGGTGGGGATCGTCCCTTCCAAACAAAACGCCCCGGTAACCCGCGTGATTTTGGCATCGCGCTCCGGCCGGTCTACCAGCACTTCTTCCTTGGGCGGCTCGTTGTTGGCAATCGATTCGAGTGTGATGTGCGGCACAATGCCGCCCACTTCTTCGCCCTTCTTGTTCTGCTTGCGCTGGTAAACAAACCCAGCCGCCGGCCCGCGTGCGTCGTCATTCAGCTCGTACCAGGGGAAAGTGGCGGTGAGCAATCGCTGGCGCGCCAGCGCCAGGGGCACGCGGCTGGTGTCCATGGTGATCCAGCGCCGGCCCCACTGCTCGGCCACATAAGCCGTGGTGCCGCTGCCACACGTGGGGTCGAGAACAAGGTCGCCCGGGTCGGTGGCCATAAGAATGCAACGCTGGATTGCGAGCGTCGCGGTTTGTACGACATAAATCTTTCCTTCGGTTCGGCTCTGAATCCCGCCGACATCTTGCCAGAGGTTGGCGATCGGGAAAACGGGGAAATCATCCAGGAATCGCACATATCGTATTGAATTGCCCTCGATAACAATTCTTCCTCTCTCACCGAGCGATCCAAGACCCTCAAGGGTTGTCTTCCAATGCATTCCTGTAGGAGGTCGCCAAATTTTGCCGGCAAATTGAAATGCTTGGTCTGATTCGACCGTGCCTTGTGCAGTCAATTGATCGACAGTAGCAAGTCTGCTCGGCTCAAACCTGCCATGTGGGATCGATCCTAGTTCTGAGACAGGTTTGTATTTTGTCGCTCCCTCCTCCCCTGCCTCTTTCGGCATGTAGAGCTGCCTATACTTGATATGCTCGCGATCCTTCGCGTACCAGAGTATGTAATCAGCAATCGAAGAAAGCGTGTCCCCTGAGAATCCCGTTGTCTTGGCAAAGGCGATGAGGCAGACGAAGTGCTTCTCACCGAAGACTTCATCCATGACCTCACGCAGATGGTGAAAGTTTGCGTCGCTGATCTGCACAAAAATGCTGCCGCTCGACGCGAGCAAATCGCGGCAAAGCAGCAGCCGGTCGCGTAGATAGGTCAAATAGGAGTGCAGGCCCAGCTCCCAGGTGTCGCGATAGGCTTGCACCATTTCGGGCTCGCGCGTCATGTCCTCATCGTCGTTGTGGCTCACGTCGCGCTTGCGGACGAAGGGCTGGAAGTTGGAGCCGAACTTCACCCCGTAGGGCGGGTCCATGTAAATCATCTGCGCCTGCCCGCCCAGGCCCTCATAGTGCAGGAGCGAGTTCATCACCGCGAGCGAATCGCCCAGCATCATGCGGTTCACCCACTGGTCGCGATGCTCGTAGGCGCGCAGCACCTGATCGGTGACGGAATGCTGGGGGTCGCCGAAAAGCTCGAACATCGTCTGCTGCTTATCGCGCTTGTGGCCGGTGAGCGTCTCGATGATGGCCTTGGTACTCAAGCGCTCGTGGACAAAAAGTGGCAGGGTAGGCACGTCAAAGGAGAGCCGCTCCGCCTTGCCCGCCCAGTTCAGGAACGGCCTGCCGAGCGCCTTGAGCCGGGCCACGGCATCCTGAAGACCGCTGATAGAGCAAATTTCCTTGGCCCGTCCTTCAAAGTCCTTGCCCGAATAGAAGCGACGCAGCTCCTTGAACCGGTATGGCGGGGGCAAGGCGGCGGCTTCCTCGATCACTGCGACCAGCCATTCGCCAAGCTCCCGCACGCCGCTTTGCCCGTCCCAATCGAGTGCCGGTGAGAGTGACGAATCGTAGCGATAGGGTGCGGGAGGCTTGCGCTTCTTGAACTGCGCCTGCGTGCCCACGTCCGGCCGCATCGGAGATTCGGACTCCGGGTGCTTGTAGCTTTCCGCTTGCTGTGGTCGAGCCGCTCGTTTTCTTTGTGGCATGGCGCCCCCATCCGTGGCTTAAGCCCGGAAGTGCAAATTAAATCAGAATTCGACCCGCGAGTCTATGCCCCGGCCTCGTCCACTGCGAAATTCATATGTAAATAGCGGTCGAACGGTCCAAAGGCGGCGCGGGGGGATACAGGCCGCTGTATCTCGAAACTTGCTGGAACCTGCAGGACGTGATGACAGGCTGAAAGATCGAGCAAGGGCGTGCTGCCCAAAAGTGCTCCTATGCACAAGGACAAGTCCGTCTACTCTTTGGGCCGAAGGGGCAGGGCCGGCATCGATTGCAAGGCTTCCTGGCAAGCTCTTGGAAGAGGCCGAGCCCGCCAGCCGATTAGTTCATCGCCGCTTGCGAACCCGTTTACCGGATGAGCGCCGGGTATTTCAGAGGCGGATGGTCAGACTTAGGATGAGCCACCGGATGATCCGAGGCCGAGGACAGCGCCCAGCCCTGGGGCGCGCCGATGGATCCGGCAACCTGAGTGTACATCGCCTCATTGAACGTGGACCCCACAGGCTGCTTGGCAACGGCAAAGTAACCGTGCGTGGCAAGGGCGGAATAGGTGCTTGCAAAGTAGTCGCCCACCATGTACCCGGAGAAGGTGTTGGGCAACCAGGTGAGCGTCATCGGGCCTGCAAGTTGAATGGCGGGGTACCAGGACTTCCCTCCCGACGTGGAAAACACAAAGCCCACATCCAACTGGCAGGTGGACGTCGTGCAGTTGGTTTGCGGGTAATAGTAATAGACGAGGTCGAGTCGGGCCGTGGGGGAAGGAGACGTGGCATCAGCCGCCAGGCCGGGAAGAAAATGGTCAACGGTGCTTGAGACGGAGTCGATCGGGATGCGGGCCGGCGCCGTCCAAGCGATACCGTCTGCGGAAGTGCTCAGGACAACGTCGTTCTCCGCGCAATTGGTGCGAAAGCGGCAATCGGACCAAACCACGTAGACGTTGCCCTTGGGGTCCTCGCTTGCCGAGGGAAGCGGACCACTGCGCAGCCCGCCCGCCTCGTTGTGGCTGAAGATGCTGGCCACGGCGACGGTGCTGCTCCAACTGATTCCTCCGTTGGTGGACTGGAAAGACATGACCGAGCCCTCAAACGCGTCGTCGATGGGCACGATGACGGTTCCGTTCGGCTGCACCAGAGGCTGGCCGCCGATGCCAGAAGCGAAGTCGGCAGTGTTCAGCGCCGGTGACCAGGTTTGTCCGCCGTCGGTCGAAGTGCTCATATAAATGAGATTGCCTTGCGCGGGGTTATCCCATTCCACGTAGCAATTCCCGTAATAGGGACTGGTGGCGGAATTGTCGCAGGTGATCCAATCCTTGTCCGAGCTATCCACGGGCGGCCCGACGCTTACAGGATTGTCCCAATTGATCCCATCGTTGGACCGGCTGACCACGACCGCGGGGATGGGGGTGTTCGAATTGACCAGAGGCAGGGAGGCAATCAGCCAGACACCGTAGGCGGCATCATAGGCCACGGCAGCATCACTGATGGCGTCATAAGGGTTGTTAGGGTTCTGAGCTTTAGTAATGCCGGGAAGATAGCCGTTTGACCAAGTGGCGCCGCTGTTGGTTGAGGTGGCAAAGCCGATGTCTGCGGCGCCTCCGCTGAAGATGCGTCCCACCTGGAATGCCGTGACAATGGTTGACCCGTAGGAGTAGCTGTCCGGCTCAACCTCGGTCGCATGCTGGCTGGAGGTGTTCTTGAAAGTATCCTGACTTAATTGCACCAAGGCAACCTGTGCATGAGCCAGGGAAGAAAAGATCAGGATGAAACCCAATGTCAACAGGGACACAACAAAGGCCCTAAGTTCATTAGTCAAATTCCGCCAGCTTAATAATCCTTCCATGATGCACTCATTTCCCTTCTCTGAAATTTTCACATTCCGGAGGAATCCCCGCGCCGCGAATTTGCCCTCCTCGCGGATGGAATTTATCCCTCAAATCGCGCACAGAGCATATGCCAAGCGCGCACACTTGTAAAGCGGTCTTCCTGAACGTTTGCCGGGGGTGCACGACAGGGAAATGAGATGTTGCGGGTGAGGAGGAGTGGAGTTATCTCGCCCATGAAATTGAAGCGGCTTCCCCCGGCGGCAGCTTTATGGCGCCCCAGAACATCAACATGGAATATCTCAATGCACTCGGGGTTGCGGATCAACTTCCGGCGTGGAGAGAGATTGCAAAACAAATCGCTGCAGCAGGGGCATAAAAAGGCATCGTCTGCCATTGCACCGGGTTCATTTCCGGCGGGACCATTTCCCCCTCGGATCCTTGCTGAGCCTCAACCGCGAAAGTACATTTCCATTTGGATGCTGGCCCTGTTGCTCTCCTCCGGATTTCTTACTGCGGAGGGACGGAAAGACAGAGAAGGCTCATTCGCTACGAGTGACGCCTTCGGCAATCCAAAACTTGCCGGGATCAAGGCCGGCACGCAGCGCGAGCTCGTGAGCCAAAAGCTGCACGTGCAAAGTGTCCACCAATGTACCCAGGCCCAGGCCTGCCGGTTCAACGGAAACCAGCCGCAGGTTGGGAGCCGCTTCGACTTTGCCGTCGCTGAACAGGAGCACCCGGCCGCCGTGAGAGCGGATTTCCTCCGCCAGGTTCAGCAGGAACTTTCTCGTCCGGCGCTCCGCTTGGTTCCTCTTGCGCGATGGGGCCGCGTCCCCTTGTGAATTGCGGGCGAAGATGATGTAGCGATGCGCGGAGTTGACGATTTCAATGGGTCCATGCCGGAATTGCGCGGCGGAGATGGCCTCCGCGCCGATGCGAACCACTTCCTTCAGGATCAGCGCGCCCTCATAAACTGTGGAGAGATCGGCGCCGCGCGACATGAGCGCCGTATAGGTGGGATGATCAAAGAACTCCACATTGAGCGGGGTCATCTCCGCCTGCCGGTCCAAAATAGTCTCCTGCGCTTCGACAGCGCGCAAAAGGGCATGGGTCAACTGCCGGTTCTGTTTCCCCGCGATGGCAAAGGCCAGATACATGAGCACTGCGACACTGCACATGTAGCTCTTGGTGGTAACGCGCGTTTGTCCGCCCGCCATCATCGGCAGGAGCAGGCGGCTGCGGCGGGCCAGGGTGCTGGCTTCGACATTGACCACGCCCAGAATGCCGGTGGCGGGATTCAGTTGGTCCAGAAGCCGGCTGATTTCCACCGTCTCACCCGATTGTGAGATTACCGTCAGTAACGTATCCGGCCCGAGAAATTTTAGATGGTGGTGGAGCAGTTCCGCGGTTTCCCAAACGAGCGCGCGAATGCCCAATGAGGTTAGGAAAACCTGGGCAGGATAGGCGGCGAAAAGAGACGATCCCATTCCCGTGAAGACCACAACAGGGGGCCAATGGGCTGTCAGCTTGCGAAGCGAACTGGTGGGGATAGCCCCCGGACTGGTGTAGTACTTTCGGACTCCTGCAAGAGCGGAGGGCTGCTGAAAAATTTCCTCCATCAGCGTCGACATCAAAAGGTTCCTCCCGGCTGGTTTGCCTTCCCTCACTCAAGGCGAACGGTGCGCCGCAAGTTCACTTCACCGGCTGATTTTATCATTAATAGCAAAGAACGAGAGAGGATGGCCGCGAGCCAGCCCCTCTGCCGTGCCACCACGGGAATACATGTCTTCCTCAGCGGGTTTGTCCGCCGCCGAGGTTAAGGATCGTTCCCGATGCCTGGGCGGGCTCGTAATGCTATGTTGGGTTAATCAGGCGCCGGCAGGGCATGGCTTCCGACATGCTAAACCAGAGGGTTTGGAGAAGCAGCTTTAGGCGTTGAGAGCCGTAGGGGCTGAAGACCGAATCTTGGGAGCATTGCCAACGGCCCGACCGGAGTCCTGCCCGACCGGGCTCCCGGCCGGATTAACATATTGACACTAGTATTACTTTGTTAGGTTGAATCAGGCACCGTCAGGGCATGGCT
>CALCEB010000028.1 GCA_937900045.1 uncultured Acidobacteriota bacterium
GTCTGAATGGCAGGTTGGATATCGCCATTCGGGGTGGCGTCATTGTGGAGGTTGGCCTTCTCTTCGCGCACCGGAATGCACGGGACGGTTCGGGGCGCCAACGCTATCATCGCCTTGCGATGCTCGAAGCTCAGCGGCCGGTTCGAGGACTTCTGGGAAAACCGCTCACGGAAGAGGAAGGCTGCGTGAGATCTACCACATTTCTGTCGTGCACCCCGGATTGAGGTAGAGGCGCAGCCCGCTTGCTATAGCGGCGACCTGTGACCGCCGAACTTTCATTCTCAACAGTTTCCGGCGCTCCCTGTCAGGGCAGGCTTCGAGCGCCGTTCCAGTAAACTGCGCCACGGCTCGAATTGAAACGCTATGCGGCGGGAATTTCCAGATCGTCCGATGGTCGGAGTGGGTGGCGTCGTGATCCACGACGGGAATGTTCTGTTGATCCGCCGTGGCAGCGAGCCGCTGAAGGGAGAATGGTCGCTGCCGGGCGGGATGCTCGAACTGGGCGAGCGACTGGAGGCTGGAACCCGCCGCGAGTTGTTGGAGGAGACCGGATTGGAAGTGGAACCAGTGGAAGTTGTAAAAGTCTTCGACCGAATCCAGCACGACGGCGGCCGGGTGCGGTACCACTACGTGATCGTGGACTATTTGTGTTTGCTGAAGGGAGGCACGCTCCGTCCCTCATCCGACGTGACCGACGCGCGATGGGTACGCCGCGAGGATCTTGGGAATTATCACCTGACTGAAAAAGCAACCTCGGTGATTGACCAATCCTTTGCACTCATCGGCCAGTGGCAAAACAAGTAGCCACACCATCCCCGCCTCTTTGTCTTCCCCATCCGGTGTAATCCTCAAAACAACAAACATGGAGTATCTATACACAACGAAGTAAGTCGGCGGGGTTCGAAGGTTGTAGCGCCGGTCTGCGACCGGCGTATTTCGCCGCTCATAGAGCGGCGCTACAGCGAATGCCCGTCGCCGACTTATTGCGTCGTGCATAAGAATCAATATCCCTTGCCTGCGGCTACCCGCCCAGCCAATCAACCAGGTTCTTGAAAATCTTCAGCCCGTCTTGGGAATAATTGGCGGGGAAGGAAGCCCGCTCGGGATGCGGCATCAAGCCGAGGACCCTGCCCGTTTCATCGGTCATGCCGGCAATTGCGTCCTTTGAGCCGTTGGGATTGTCCGGAAAGCCCGATGCCGGATTGCCGGCGGCGTCGGCATAGCGGAGAGCGACGCGCGGCCCGTTGGGAGAATCCATGCCTTGAAAAACCGCGCGGCCTTCACCGTGCGCTGACGGAATCTCCAGAATTTGACCGGATAACCCGCGAGTCCAAAGCGTTTCGGGCGCTGTCACGCTCAGGCGGACCTTGCGATCCTCAAAATGCGCTGATTCATTTTCAAGCAACGCCATGGATGGTCTTCCCGGGCTTCTCCCCGGCAGAACCCCCGCCTCCGAAAGGACCTGAAACCCGTTGCAGATGCCGAGCAAAGGCTTTCCCGTATCGAGAAATTCCTGAAGCTGTTCGCAGAGGCGCGCCACCAAGAGAGTGGCGAAGACACGCCCGGCTCCCAGATGGTCTCCGAAGGAGAATCCACCGGGAATCACTGCCGCTTGAAATTCGTTCAGCCGTTGTGTTCCGTCCAGTAAATCGTGGAGCAGCACAACCTCCACCCTTCCACCCGCCAGCTCGATGGCAGCCGCAGTTTCCTCGTGGCAATTCGTGCCGGGCGCGTAGAGGACGGCCGTTGTCGCCGGGCTCATCCCAACATCTCCTTGAATGGTTTGGACCACACTTCAATCAAGTCTGCTACCGCCCCTTGCCAAAGCGTCTGGTGATCATTTCTAATTGTCAAGGCGCCGGTCGAAGTGACTTCTCCGATCTGATGGTGCGGGACTTCGGCCAGATCACTTGCGGCCGCCGCGCCGGGAGGAAGTTCAATCAGAACCGATCCAACGAATTCGCCGAAGAGGATTCCATCGAGCCGGGTTCCACCTTCGCCGCTGCGTTCATCTCCTTCAGTCTCGACAAGACCGCTGAGATTGATTTCAACTCCCAGGCCTGATCCGAAGGATGCCTCGAACAACCGCAAGAAGGCGCCACCTTCGGCAATCGCCGAGGCGGAAACGTAAATGCCTCTTGCGTACATGGCAAGCAGAGCATCCCATCGCCGCCGGAGCGAGCGCACATCACCGGGCATGAACAAGCGGCCGCCGCTTTGGCTACAACTGTCCGCATAAATGCTGCCGCCCAAAGCCCTGCTGTCGATGGGTCCAACGAGGAAAATCTGATTTCCGGCGGCTTTGAATTCCTTGGTGACAGTGCGGCGGACATCCGGGACACGGCACATGGCTGAAACTACCAACGTGTAGGGAACGTCGATCGATTTGCCATCGGCCTCATAGGTTCCAGAGCTTGAATCCTTGCCGGAAATGAAGGGGATACCCAATTCGATGGAAAGATCCGCAATAGCTTCCACCATGTGGCTGAGGTTCCACGCCACCTCAGGACGGGCGCGGGGCGTATAGAAGTTATCGCAGAGGACCATCTCCCGGTAGTCGGCGCCGGCCGCCACGGCCTTGGTGACGGCTTCAATCACCATGAGCCTGGCCATCGCGACAGGATCAATCTCTCCGTACAGTGGATTGAAGGCAATCGTTGTAATCGCCCCATAATTGCGACCCCGCAAGGGTGCCGAGACATAGAGATGGGTTGGCATCCGGTGGGTTCGCCCGCCGTACGCACTGACGGCGGTACGCGCCTGGACTGTCGTGTCAAACCGTGTCCCGGCCGGGCTTTGATCGCAGCAATGATAATGCCCAATCACGCCGTGAATGGCTCTTGACCACTCGTCCGGGGTTTGCGGCGGTTCGACTTCAAGGGCTGTCTCGCGGCGCTGCGGCTCTCGAATGGGAATCGGATCGAGCGGGCAGGCATCCCAAAGGAAATGCATTTCCAAGTCAACCACCTTTTGGCCGCGCCAGATAGCCTGAAGCCGGTTCGTATCTGTAAATTCTCCAATCACGGCATGGCCTACCTCGTAGCGGTCAAGGATGGCTTTTGCTTCAGCCAGTTTTTCCGGCGGCACTGCCAGCATCATCCGTTCCTGCGATTCGGAGAGCAGAATCTCCCATGCCGTCAGCGTCTGGTCCTTCAATGGTACTTGATCCAGGTCCAGCGCCACTCCAGTCTCAGCCCCCATCTCACCTGCACCGCAAGAAATACCCCCGGCGCCAAGATCGGTAATGGACCGGATACAGCCGGCGTCGCGCAACACCGGAATGGCGGTGGCGAAGCGCCGCTCGGTGACGGGATGACCGATTTGAACGGCAGCCGATTCCTTGGCAACAGTTTCCCCGCTCATACCGGCAGAGCTTGCGGTAGCGCCGTGAATGCCATCCCTGCCGGTCTCGCCGCCCAGAAGTAAGCACAAGTCACCTTTACGAACGGGATCCTTCAATGCGAACTTTTCGGGAATCAGTCCGACGGAGTGGCCCAAGGCCAGGCACTTGGCATAACCCGGATGGCGGCGGTAAAGCGCATGCATCATGGGAATGCCCATGGGGTTCACGTAGTAGGCCGTGGCGCGGATCGATTCGGAGACAATCAACTCCGGATGGAGTGTGCCCGAGGGCAGCGCGGAGTCCTTCGTGCAGGGATCCATCGTGCCCATGATGGTCGTGCCGCCGATGGGATACGCCCCTTTGCCGAAGCCCAGCGTATCCCGGATCACGCCGCCGTGCTTTGTGGCTACTCCGCCAAACGGCGCAATTGAACTGGGAAAGTTGTGAGTCTCGCCCTTGATGGTAATCACCCAGTCTTCGTAAAACTTCATGCCGCCGGCATTATCCTTGAATGACGACACAACGAGCGGATGATTAATCTGCGCCGTCGCCTGCGAGAGCCTTTTGAGCAGCCCCAGGCTCTTCCACGTCGTGTGGTAACAGTGATCGCTCCAGGTCTGGACCAGAATTTCCACTTCCGCATCGGTATACGGACGGCCTCTTTCAAACTCGTGCGCCTGGATCACTTTCAACTGTGAAAGCGGCGCATACCAGGAGAGCCGGCGAGAGAGCTGAATCAATTCGCCGTCGCTCAATCCTTTCAAGGAGATGGTTGCCACGGGATCAGGCGTTCCCGAAGGGATCAGAGAGTGGAGGGCTTCATCGGGACCGCGCAACCGCTCCACCACTTTGTTGAACAGGAACCGCTCAGCAATGCGCTGAGCCTCGGCCTGACCAATTCCTACGAACTGAAAGCGGCGGCTAAGGCGCGCGAAGGCCAAACTATTTTCGCCCAACGCTCGCGCCCCGGCCAGGATGGACGGGGTCTCTGGATCGGTTACGGCGGGGCGGTATGCGATTTCGAGGATAGGTCCGCATGCAGGGTCAAACATCGATCTGGAATGAGCGGATTGATGAACCGGGTTGATGAATAAAGGCAACAGTTTTTCCACTCGAACATCGCCCTCTAACCAGAAGACTCGTTCAATCTTAAGGTCGTGGAGGGCTGAATGGCCGCGACGGCGAAAGAAGGCGAGCCAATTCCTCGCTTCTGCGTCATCCATATACTTGGTGTAAATGGCATGAATCGGCATCGGGTTAAATTGACAAGGTCGCGTTTGATTGGTGTGCTGGAATCTCGGGCGCCGCTTTGTGTGGTTGCTGCAGCACTCTCAATTATAGTATGGCTGGGCCGTTTCCCCGCGTGTGAATTCTTTGGCTTAATGGATTACGAACCTCTTGCCACAAGGCCGGGGAAATGCCGCGACTGTGAACCCTGTTCTGCCCTCGCCGGCGGCGAACGCACTGTCTCATATGTGTGCGCTTAGGGCATGAACTACCGAACGCCAACCAGACGGCGACATGGCAAAACAATGTCGCCGCCACCCCGCGACAAATGGGACGGTCTTTTTGGCTATTCTGCAAGTTCGACGAGGCGCAGACCGCAGAAGGTCTGCGTCAGCCCGCCAAGGTGGTTGAGCCGGAACTGTGGGCCTGCGGCCCGCGCAATGCTTTCTCTCCAAACCGCGGGTCGTTTTTCACCTTCGGCGCGGCGTGAGTGTGGATACAATCAAGGAATTGCTCTACGTCAAGCAAGATCACGTTCAGCTTTTCTTTTGGGGCTACGAGCGAGCGCAACGTGGACGCGGGAAACGGAGATTGCGTGCCTTGAGCGTGAACGATTTCGCCCTTCAATTTCTCCGGCTTGCCGTGCGCGATCAAGTCGCGCAAATCTTTGAGCTCAAGAATCGTTTTGAGCGGCCGGTCCGCCGGCGACCAAGGCAACCCGACCAGCTCCATGACCTTGCGAAGTTTTCCATCCCAACCGCGATAGGGCTTCTTACGAAAATAGTTCCGCTCGTCTTTCCATGTCTCTGGGGCGAGCCGTTCACCCGCAAAATTTAGGTAGGCCTCAACGGTGTGAGAAGCAGATACCATCGCCACGAGACTGGGGTTAAGCCATCCCTCCCTCCGTTCGCTTGCCAGCTTCGCTTCTCCTTCGGCGATTTCCCACAAGAGTCTATGGGTAAGCTCCTCACTTTCATAAGTTGTTTTGAGCATCTCACGCTTATTTCCTTCATTCATTTGGTGGACCTTCCTCTTCTACTCCCGCCAGCGGCGTGCCGGATGGGGATGGCAGTTACGGGTAGGCTGTCCCTGCTCGGCTGTTTTGCGCGAACTCATCCGCCGCCTCGATGAGCAGGGATAACAACGTTGTAATTTCATCCAAGCAGTGCTGGACCATCTGTTCGTCGAATTCCGGTTCTTCGTCCGAGCCCTGAACATGCCAGACTGCCGCTCTCGTGTGTGTGGATGCGCCGCCGTCGACGACGATCTCATCGCGTACATTCCGGCGGCCAGTAAGTCGGTGAGCCAGTATGTTCCTGACCGCGTGGATTGCCTTAAAGCCAGGGTCATCCGGCAGGGTTGCCAGCCGCGTGGTTATGGCCGCGCTGGGAAAAGCGGACCTAAATGCTTTGATTGTCCCCTCCAAGGTAATGCGCTTCGGGTTGCAAACGAGGCAAAAGTCGACGAGCCGTATCGCGCTCCCGAGAAAGTAGAGACAGAATGCGAAGCTCTCGAAAACAGAAAGGCCGCTCACGAAGAATTCGTACAGGCACCGCTCCAGCTTGTAGTTCTGTTCTTCATCGTCGTTCCATTCACTCCACAAGTCCGAAGCGTTGAGGAGTAGCGCCTTGAACTCTTCGTTGCATTCCGAGCACGCGCGATAGCGATAGCACACAGCCATCCACGCGCGGTCAAAATGCTGGCGCCTCTGATGTCGGTCGGCAAGGTACTCGTCGCTCAGAAGCTTGGGAAGGCGCTCGGTTGCGTACTTGCCGAACTCCTGAAACTTATCTTGGGGAAAGGTTGAAGGCATCTTGATGAACATAGGTCAACAGCAAGCGCAGATCTGCGCCCCTCGGGTCTGCGGTTTTCCCTTCAGAGCGAGATTCCTCTCTGCGCTCGGAATGACGCCGTTCTGAGATCAAAGGACTTAACATGATGAGTTCTACCTCTACCTGACCCCGAGTGATTTTCATGAGGTTTCGCGGGCCGAAGGCCCTAAGTGACACACATGCCAGACGGCACCATGTGTGATCCTAACGGCGTAGTTATCCCATTGGCAAACCCGCTATGAATTAGGTGTCCTTGCGAAATACCCGCCAGAGATTGCGGGCGGCATACAAAAATGCCGCCCACACAAGCAATGTCACTGTGTCGAATCCTATGGCTTGGGGGTTTGCTGGCACAACAAATCCCGCGAAGTTATGCACGATTGTTGGTAACCAAAGGACTAGGGTCACCAATATAAATCCAACGATAGCCACGGTCTTCGTTCTTTTTGACGGCCCTACCGTTTCAAGCCGCAACTTCTCACGCTCAACCCCACGCAAGGAGGGATCTATCTTTTCCTTGTAGTACGGTTCTTCGATCGTCGTGCTTAAGAAATCATACCCGCAGTCGCAGCGCTGCGCAGTTTCGGGATTAGTGAGGCCGCAATTCGGGCATTGCATGTGTAACGTGTCCTACTTATCGCCTCGCACTTCGAAGACTTTGTTATCCTCTTCTGACAAGAGCAGGACCTTATCGAAATCAAAACTGAATGTCCACGTTTTGATCTTGTCGGGAACCGAAAAGCTTCCGGATAAGGGGTAAAGGCTGACCACTAAGAGGAGCCAGACGCGACTGGCTTTTTTTCGATAGTGCGAAACCAGCTTATTCTTCCGCTCGATCTCGTCGGCGAGGAACGGGCGTTCCAAGCGTAAGGTCTGCCCGCTATGTCCTGCTTGCCACCTATTCGTTGCCCCGTCGAGGGGGCGAGCAACCCGGATCCCAAAAAATCCCGGAGGGACATCAGGGGAAAAGTAGTTTTCTGTGTCTTCCTCCCCATCACCGTATCGACTTGTGACAAAATCAGCCAAGGATTTCGCCATTGGACGGCAGTCAAGCTGTTTCTTTTTGTCGAAACAGACTAGAACATCCACGGCCCGGGTGCCGGATTGTTGGTACATTTCCCCGGCGTCGTGAACCACCTCGTCTTGAAATGCTTCCACTTGGCGCCGAGGAAATCCATCCACGGGGCTCGGCTGAAAGAGCTGGGTCACTTCAACGCCGATTGTTCCAAAATCAGTTTCGATAAGGAAATCAGGACTCTCCGATTCAGTGATTTTCCCCTTTGGAATCAGCGAACTTATATTCCGCGCTTTCCCGAGATAATGCCTCTCTACTTTCTTTTTCGCCTTCGCCATGCTCAACCTCCAACATGCTGGTAGCCACGTTCAATTCGTTCTGAGAATTGACTGTGGGTTCATCGTGGGGAAAAAGCCCACGGTCAGAAAAACGCTGGCCGTGGCTCCCGCTCTGTGCTAGCGCATCGCAGAGCTGCGCTCTGCGCCAGCCCGGCCGATCTTGAACCGGGTTCAGCTTTTATCGCTCACCGGAACGGAACTGCGTCCACGGGCCCGCCTTCATGTCCGTCAACAAGGGCGACATCCAGGAATATTGCGGATGCTGCTTTAGAAAAGTGGAGGCGATGAAATCGTCACCGCACGGATGGCCGCGCCGCGCCATCAGGCTCATGTGCGCAGCCATGTCACTATCCGTCACCTTGCCCTGCACGGCGCCGCCAGGGAAATATGCTGGCCAATCCCAGACTTGTGCGCCTCGCGGTGAGTCTTCCACGTGTCCGCACAGAGTCCTCTCATCGGCTTCGACTTTATGGGCGTAAGCATCCGTGTGATCGGAAAGAAACTGCTCACCCAGGTGAACATCAATTTGTCCCTTATGTTGCTTCATCAGTTGTTCCCAGCGGGCGCGGCGAGCATTCGGCGAAGTCTCCGGATTGTTGGGATCGAACTTCGTGTCTAGCTTAATCACCTTGGGGTCGCTGGCAAAGTTCGAGCCCACGAAGTAACCGTCTTTGGTCCGGAAGAGCTTGTAGGCTTTCAGCCCCAGCTCAAACCGGGCAATTTCATTGGTTTTGCGATCGCCCAGCAGCCAGTCATTGGCGTAGCCGCCGTTGTTGCCATCCAGCATGATGCGAACGTAGTCATCAATGGAGGTTGAGTATTGCAGGGCCTTGCGGGAGCGGTCGAATTCCGGCTTCCCATTGGGGTTCCAGCCGTAAAACTGGGAGATGGTTGTCTCCGTCATCATGAGGCCATCGGAGTTGATCCCAAAATCGTCGCCGCTGGTGATGACACCAGGAGCACCGTCCATCAGGATGCGGTACCCGTGCTGAGGAACAATGTCAAACATGATGCGCCAGCGCTCGCCTTCCATGTAATTGGTCCAAGTGTTGTGGGCGATCACGATTTTGTGATCTTTGGTGTAGCTGCCGGTCGCCACGAACGCGCTGCAATTGCCCGGACTTGTAAGGTGCGGAGCGTAGGCCACCTTGTGCTGAGCGTTATACCAGGGAACGTAATAGTCCGCCAATTCTGCCACAGCATTCATGGCCACCACGTCGTCCACGCTCAATCCCACTCCGCGGGCGGCGAGGCCGGCCACAATGCCCTGGATTTCCTGCTGATATTCGGCATCCATCTTGGGCCAGAGCATGTTGTGCGAAGCCTGCAGGAAGAAATTCCAATCGCGGTGGGTGGAATGGGTGTCGTTCAACTTCACGACTTTGATGAAGTCTTGAATCTCCGGAGCCAGCAGATAGCCGTGCTGGAAACCGATCTGTGATGGCGTGCCTTGAAGGTGAACGTATATCCAACCACCGCGCTCGAAGCGATAAGCGCCTTTCAATCGTGGATCGTGCGATTCGGCTCCCTTCCTCGCACGGGCCTGAAACTCCGCTCCCACGGCTGCGGGGCGGCTTATTGCAGGCCGAAGAAACACTGCCATCGTTCCCACTGCAGCGAGCACTAATACGGCCAACCCAAACAACTTCGCCTTGAATTCCATGCCAATTCCTCCCTCAAAACCAGTGATGAGTGACAAGTGACGAGTGACGAGACAGGAGTGACCGAAGGGTGACCAGAGGCCGGCAAGACCTTCTCGCGGTTTTCATCACTCGTCAGAAGCTGTGAAAAAATCAACAGCCTCTCGCAAAGACGCCAAGGCGCAAAGAAACGCAAAGTAGAACCCCTTTAATTTCTTCGCGAACCTTTGCGGCTTTGCGCCTTGGCGAGATGTCCTGTACTGTTTTGACCATTCTTTCACACCTTCTCACTCATCACTGTTCTTGTCACTCACCACTGTCTTCAAAAACCACGTCCGCAGCAGTGTACCCGCTTCTGACCGCTCCTTCAATAGTTGCTGGAAGCCCGGTATCGGTCCAGTCACCGGCAAGGAAGAATCCGCGCACGGGGGTTACTGCGGGAGGCCGTAAAGATTCCGTTTCAACCCTGGGGGAAAAGGTGGCGAATCTTTCCTTAATCACCAGAGCGCGCAGCAATTTGGCTTCACGAGCCGCAGGAAAAAGCTCGCGCAGTTCGCGAACCGCCGTGTCAATCAACTCGGTTTTCTCGCATCGGACTTCCTTTCGAGCGCCACTGATGACCAGGCTGACCAGGTACGGTCCTTTGCCGTCTGCCTCCGCTTTATTGAAGAGCCATTGCACGGTCGTGCCGCGCAGTCCGATGAACTCTTCGCGCGTCACGGGACGGTCAAACCAGCAATAAATGGAAACAATCGGAACGGGCTCGAGATCCAAGCAATGGGCGAAGAAGGGGTCTTGCCTCAGCAACTCCGCAGGCAAGAGTGGGACTAAGCGGAACCACGGCACCGCACTCACCACCCGGCTTGCTTTGATCGTCTCTCCATCCGCCAGGCGCAGACCTTCAATTCGCCAGCGTGGCGCAGCGGCAGAGTGTCCCTTCGCATGCGGCGGAAGCGCAATAGAACCTTTCGTCATTTCCCCATTGGGGTTCTGCACGATGGAGAAATCCAGCACGCGCCGGGTTGTCTCGACACGGCCTCCACGGCTTGTAATGTAGTTTGCCGCAGCTTCCGTGTAACACTCGCTGAGGCCCGGATGGGCAAATCCAATTCGCGAATCGCGAGCGGACTTAAATAGCGCCAGGCGAACGACTCGTTCGAAGAGCGGCGCGGCGGCAACCTCCGGCCGGTCGTTCATTGCTGCAATGGCAAGGAGGTCCCAGAATCCGGTTTGTACTTCGGCGGATTGCCCCTGCAGGCGGAGCCATTCCCGCACCGTCAAGCCCTTTGGGTCTTTCCGGCCAAACAACGCACCTACTGCCGACATCCCCAAACCGAGACGCAAAATCTGCGCCTTCTCACTCTTGCTGAAGCCATCCGAACCCATGACTCCCAACAGCACATGCCAGGGAGCGGGCAGTTTCGGGCAGCAGAATCCACTGATCTTTCCACCCTTCTCGGCAAAGCGGACGGCGAGGGTCGGCTGGAAGTGGATCTGGTCTTGCGTACCGATGGTGGCCAGGAAGCGAAGCGCCGCATGATAGCACCCCATAAAGATATGTTGGCCGTTATCGAGGCGTCTGCCACTTTGGATATCGAGGAAGGATCGCGCCCTTCCGCCAAGATGCGGGTTTTGCTCAAGCAGACGGACACGGCGGCCGGCGCCCGCCAAGGACACCCCTGCGGCGAGCCCTGCAAACCCACCACCCACAATGATGATTTCCGGATCGTTCATTTGGCCCTGACTTCAAAGATCAACTTGGCCACGACTGTAGCGCCGCTCGGCGCTACAGGGCTCAGAATCGGATGTTCCAGCAACCGGAGAGAAATCAATGAGGGCGGCGTGTTTGCCGCCTGCGGACGACTCTAGGCTTGGAACCATTCTGCCCCCAGATAGACAGAAAGCGCCGTCCAGAACTTTTGAAGACGCGAGAGTCCGATGCGCCGTCCAAAAATGTTGAATTTTGACTGGCGAATCTCTCTCAAGACCCTCCAGTAAATCGCCGCCATAATTTCCGCGGCGATCATCGAGCCGCGATCCTCGGCGGGCAGCAAGCGGCGGCTCGATGCAAAGCACGCCTCCGCCCGCGCCGCTTCGAAACACATCAGATTGACAAAGGCGTCGCTATATTCAGCCCTTGCAATCTGGTCAAACTTGACCCCGAATTGCGCCAGATCATCAAGAGGCAGGTAGACCCTTCCGCGCCCCGCGTCTGCGTGCAGATCACGGAGGATGTTCACCAGTTGCAAAGCCGTGCCAAGCTCGACGGCATATTGCCGGGTTCGCGGGTTCCGATAACCAAAAATCTCAATGCAGATCAACCCGATCGTGCCAGCGACGTGGTAACAATAGCGGCGCAGATCCTCAAACGTTTGATAGCTGTGGCCCCGGCCGTCCATGACAAGGTCCATTTCAAAGCCACGAATCAGCTCCTCGAAGTATTGGCGCGGAATCCTGAATCGTTGAACCGCCTGCGCAAGTGATTCGAGTTCGGGATCAATACCCAGCCCCGGGTTGTCCCGGTAACAGGTGTCCAGCGCGGCGCGGTAACGGTCAAGTCCGGCCCGCACTGCCTGCGGTTCAATCCCATCGTCCGTCAGATCGTCGCCCCGCCGGGCGAAATCGTAAACGGCCTCAATAGCTCTTCGTTTGGCAGGCGGCAGCACGAGAAAGGAATAGTAAAAGTTGGTAGCGGCTGAACCCGTGCGCCGGCGCGAGATGGTGGAAGCGATCATGAAGCCCTTCGGGGCCGGAAGGCAAGAGGATGGGCGGAACTGTGCCGAAGTGACTTAAATAATATCGTCAGAGCGTCCCACTTCCGAATTGCCGGTCTTGCCGAAAGGGCCATAAAGCTCATCCGTTGAATCTTCCGCAGGATTGTTACTCCCCCCCACCACGTGAGGCGCAGTTGTAGGCGCAACCCCAGAGTCACCTGTTCCGCCAATGGCCTGGCGCGTTCGAAAAGGTCAGCGGTTCGGGCCACTTCAAGCTCGATGAGCTTCTGAAAGCTCCGCACTTTCTCTACGTCCATCCCTTCTCGGAGTGCGGCCAGATCCTGAACCGTCAATCCGAATTGCTGCAAGTCATCCAACGGAAGGTAAATCCGGTCCCGAGCCAAATCGAGGCCGGCATCCTGCCAGAAATTGGCAAGCTGGAGCGCCGTGCAAAGCGCGTCGGAAAGCTCCAGCATCCCAGGCTCGCGATAGTCATACAACTCGAGCATCAATCGTCCCACAGGATTTGCCGAATAGTCACAGTAATGGAGCAGTGATGCAAAATTCGGGTGGCGATTCGTATGCACATCCATTTCAAAAGCGCGGATCAGGCGATCCAGATAATCATGAGTCAACCCGAATTTGCGGGCCGCGTCACCCAAGGCAATGAAAACCGGATGACCGGAAGACTCTCCAGCGTAGCAAGCTTGCAAGCGCCGGCGCCAATCCGCCAAAGCTTCAAGGCGCGATTCCGGTGTTGGGTAAAGCGGTCCCGGCTCATCTGCAATATCGTCCGCGGCGCGGGCAAACGCATAGATGGCCGCGAGAGCATCGCGCCTGGCCTGGGACAGAAATAATGAGGCTACCGGAAAATTCTCATAATGGCTTCGCGTAACCGCCATACACTTGGCGTAAGCGGTTTGCACTCGCGAGTCAGTCCGGCTCATTCAGGTTCCCGTTTGGTTGGCTCTAGTGACGGGTGGCCACCCGCTGCTACAGGATGCATTCCGCAACCGAATGATGGCGCAGCTATCACCCTAAGTAATTATAGGGTTGGTTGCCTTACAAAAAGAAGAGGGGAGCCTCGAACCGTGGGCTGGGAAGCCCTTTCGAGGCCCGAGCAGCTTATCCACGCCATAAAATTTTGCAATTGGACACGAATGCACAATCCCGCTACTCTATGGTTGGAAGGCGAGCTCCCATGACGCGCTCGCTCTTGCAAGTCCAAGTGGACCGGCCCATTGACTGCTTGCAGCCAGACCCTTTCTGGTTGCATCGAGGAATCTGAAAGCCACTGGGCTTCTAATCCGAATCACAGCATTTGCGGGCTCCACGTCCATGAGCGGCCCGGCAACCCGTAGGAAGCCGGTCATCATTCCGTTTCGCTCGAGTCCGGTCCCAATCACAAACGAAAACATTCTTGGGCAGCCTGCAGTCTGATGCTTTCGCTGTGGCCTGACCAGCCGCCAGCGCGTGGGTTTGGTTTCCCAAGCGCCCCGCAGCCTGCCAGAACTACACCTGACTGCCAGCGCGTTCCAGTTTTTTCCGGAAATGCTCCGGCAGCCAAATCAAAATCTTGGAGGTTTCAGATGAAAACACCAATGAATTCACGAATGCTGCAATTAGCGTTGCTTGGAATGCTGGCGCTTCTCTCTCCCACACCCAGCGTGAATGCGCAATCCCTGCAAGGCAGCTTTGACCTTCCGGTTGCCGCCCAATGGGGATTGGCAAAGCTGCCCGCCGGGCATTACAGCTTCGCCCTTTATGACTCTGCCTCACCTTACGTCATTCACGTCGAAGGCAAAAAAGCCAGCGCCGTGATTATGGCGTCGGGGGGAATGGACCTGTCCAGTGGTGGCCAGCAAAAAATCAACTTGATAAAGACCTCAAAAGGTTGGGCTGTTAGTTCCTTCAACTTACCGGAGGTTGGAATGGTCCTGAATTACCGGACTCACGGGACATCCAAGGCACTGATGGCAAAGAACACAGCCTCCCGGCGCGGTCCTTTCCCGTCTCAAGGCAAGTGACCTTTCTCCCCTGAATGCTAGTGGGGAGCGGGAATCGCGGAGTAGGATGTGTGACCTCGACGCGATATCCAGCTCCCCCTTTTTTTCCTACGTTCCCGCCACTCTGCTCTGCAAATATCTTGCCCGGGGCATGCCGTGCGCTTTTATGTCGCAGATAAAAACATTGAATTTGCCGCACATTTACCCTTTTGTATAGAGTCATGGTGGTGAGGTGTACGATGACCATCGACTGCCAGGAAGTCGATTTTCTCCACGAGATCGGGAGTCGAATTGCGGCGGCCGACCCCCTGCGCGAAGTCCTTGACCGCGTGGTGGAATTCATCTCCGTGCTCGTCAAATGCGATTCCTGCTTCATCTATGTTCTGGAGGGGAGCGACCTCGTCCTGCGCGCCTCTAAGAACCCGCATCCGGAGGTTGTGGACCGGCTGCGCATCCACGTGGGGGAAGGAATTACCGGCTGGGTGGCGGAGCACCGCGAGCCCGTTGCGGTGCCTCGCGCCGCAGCGCGCGATTCGCGCTTTCAGCTCTTTTCCGACTTGCCGGAGGATAATTTTGAGGCGTTCCTGTCCGTACCCGCGCTCTGCCGCAGGCGGCTGGTGGGCGTCATCAATCTCCAGCACCGGAACACCCATGTGCATAGCAAGCGGGAAATCAAGCTCATTTCAACTGTCGGCTTCCTGGTGGGAGCCGAAATCGAAGTGGCCCGGCTTGAAGGCGAGAATAACCAACTCTCCGAGCAAATAGAAAACCGTAAGCTGGTGGAACGGGCCAAAGGTATTCTACAGAGGGATCTGAGTCTGAGCGAAGAGCAGGCTTACCTCGCCTTGCAGCGGCAAAGCCGGCAGCGCAGAAAATCCATGAAGGAAATTGCTGAAGCCATTATATTGAGCGACGATGTGAGAAAAGTCCGGTGATCTCCTTTAAGCCCACAAGAGTTCCCATAAGGCTGACGACAGTCCCCCCAGAATGCCTTCCAATAGCGATTTCACCGCCAACGGGAGACTCTACCCCGTAAGCTTAATTTTGCCTTTGGGGCTGCTCCTGCGCAGGACTCTTGCGGCCCAGCACCCCGGCGCGGATGTCCTGCATCTGACGCTGCGCGTCATCTTGGGCCTTGCGATAAGCGGCAAGCTCTCGATTGGCGTCGGCGATCGAGACTATGAAAAAGTGTGGGGTGCTCATGGCGCAGTTGCTGTCCGGAAATCCGCATACCAGGTGCGGAAGACTTGTTCAAGCGTGCCATTCAAAACATGGACGCGGACCGTGAGAATACGACGATCTCGCGCTCCCATTCTGGTAGGTTTTCCAGCGAGGCATTTTCGTCCTCCGCAAGATGAGCCTGCTCTTCGGGAATCAGGTGCACTTTCCCCGTTTCTGCATCCAGATAGTATGTAGTCTCATCGGCAGCCAATTCGAGCGCTTCGATGATGTCGTCAAGTTTCACAGTTGCAGGCATCATGGCTCAAGTTTAGCGCAATCCGGGATTGAGCTAGAGCAGAGTTTCGAATGAGTAGCGGTACGGCTCGATGGTTGTACCACTACTTCCGAATGGCGCGAAACTCAGCCGTGATCAATTTTAGGCAAACCTCTGATTCCAATCCTGGTATATACTCAAGGTGCCGGTTCGAATTACGAGGACTTGCCGCGGCGTGGGGCAGAGCTTCTGGATTCGCTTCTTTCAGTGGCACGTCAATTGCCGGCTGCGGGTGAGGAGCATTCCTAGAAGCGATCTATCTGCCGGCCAGGCCGGATGCCCGAACCCGCCCGACAAATTCCATGCGGACATCCGAAATGAACTACCGCTCTTCTCAGCATACGAGGTTGATATGACGCCGTTGAGTGACACACAAACGCAATCCGCAATTGCCTCCGCCGGGGATCAGGACGAGCAACCCGTTTTTCCGCCGCTCGGTCCGGCGATCAAGGTTCTCATGATTTGGCCCCGGATTCCGTCTTCCTTCTGGGGTTTTCAAGGAATGATGAATCTGATCCCGGAGAAGACGACCATGCCGCCGCTGGGACTGATCACCGTGGCCGCCCTCTGCCCGAAAACATGGACACTGCGGCTGATTGATCAAGCTTTCGACGCAGTGTCCGATGCAGACATTCTGTGGGCCGACCTGGTGATGGTTAGCGGCATGCACGTCCAGGACATCGGAATCCGGGATATGTTGACGCGCGCGCGCCGGCTGGGAAGACGAACGATCGTGGGCGGCCCTTATGCCAGCAGCGAGCCGCAAGTTCTGCTCGACTATGCTGATCACGTAGTCGTGGGCGAGCCGGACGAGGTGTTCGCGGGAATTGCCCATGATCTTGAGACCGGAACTGCCCGGCGGCTTTACGTCATCAACGATAAACCTGATGTCAGCAAGACTCCTCTGCCCCGGTTTGACCTCCTGAAGCTTGAAAACTATGGTTCGATGTCCGTGCAGTTTTCCCGAGGCTGTCCTTTCCAATGCGAATTCTGCGACATCATCACTATCTACGGAAGAAAACCGAGAGCGAAGCGTCCTCCCCAATTGATCGCAGAGCTGCAAGCTCTTATCGATCTGGGCTGGCGCAAGCAGGTCTTCATCGTGGATGACAACTTTATTGGAAACCACAAACTGGCGTTGGAGCTGGCACAAAATCTGGAAGTGTGGCAGAAATCCCATCATTACCCGGTTTTGTTTTACACCGAGGCTTCCATTGACCTCGCCCAGCGGCCCCAGTTGATCGAAGCTATGGTGAAGGCGAACTTTTTCTATGTCTTCGTGGGCATCGAAAGCCCGTCCAAAGAATCGCTGGCAGAGGCCAAGAAGTTCCAGAATATGCGGCAGGATCCGCTCGAGAGCATTCGCATGATTCAAAGCAAGGGTCTGTGGGTGACCGCAGGTTTTATTATCGGCTTCGATTCCGACACCGAGGATATTTTCGAACGGCAGAAAGAGTTCATCGAGAGCGCAGCCATACCCTGGGCCATGGCCGGCTTCCTACAAGCGCCTCCTACCACTCCTCTCTACGATCGGATGCTGAAGCAGGGACGGATCTATAGAGACAGCACCTCCAACTTCGATCTACCCAACTTCAAGACAGTCATGCCGCTTCCTGTCCTATTGAGGGGATTCCGCGAAACCCTTGACGCCCTCTACTCGCCCTCGGCTTTTTATGACCGCGCTTACCGCTCGCTGGTTCAGTGGAAAACGATCCAACAGCAAAAAGCCACGCGCTATGGTTTGCGGTACAACGTGGAGGTCGTGTTCCGCTCCATTTTGCACCAGGGGATTTTCTCCTCCTATCGCAAGGCTTATTGGAAATTCTTGTTCCAGCTCTTGAGGCGATGGGCTTTCGATCCACCCAGGCTGTGGCTGGGATATACCCTTCTGCTCTCAGGACACCACTTCATCCGTTATTCAAAGAGCGTGGTGGCCGAGTTGGAATCGGAACTTGCCCGGGCATCCTGAGACTGGCGGTTTCGGATGAGAGACGCGGATTCTCCAGAGCCAATGGGAGCCCATCTATCTTTAGGCTGTTGTGTGGGTTGAAACAGGAGTGCCGTTCTCGTGGCGGCATCGCGGCGGGCTTCAGCACGGTATCCCCGGCGCCGCCTGAAGAGGTGGAATCAAGAACGTAGCTGTTGTCTAGATTAAACCGGGGACGGCGCTTGACACTGACATTGTGGGAACGCGATTCACTTCGCGCTGGATTTCTTTTTCGGGCTGCTATTCCCCGGTTCGATATAAAGCACGTGAATCGTCTTGCCAGAAGCATCCACGGACCCGGTCACAATCACATCCTTGCCCTTATAGTGGCTGGCTTTGGTTTGATCATCCAATTGGTAGGCACCGGGGCCGGTCTCATTCTTCAACACCAGCCGTCCATTCATACTGACAATCTTGCCCGTATAGGTTTGAGCCGGCTGCTGCTGGGCCGGTGACGCCAAAGACGAAGTTGCCATGAAAGCTGAAGCGGACGTTCCCGGCACCAAGCAAGCACAAGCGCCCAATACCATGATAACCATGACGCGGTTTACTCTGCTCATTTCATACCTCCCTCACCAGTAATTTGGTCTTTTTAAAAAGCATTGCTTCTTAATATTCTGCGGACACTCGATACGGCACGTTCTGCACAACGGCCATCTTTAAGAAGACAAAAAGAGTGGGCCAGCTTGGCGGCTCGAAGTGGAGTGAGGGTGAAGGAGGAAGCGTTGAACCCTCGCTGCCCACGCCGGGCCCCATGCTGGCCCACTATATCATGGAGGAGAGATGAGCGAAACTGGCTCATCGTTTCCGGCCCGTGCTCTCACTTCATTGAGCGGACAGGACGGATGCTTTCGACAAGGATGGTTTGGCTGGCGCTGTCCAGCATCCCCGTTACGGTCACGGCCTTGCCGTTATACGAATGCGCTTCTTGCTGGTCATCAAGCTGATAGAGAATTTGACTGTGGGGATCCTTCAGCACGCAGACGCCCTGCAAACTGATGATCCTGCCCGTGAAGTCCCGGGATGGTGGACGGTCCTGACTGTGATCCTGATTCGCAGCGTTCGAGCTAACGGGATGTTGAGGGCCCAGCTCCTGCTGAAACTTCAACGGTCTCGGTGCTGAAGCTGATACCGGTGGAACCGGCGCCGCCCAGACGAGAACTCCGGCCGCCAAGAGGAGCACGAGAAGGCTTGTTCTCTTCATCTTCGCACCTCCGCAAAACAGGAAACTCCGAGACCCTTCGTGAAACGATCCCTCAAAAAGCGATCAACCAGTTCGCTACGTATCTAAACAAGTGCAATAACCATGCCAAACCAGTGGCCTCAAGCACTTGGGGGAGAGGGCGGTTAGAGC
>CALCEB010000029.1 GCA_937900045.1 uncultured Acidobacteriota bacterium
TCTCGTGGGCTCGGAGATGTGTATAAGAGACAGAAGCTATCGAGTGGCGTACAGGGTAATGAGGTTTTTTCATGGCGCATAAAAAAGGATTAGGAAGCTCAAGGAATGGCCGGGATTCTAACTCACAGCGGCTTGGCGTGAAGCGTTTCGCGGGCCAACTAGTAAGCGGCGGCTCAATCATTGTCCGGCAGCGCGGGTCCAGGTTGAAACCAGGAGAAAACGTTGGTATCGGCAAGGATGACACGCTTTACGCCAAAGTTGCCGGAGTGGTGCAATTTGAGGACAAGGGCCGTAGCGGCCGTTATGTCCATATTCTGGTTCCAGCTCAAAACTGAAGACGCCCGGTCCTGTTTTGACCGCATGGCACGTTGTATACTCCTTCGGCGGGCCAGCAGCTTGTCTAGCTTGCTCGAAGCCAGGCCCAGGCAGCGCCAGGTAACTTTGCCTGAATCCAGTTCTCAGGCCTTAGCCCGCTCGGGTGCAAGCTCTGGAAGTGGGACAATTCCTACCATCCCTTTTGATTCCTCTTTTTGCTCCACGTTTAAGGAGTTTGGAGTGTCCTCCGGCATAGCATCTCGCAAATTCCACCATTCAGAATCCTGTGTTTATTGACGAAGCAAAAATTCACGTCGCAGGCGGCGCCGGTGGAAATGGGTGCATGGCGTTCCGCCGCGAAAAATTCGTTCCTCGCGGTGGGCCCAGTGGCGGGGACGGTGGACGCGGGGGCAGCGTCATCCTTGAATCGAACGGCCACCTGAATACCCTCCTCAAATTCCGCTACAATCGGGAATTCACTGCGGAAAACGGGGGGCACGGAGAGGGTTCGAACCGCCACGGGCGGAATGGGGAAGACCGGGTGATCCCTGTCCCAGCCGGAACCTTGGTCCGTAATGCTCTGACCGGCGAGCAGTTGTGGGACTTTAACGAAGCCGGCCAACGGTTTGTGGCGGCACGCGGCGGGCGCGGAGGTCGTGGCAACGCGCGTTTTGCTACGTCCACCAACCAGGCTCCTCGTCGCGCCGATCCCGGCGAGGCCGGCGACGAGCGAACATTGCTTCTTGAGCTCAAACTGCTCGCAGATGTTGGCCTGGTGGGATTTCCGAATGTGGGCAAATCCACTTTGATTTCACGGCTCAGCGCAGCGCATCCGAAAATAGCGGATTATCCCTTCACCACGCTGGAACCGTGTCTGGGCGTGGTGGAACTCGGCGGTGACCAATCCTTTGTCATGGCGGATATCCCCGGGCTGATCGACGGCGCAAGTCAGGGCCGCGGGTTGGGAATCAGATTTCTGAAGCATATCGAGCGCACTCGCTTGCTGCTTCACATGATCGACGCGGCTGAAACCATTGAACGTGATCCGGAGGAGGATTACCGCGTGATTCTGGGCGAGCTTGAAAGCTTTGGACTGGACGTTGCAAAAAAGCCGGTAATCCTTGTGGCCTCACGAATCGATGCCGCAGGAGACGGAACGCGAGTCCAGAAGCTGCGTAAGTTCTGCGATGCACAGGGGCTTCCGCTGATTGAAATTTCGGCGGTAACGGGCGAGGGCCTGGAGAGTTTACGGCGCGAGATCGGAAGACGGCTGGAACAGATACCGCGCAATAACAACGACACGGAAGGAAAGTTTGGAGAGGAGCTGGCGGGACCCTCTGCCTTGGAAAACAAAGGACTGTGAAAATCGCTCTTTACGGAGGGACATTTGATCCTATTCACGTCGGCCATTTGCGGGCGGCAGAGGCGGCAGTGCGCCATTTCCGGTTAGATCGGGTCCTGTTCATTCCGAGTGGGCACCCGCCGCATAAGGTCGATGATCACCTGACACCATTCCCGCACCGGTTTGCAATGGTCTCGCTCGCTTGCGCCGGGAATCCCCGGTTTGTGCCGTCCTTGCTGGAGCCGCCGCGTCGCGACGGGCATCTCTATTACTCGATTGACACCGTCCGAATGGCCAAGAGTCAGCTTCGGACGGCTGACAAGCTTTATTTTCTGATCGGTCTGGATGCCTTTTTGGACCTTCCGCATTGGAAAAATCACCGGGGACTTCTCAACCTTGTGGATTTCGTGGTGGTTTCCAGGCCGGGCTTCCGGATTGACCAGATTCTGGAAGTGATTCCGCCTGCAATTCGCAAAAGCCAAAATAGCAAATTGCGAAAAGGCACGGTCCGGTTGAAACATTCCACGCTGCACATTCTGGCGGGTGTTGACGTGCCCGCCGCCTCCAGGGAAATCCGCGAGGCCATTGAAAACGGGCAAACCGTGAAGGGACTTCTTCCGCCTCTGGTCGAGGAATACGTTATCAAACAAGAGGTGTATCCACGCAAACGGGGGAAAATGCCGCTGCGATGAATCCGGAACTCCACATAGCACTGAATGCTGCCCAGGATTATAAAGCCTTGGACCTGAACGTCTTCGACCTTCGGGACGTTTCCGCCTTTACGGACTTTTTCCTGATTTGCAGCGGAACTTCCACACGCCACACCCAGGCAATTTGTGATGCGGTGATTGAGAAATTGAAAAAGTCCGGCACATCACCCGCGCACGTCGAAGGATACCGGCAGGCGGAATGGATTTTGGTAGATTACCTGAATTTTGTAATCCATATCTTCCTGGAGCGTTCCAGGCAGTTTTATGGCCTGGAGCGGCTTTGGAAGAACGCCAAAAAAATTCCGGTCCCGAGCGAGGACGCAGAGGGCATTCGAAAAACTTAGCGACCTTCTTTGTGTTTGCGGCATCGGGTTGATAGTCTGAAGGCATGAAGATTCGTGTGATCTGGGAGGGACGGACGCGGGACGAACATTTCCGGGCGCTGCAGATTGATTATGCGGAGCGCATTTCCCACTTTGTCCCCGTGAAAGTGGAGGAGAGCCGGGGCAGCTCCCACCTGGCGGGAATCGCGAAAGGCAGGATGACTCCATTTGAAGAACGTCTTGTCGAAAAAACCCGCGATTGCTTCAAAGTGCTGCTAGATCCTCGCGGCGAGGAATGGACCTCAGAGAAGTTTGCGACATGGCTGGGACAACATGCCCTGCAGAGATCTAAAGAACTCGCATTTGTGGTAGGCGGCGCTGAGGGGTTTTCTGGCCCGTTCCGTCAACAAGGGGATCTGTTGCTCTCGCTCTCCAGGATGACGCTCACCCATGACTGGGCGCGAACATTGTTGCTGGAGCAAATCTATCGTGGCTTCACAATTTTGCGCGGCCATCCTTATCCGCGCTGATTTTCAAAAGGGAGAGCTTGGCGTGTGCTGGAAGCAAAGAAAGGGCTGATTATCGTTCACACCGGGCCGGGCAAAGGAAAGACGACCGCGGCTCTGGGCCTGGGTTTTCGTGCCGTAGGATCAGGCTTGAAAGTGATGATGGTGCAGTTTATTAAGGGCTCTTGGCATTATGGCGAGCTCGATGCTGCCAAGATGCTGGGCGATGACCGGTTCCAGATTCTTCCCATGGGCCGGGGCTTTGTAAAGGTGGGCGTGGAAAAACCGGATCCTGAGGATGTCCGCATGGTGGAGGGAGCCTGGAATTTTGCGAAGGAGAAAATCCTGGGCGGAGCTTTTGACATGGTAATCCTGGATGAGATCAACTATGCGATCAGTTACAAAATGCTCGACCCGGAGCAAGTCGTCGAGACGCTCCGCGCCAAGCCGGAGATGGTCCACGTCGTCCTAACCGGCCGGAATGCTCATCCCGGCATTGTGGAGACCGCGGATCTGGTTACGGAGATGCGCGAGGTGAAGCACCCATACCAAAAGGGTATCGTGGCTCAGCGCGGGATAGAGTACTAAGCCCGAATCTTCATCCCAGACGTGGGACCGAAGAGGTATGGTTTGGTTGCGGCATTTCTACGCATGAGACAGCAGGCGAAGTTCCCGACCTGTGTTATGCTTCTGTTGACTCCGGACTACCACTCCGGAGGCGATACGATGCATGAGAGTAACGCCGGAGACCCAAAGGAACTGGCGCGCTTCCGGCCACGATAACACTTCCAATTATCATGACTTGGTTTCGTAAGGAAAAGACTCCCCTCGAAGCACCCAAGGTGAAGCGCGTGCAGACCGAAGGGTTGTGGGTGAAGTGCGAAAACTGCAAGCAGACGCTCTGGAAAAAGGATCTGGAGGCCAACCTCCTCTGCTGCCCGAATTGCAATCACCATTTTAAGATGGGGTCACGCGCCCGGTTGGAGATGCTCTTCGACGAGGGCCGGTATGCGGAACATGATGCCGGCCTCACCTCCTCCGATCCGCTTGGGTTTAAGGATACGAAGCCATACCGCGACCGCCTGGCCAAAGCCCAGAAGGAAGTGGGAATGAAAGACGCTCTGATTACGGGCGAGGGTACCCTGGAAGGCTCTCGCCTGATCATTTGCGCCATGGAGTTTCAGTTTATCGGCGGAAGCATGGGCGCGGTGGTGGGAGAGAAGATTGCGCGTGCGATTGACCGTTGTATCGAACATCAACTGCCGCTGGTGATAGTTTCCTGTTCCGGGGGCGCGCGCATGATGGAAGGAGCCATCAGCTTGGTGCAGATGGCAAAAATCAGCGCCGGCCTGTCCCGGCTGGAAGCGGCCCGCGAACCCTATATCTCCATTTTGACCGATCCGACCACGGGAGGTGTCACGGCCAGTTATGCCATGCTCGGAGATTTAAACATCGCCGAGCCGCGGGCCTTGATCGGCTTTGCCGGCCCTCGCGTCATCGAGCAGACCATCCGGCAGAAACTGCCCGAGGGGTTTCAGCGCGCTGAGTTCCTACTGGAGCATGGAATGCTCGATGCCATCGTTCCGCGAAAGGACTTGAAGGGTTATCTCGCGCGGGTCTTCGGGATGTTAAAGGCTTAACGCCGGGACGCCACTCTGAGCCTCGCTTTCATCATCTCAAGCCCATGAATTACAACCAAAGCCTGAATGAGCTTCTCTCCCTCGGCCACGAGCTGCGCGGCGTGAAATTTGACCTGGAAGCCATCGGCAAAATCGCTCAGGCGCTCGGCAATCCGCATCTCCAATATCCCAGCGCCCTGATTGCTGGAACCAATGGCAAGGGATCGACTGCGAGCTTTCTGGCCAATATTCTGGAACAGGCAGGGTACCACGCCGGCCTTTACACTTCCCCCCACCTGGTCCGCCCCAACGAAAGAATCCGGGTTTCGGGCCGGGACATGGATGACGATGACTTCGCGGCATCCTATACGGCAGTTCGGAAGTCAGTGGACAATCTGATCGCGCGGGGCGAATTGTCCCATCCCCCGAGCTTTTTTGAAACCCTCACCGCCATGGCCTTCCTTTATTTTTCTATTTCAAAAGTCGACTTTGCAGTTCTCGAGGTAGGCATGGGCGGCCGCTTGGACGCTACGAATGTTGTAGAGGCGCGCGTCTCCATCATCACCAACGTCAGCTTCGATCATATGGACTACCTCGGTCATACGCTGGCGGCGATTGCCGGCGAAAAGGCCGGGATCATCAAGGCCGGAGTCCCGGTGGTTTCCGGTGTGAAAGAGCCGGAGGCCGCGGCGGTCATCCGGCGGCGTGCGGCAGAACTCCACGCTCCCCTCGTGGAAATCCTCGAAAGTGCCCGAGCCCTGGAACCGGTCTCTCACGACGGCCACTACACCTTTCAGATTCTGGCTGGGAGCGAGGGTTTGCTTACGATTGACCTGCCACTCGCCGGGAAGTTTCAGATACCGAATGCCTCAGCGGCCATTCTCGCAGCCAGCGAGCTCCACCGCCAAGGCTTCGCAATTTCCGGCAAGAACATGTTCGATGGCATTCGCAACACAAGCTGGCCGGGCCGGCTTGAGCCCATTCTGCAAAGACCTCTAGTATTGCTCGACGGCGCTCACAATCCTGACGCGGCGCGTTTCATCGCACAATTTGTGCGGGAGGAATTGCGCGGTCGCGCCGTAAAGCTGGTTTACGCATCCATGCGCGATAAGGCCATTGGCGAGATCGGAGCATTGCTCTTCCCGCTTGCCGATGAAGTTTGGATCACCCAAACGAACCAGGCCCGGTCTGCATCTCCCGAAGAGATCCTTGCCGTCACTGGGAGCGGCGCCGGGCGCTTCCATGCTGAGCCGGATCCAGCCCGTGCCGTGAATGAGGCGATAGAAGCCGCAACGGTGGATGAAGTCATTCTGGTTACCGGCTCGCTGTTTCTGGTGGGAGCGGTCCGCGCCGCCTGGATTCAAGGTATGATTCACGGCCGTCAGATCGCAGGCGCTGCTCCCTTCCCGGCCCGAAACTAAGTCCGGAGCGGGCGGAATAGTAAAACGTCTGAAGTCTGGGCAGCGGCGTGTAAAATTCGTCATGCGCGGCAAAGAAACCTTAAGCTTGTTGCGGTCTCTGCTGTTTACAGACATGCTGATTTACCTGTACACCGGCGTGTGCGGAGCAGCATCGCTGGCAGGTTCAGTATTTGATTCCGGCGGACACTGGCAACACGGCTGCGCCAGGGTGTGGTCTTGGCTGATTTTGAAGACCAGCCGCATTCGGCTGGAGATTCAGGGACTCGAAAACATCAAGCCCAACCAAACGGTGATCTTTTGTTCAAACCATCCGAGCGCCATGGATATTCCGATTCTGTTCGTCAGTCTTCCCGTCCAATTCCGGTTCGCCGCGAAAAGGTCTCTGTTTCACGTTCCGTTCCTCGGTTGGCACCTGCGTCGTTCGGGACACATTCCAATCGACCGGGGACATCCGCGCAAGGCGCTCAAAAGCCTGGACCGGGCTGCGGAAAAAATCCGCTCTGGAACGCCGGTAGTCCTCTTTCCAGAGGGCCATCGCAGCCGCGATAGGAACATGGGAGCATTCAAGTCCGGCAGCTTCTATCTGGCAATTCAGTCTGGGATGCCCCTGGCCCCCATCACGCTGAATGGAAGCCGCGCGGTTTTGAAGCCGGACACGCTCCACATCAAGCCTGGCAAGGTGGAAGTGATAATCCATCCTCCGATTCCGACCGCCGCCTTGACGCTTCACGATATCGACCGGTTTTCGGATGAGGTACGGAAAATAATTCTTTCCCGTTATAAGAAACCTGATGAGTAAACGAAACCGCGAGAGAGATTTGTTAACTGGAAAACGAGGGAGGCTATGAATTCCGTATTTCCGGCAATGCCCAGGTTGAGGAGACAAGAGTAACGCCGATGCAAATCCGGTTGGATCAGCAGGTTGCCATTGTAACGGGTGGTTCACGGGGGATTGGCGCCGCCACGGTTAAATTGCTCGCTCAGGCGGGGGCCAAAGTTGTTTTTAGTTATCAGAAGAATGTGAAGGCCGCTCAAGCGGCGGTCCAGGCTGCCGGAGCCGCAAGCAAGGGTGTCTTGGCGGTTCGAGCCCATGCCGCGAGGACGAACGATGCAAAAAAACTCGTGCAAACGGCCGTCCGCCATTTTGGCGGAATTGACATTCTGGTGGCCAATGCCGGAATTTGGAATCCGGAGAGCTTGCCGATCGACCGAATGACGGAGAAGCAGTGGGATGAAATGATGGCCGTCAACCTGAAGGGTGTTTACGCCATCATCCATCACGCCGTTCCCGTCATGCGCCGGCAGAAATCGGGCCGGATCATTGCCGTCTCCTCCACCGCCGGACAGCGGGGCGAATCCTTCCATACTCATTATGGAGCCTCCAAGGGAGGTATCATCAGCTTGGTGAAGGGACTGTGCACGGAGTTAGCGCGTGACAACATCCTGGTGAACTGTGTTGCTCCCGGTTGGGTGGATACTGATATGTGCATTCCCGTCACCCGAAAGCCGGCAGAACTCGGAAAGGTTAATTCCGGCATTCCCCTGCGGCGGTTTGCCCGCGCGGAGGAAGTTGCCATGCCCATCCTTTTCCTGGCGTCGGAGATGTCCACTTACATCACAGGTGAGGTTTTGAATGTGAACGGAGGAAACGTCCTCTGTGGCTAAGAAAACCATACGAGCCGGCGGCTTTAGACACCAATGGATACGCTGGCCTTTCACCATGCTCTTGGTCATTCCGTTCTCAATCGGGCTGAGAGGCCAGAACCCGCAGGCAGATGGCGGAGCGGCTCCGCCTGCGCCTGGTGCGGCCGGGCAGGCCGTTCCTCGCATTGACCCCAAGGCGCGAGCAATGCTCGACCGCACCATCCAGGCTCTGGGCGGACCGGCTTTCATGAACTTTAAAACCATGAGTTCCGAGGGACGGGCTTTTTCCATCGCGGACGGCGTGACGGCGGGGTTTGTGTATTACAAAAGCGGGATGGAATATCCGGACAAGCGGCGGTTGGCTTACGGGTTTGGCAGAAGGAAGCCCATCATCCTGATCAATAAGGGCGGCCAAGGCTGGGAAATTGACCGCTACGGACTCGTCGGGCAAAAGGACAAGCAAATCAAGACCTGGAGGCTGGCGAACCGCTACAGCCTGGAGAATTTCTTGCGGCTCCGCCTGCATGAACCCGGCGTACTGGTGCTCCCCGGAGGACAGGACTTTGTTGATAACTTGGCGGCCAACATTGTGGATGTTTATGATTCCCGCCATGTCGAAGTCAAGCTCTACATCAATAGCCAGACGGCTCTGCCCATCCGGATTACTTACAAGATCCAGGACCCGCAATCGCGGGATTGGGATATTTATTCGGATTCCTACTCGGAGTACCGGATGGTTGACGGTGTGGAAACCCCCATGCACATCACTCGCTATCTGAATGATGACCGGGTGGCGGAGACGTTCCGGACCTCCGTCAAATACAACGTAACTTTTCCTCCCGATTATTTCCAGCCGGCAGGGTAACACGGTCGAGGCGCGGCTTGCTGTAGCCGCACCACGACCGGTAACATCATAACCTTCTGATATAATGGGCAATTTGGAGTAGCGGGTCAGTTTGCAGTGGCGGCGCACGATGGCGCTGGAAATCGTTGAGGGTCCAGGCGCTCCCTGTCGGGGCAAGCTCCGAGGTCCGCTACAGCAAATTGCGCCACTCCCCAATTTGGAGGCTGTTTGACTGACCAACCGAAGGTTCGTTCGACAACCATTCTCAGCGTCCGCCGCAATGGCCGCCTCGCCATGGGGGGAGATGGCCAAGTCACCATGGGCGAAAGTGTGGTGAAACAGAAGGCGCGCAAGATCCGCCGCCTTTACAATGACAAAGTGGTGGCAGGCTTTGCGGGCAGTACCGCGGATGCTCTCTCCTTGTTTGCCCGCTTTGAACAAAAGCTTGAAGAATTCCACGGCAACCTGAGCCGCTCCGTGGTGGAGCTGGCCAAAGAATGGCGCACGGACCGCGCGCTCCGCCACCTGGAAGCGCTGCTGTTGGTCGCAGATGAAAAAACCACTTATCTGGTGAGTGGTAACGGCGACGTCATCGAGCCGGACGATGGCATCGTCGCCATTGGCTCCGGCGGCCCTTTTGCTCTTGCCGCGGCGCGGGCGCTCGCCAGCCACACCTCGCTCAGCGCCAAGGATATTGTAGACCACGCCATGAAGATCGCGGGTGAGATTTGCATTTACACGAATGACCAGATCATTGTCGAGGAGATTTAGAATCCTTGAGCCGGCAACCTTGATGCATTTGAGTCAAGTTTCTTGAGTCGGGAAGGGCCGGGTTTTGACCCCGCGCGAAAAGCTCTGTGACGAGCCGGGCCTTAGCCCCTGAAGCCTAGCCCTAATGCTGTTCAGATAAGCGGACTTCTTGTAGGGGCGCGTGGAAATCGGGTTGCGAGGGGACTAGCCCGGATTATTCACGAAGTCTTATTCGAAAACCGTGCCCTTCCGGTCCTCCAAGAGAAGTTCGTGAATAATCCAGGCTAGGGGCCTAAGTGAACAGCATTGAGCCTCACCGGTCTGAGGCGAAGCCTCTTTAATGAATTTCGTCCAGGCGCGTTGGATTGGCCGCCTGATCACAGAAAGCGCCGGACGGCGGGAAAGTCAGGAGAAATGGTTTTCTACTTGCCAGAAACGGTTGAGCCCACGACATCGCTGGAGGAGATGACGCCGCGCCAGATCGTGGCCGAGCTCGACAAGTATGTGGTAGGCCAGGGCAATGCCAAACGCTCGGTCGCCATCGCTCTTCGTAACCGCATTCGCCGCCAAAAGCTGCCGGAGGACCTTGCCGACGATATTCTCCCCAAGAACATCATCATGATTGGTCCCACCGGAGTGGGCAAGACGGAAATTGCCCGCCGCTTGGCCCGCCTGACAAATTCACCTTTCATTAAAGTGGAGGCATCGCGCTTTACCGAGGTTGGTTACGTCGGCCGGGACGTGGAATCGATGATCCGCGACCTGGTTGAGATTGCGATTGACATGGTTCGCGAAGAGAAGGCCAATGAAGTGGCCGAAAAGGCCGAGCAGGGCGCGGAAGAACGGCTCCTGGATCTGCTCCTGCCGCCCGTCCCGCAAAACCTCGCGGAGAAGGCTACGCTGGAGGCAGCCGAGCACCAGCGCGAACAGCATCAGCGGACCCGCGAAAAGCTTCGTGCCCAATTGCGCGAAGGGAAACTTGACGACCGCCAGGTGGAAGTGGAGGTCCGGGAAAAGAGCTTCCCGGCTTTCGAAGTCGTATCTTCGCAAGGCGTCGAGGAGATGGACATCAACATCAAGGACATTCTTCCCGGACTCTTCGGCCAGCGCAGCAAAAAGCGCCGCATGAAGGTTGCGGAGGCCATGGACTATCTGATTCAGGAAGAAGAAAACCGGCTGATTGACATGGACCAGGTGACCCGTCAGGCCGTCGAACGCGCTGAGCAATCCGGGATTATCTTTATTGATGAAATTGATAAAATCGCCGGGCGCGAGCAAGGGCACGGCCCCGACGTGAGCCGCGAGGGCGTGCAGCGGGACATTCTGCCCATCGTGGAAGGTACCACCGTGAACACGCGCTATGGCATGGTGCGGACGGATCACATTTTGTTCGTCGCCGCCGGAGCTTTTCACGTCAGCAAGCCTTCTGACCTTATTCCCGAGCTTCAGGGCCGGTTCCCCATTCGCGTAGAGCTTCATTCGTTGAGCGTCGAAGACTTCATTCGCATTTTGAAGGAGCCGAAGAGCGCGCTGGTGAAGCAATATATCGCGCTGCTTGAGACGGAAGGCATCAAACTGAGTTTTGAGGATGCCGCGCTGGAGGAAGTCGCAAAATATGCGGCGCTGGTGAACGACCAGACGGAAAATATCGGAGCGCGGCGGCTTCACACCATCATGGAAAGGCTCCTGGACGAAATTTCCTTCGAAGGTCCGGACCTTAAAAAGAAAAATGTCCGGATTGATACCGACTACGTTCAGAAGCAGCTTTCCGACATCGTTAAGAATCAGGACCTCAGCCGGTATATTCTGTGATGGGTTTCCCCTTGATGCGGCGGTTCGCATCCGCTGCTTGTCCGCCGGTCAGGGCCGGCGGCTACCCTTCGCTTTGTTTCTCCTGGCCTGCCCGCGCCAAGCTGGCCTCCACCCTGGTGGCTTGCGCTTTGTGCTTTGCAGCCTGCGCCACCGAAGGCCCCCCTCGCCCACCCCGGATTCAAAGGCCTGAGGCAATTCACGATTTGGCAGTGACGCAAGTGGGCCGCACGTTGGTTCTAACCTTTCATCCGCCCCGCCAGGCCGCTGACGGCCGCCGCCTCACGAAACCCATCGAGATCCGGTTCTTCCGGCAAATCGGAACTCCTGGCAAGCTCACACCCGCCGTCTTCGTTGCAGCCAAGCCCTGGGCTGATCTCACCCCGGACGATCTTCCACGCTTCGAGCACGGCGGCGCGATTCAATACCAGACATCCTTCACGCCCACAGAATTTCAAGACTTCGCGGGAAAGACTTTTCAGTTCATGGTGCAGACACTCACTCGCGGATTCCGCAGGCGGCCGTTTGACAGCGACCCTTCCAATGTGGCCGTCATCCGGCTGATTGATGTCTCCAAACCGGTTGAAAATTTGCTGGCCTACCCCACGCAAGACGCCATCGAGCTGAAATGGACCGCGCCCTCGTTCACGCTGACAGGCAATCCCGTTCAGGGAATCACGGGTTACCAGATTTTCCGGAGCGCCACTGGAAAGCCGGGCGGCTTTGCAACTATCGGCAAGAGTCCCGGCACATCCTATGCCGACAAGAACTTCAAGTTTGGCGACACCTATTATTACTCCGTCCGCGCCACCTTTGCGGCGGGAAAATCCTTCGCGGAGAGCGCGAACTCCACCTTGGCCGTGATTACCCCCCGGGATATCTTCCCACCCCATGCGCCGCAGGGCCTGACGGCGATCTATACCGGAAAGGCAGTCGAACTAGTCTGGACGCCCAATCTCGAATCCGACCTTGCGGGGTATAACATTTACCGGCGGGAGGACAATCAGCCGCTTCAGAAGTTGAATCCGTCGCCTCAACCTACGGCCATCTATCGCGACTTCTCGGCGGAGGCCAGGCGCCGCTATCTTTATTGGATTACGGCGGTCGATCGTTCCAATAACGAAAGCGACCCGTCCGCTGCTGTCCCAGTCGAGACCCGTTGAACCAACCCCTATGCCGGACAGGTAAACCCGGCAAGGTAAGGTCCTTGCCGTCCCTGACAGCTTTGCACAGCAAGCATTGAGTCCAGATTTCGCGGGTGGCGAATACATTGGCTTTTATGTATTCGCCAGGGGCAAGCCCTCACAGCGTCCTGTCCATCGCGGCTGGTGGTGGCGCACGCCTGAATATCCGCCGCCGCAGTGTCCCTAAACGACACACTTTCCCCGCCTAACCCTGCCTTCATGTCCCGGCGCGCGCCGAAAATCCTCGGCAACTGCCTGATTCTTCATACTTTTCCTGCCGTAAAAATAAACCGTCTCACCCGTCTCACCTGTCGCCACCGTCTCATGGGGCGGTGTTACAGTCATTTCGTTTCCTCGAGGCGTATCAAGCGTTGCGGCCGCGTGCTG
>CALCEB010000030.1 GCA_937900045.1 uncultured Acidobacteriota bacterium
GGCCCCGCAAGGGGCCACTTTTTCTGAGCGCAGTCTCAGAAAAAGCGTAGTACCTCGCCGGCCTGTTCGTAGCTGATAAACAGGGTCCCGATATACGCCACAATTCCGATCAACCAGATATTCCGGGTGGGGGTGTTACGCTTGGGATCAAGGTAAGCAAAAAGCTTCCGCGGGACAACATTGTCCCGGCCCATGCCGTAAAGCAAACGGGCAGCACCCACCTGGCCGGTCAGCCCTGCTCCCACCGTGGCGAGAACCAGCACGACGCCCAAGGCCTGGAAAAGCAGCGGCCCTCCCACACGGCGCGTCACATCCATGAAGGCCGTTTCAACGTTGGGGAAGGACCTGTAATCCGGCCAAACTCGTTGTCCGAGGTAAACTTCCAGGCCCCCAACAATACCGGTGAAGAGGCAAACCATCACGGTGGCCAGCATAACATTGCGCCTGGGATTCTCCACATCCTCAGCGAGGGTTGTGACGCCGTCGAACCCAATATACGTCAGCGCGGCATAGGACGTGGCCGTCCAGATCACCCGAGGGTTGAAAGTCTTGGGATCGTAAAAGGGCTGGACAGAAAAGACCCCATGCCATCCTTGGAGATAATAAAGGTAGTGAACCGCCATGACCATGAAGACGCCAATGACCGTGCACATGATGGTAAGGAGAACGATGTTGGCGCGTGCCGTAGCGCGGATGCCGCGCAAATTCAACAAGGTCATGGTTCCTACGAAAACCGCCGCCAGCGCTGCGTAAGGAACAAAAGGAAAAAAACGCTGGATGGTCAGCGCTCCATAAATGCCGTTCAGGAGTGGTTGGATCAGGTAATCAAGAAACATGGCCCAGCCCGTGAGGAAACCCAAGTGGGGGTTGAGTCCGCGTCCAACGTAAGTGTAAGCGGAGCCCGCTGTGGGGTAGATTGCCGCCATCCGTCCATAGCTGACGGCCGTGAGCATCATGGCGATCATCGCAATCAGAATCGTGGTGACGAAGTGGCCTTGGGAAAGCACCTGTGCGACACCGAACATCGGGACTGGCGCGATGGGCATGATCAGCACGATGCCATAGAAGATCAGATCCCAGAGGGTCAAGTCTCGGCGCAGGCGCGGCACGGGCCCCGCTGAGTTGAGGTGAGCTTGGGTCGAAGGTTCAGTCACTGGTTTTTCCCAAATTTGAACTTCAAGGCTGCTCGGCCTCTAGAAGAGTTGGCGATGAAAATCCACGCCCCTTTCTGCCCCGTGGCATTTTGACAGCCTTCCACCTAAATCCGGCGTGATCGAATGGGTTGGAACTGTCTCCCACCCTTTATTTATCGAATCCACACTCGATTCTGCTACTCTGAGCCTTACCCCACTTTTGGTTAAGTAAGGCCCAGAATGAGAAGATCACCTCGCAACCTTCAAATCGCCTGTAACCCTGCTGGTTGAACGCATTTCGGCGGCGTCTGCTTTTTTCACGAATTTCTGCGAGTGCTGCAGTCCTGTCCGCCGCCAGCCGAAGATGGCCAGGAACTGAGCGACCGAACACCGCTATCTATCTATAGGCCGCACGTGGTGGTTATTCCTCGTCCGCATGGGCCTACCGTACCATTGGTTCCATGTCGAATGACAAGACCGCTGCAAAACATAATCGGTTACTTGCAGCGGCAAGGCATGTGGTGACTGGTGTCCGAACCCGTGTTCACGCACCGCCGATGGCCTCCAGCACAGACTCCCGGTGATTGCTTCGAAACGGCAGCAGCAAGATTCACGCCGGATTCAGGTTCCAGGAGTCTGTCGGCCGGGGGTCTGTGGATGGGGAAGAACCCTCATGCGGTGGGAGGCAGCCCAATCCCGAAACCGCCACTCACGACTACGGCCGAACCGGTCATAAATGATGCATCATCGCTGGCCAGGAACACTGCCAGGCGACCGACCTCTTCGGGTTGCCCAACCCGGCCGAGGGCGTGCAGCTTGCCGGCTGCCGCCCGGGCTTCCGCGGGATTCGGCTGAACCTCAAAGTATTCCCAGGCGAGCCCTGCATCGATATATCCCGGACAAATGCAGTTGACGCGGATGCCGGCTTTCCCGTGATCAATGGCCATGGCCTTGGTCAACGCGATAATCGCGCCCTTCGTGGCGCAATAACCTGCACACATGGGCTCAACAAAAAAACCATTTACCGACGCCATGTTAACAATGCAACCTTTCGTGTTCCTCAAATGGGGCATGAAAAGCTTTGAACAGAGGAACACTCCGCCCAGGTTGATGCCGATTTCACGGTTCCACTCCTCCACCGTTGTGTCTTCAACGGTTTTGTTGACCTGGATCGCGGCATTGTTAAAGAGCACATTGATCCGTTCGAAGGAGTGGAGTGTTTGCTCAACCAGAGCTTGCACCGATTCCGCCATTGCCACGTCTGTCTTGACCGCGAGCGCCACGCCCCCAGAGGTTTCAATCTGCTTCACCGTCTCCTGTGCGCCAGTTAAGTTGATGTCCGCAATGACCACGTGGGCGCCTTCCTTGGCAAACTCCTTGGCGCTGGCGCGGCCGATGCCAGAAGCGGATCCGGTAATGACAACGACTCGCCCTTCAAGTTTCATGCTATACCTCGTTTGCGTGAGATGTGCTGAAGATACATCTGATCTTGTAGACTGCGCATCATCGCAGCCGTTCTAAAGCCTCCTTCCATGTTTCTGGCTGACGGTATATGGTGGCGCTTATCTCCACGGAAAAGTTCTCGCCGGGTTTCAAGGTTCGACTGGTCTTCTGTTCGAAGGCTTGCGCGAGATTTACCGGTACGCTTGTCCAGGGCTCGATGATGACGTGATGAAGACCGCGCCATCCGCCGTAGTTCAACCACAGCCACAGGCATGGGCACTTGTCGAGCGGAAATCTCAAGAGAAATCCCTCTCCTGAAGAGGTGTCCTCAATGGCATACCACCCGTCCTCAAGATCAACGGCATAATGGCCGAAGCAGAGATTGGCATCGATACCCTGGACCTTGTTCATTTCCACCCGGCCTGACTCTGCTTCCAGAATCGGCCAGTCATACCTGAATCCGGCGTGAAAAGCGCTGACTTTAGGATTCGAGGGGCCTGAG
>CALCEB010000031.1 GCA_937900045.1 uncultured Acidobacteriota bacterium
CGCCGCAAGCCGTTTCCTTCCACCTTGGGTGATGGAATAGAATTTGGCGCGGCGGCCGCCGTCGGAGGTTCCCCATCGAGCGGAAATCAATCCGCGCTGCTGCAAACGCACGAGCGAGGCGTAGATCGTTCCCTGGTTGAGAAGCACCTGGTCCCCGCTCACTTGCTCAATGCGCCGCGCCAGTCCGTACCCGTGCAGCGGACCCATGGTGACGAGGGTGCGAAGAACCATGAGGTCCAGCGTGCCTTGCAGAAGGTCGAGCTTTTCTTTTGACATGTTATCTCCTGTGGCAATTCCACATCACCATACCATCTTTACTGTGGTATGGCCACATATTTGATTTGACGGATTGAGGTGACTTTGGTTAGCGCCCGGCAAAAATTGAATCGCGGGTTGTGCCTACACCCCCTCACCCCTGCCCTCTCCCCGCAAACGGGGAGAGGGTGCCGCGAAGCGGCGGGGGAGGGGCGTCGGTCGGAAGACTGAACAGTTATTTCTGAATACGTCCTTAATCCTCTTTTGTCAGCCATATGGGCATTCCACCCAACTGTACGGCGGTGCCCTGAAAACCTGCGTCTTTGTCACTCTTGCCGCAGCGCCACGATGGGATCAACTCGCGCGGCGCGGCGGGCCGGAATGTAGCAGCCGAGCAAGGCCACAGCCGCCAGCAGCAGCGCTCCGCCCAACAAAGTTATGGGATCATTGGGCCGGACGCCATAGAGCAGACTTGACATGACGCTGGTTAAGCCCAAAGAAGCAGCCGTGCCCACCGCCACTCCGACCAGCGCGAGGCGCATTCCTTGGCGCACGATCAGCGCCGCCAAGTCACCCGGTTTCGCTCCAAGGGCGATGCGCAGACCCATTTCATGCGTGCGTTGCGTGACTGAATAGGAGATAACGCCGTAGATTCCGATTGCGGCAAGCAACAGGGCCAAGGCGCCAAAAATGCCCAGCAACAGCATGAAAAACCGCCGCCGCGACATGGAGGTTGAAATGAGCTGGTCCATGGTATGGACGTTATAGACGGGCTGATCTTTGCCAGGTCCAAGCACCTGCCGCCGGACAGATGACACCATGCTGACCGGGTTCGTGGGAGTGCGGAGAACCAGATAGATGCCCTGTCCGGCTTCCTTCCAATACGGGTCAGGGATTTGGAAAGCTGGAAAATAGATTTGATTGCGGATGTTGGACGTATCATCGGAAGCCAATCCCCAATGTTTGACGTGTCCCACCACGCCCACAATTTGGAAAGGGCCGAGGCCGAGGAGTTCCAGCGTGATTTGCTTGCCGACGGGATTCTGGCCAGGGAACACCTTTTTGGCCAGGACGTCGTCAACCAGGATAACGTGTGGAGAGTGTTCGCGATCCTGTTCGTTGATCTTCCGACCTCGTAGCAGCGGAATGCCCATCGCCCGCAAATAACCTGGACTCACGGCATAAAACATGGCCCACGGGGCGTGCCGGAAGTCAGGGTGAGCTTGCGCTCCGACCACAAAGCCAAGTTCACTGTCGGAGCCGCTTAGCGGCACCAAAGTGGTGAGTCCCGCGGACTGAACGCCGGGAATATTCCGGACCCGGTCGAGGAGTTGGCGATAGGCAAGCCTCATCTTCGGAGAATTGTCAACAATGGATGGCGATAGAGCCACTTGCATGGTTAACACGCCGTGCGGGTTAAAGCCAGGATTCGTGCTCCACATATGAGAGATGGTGCGGATCATCAGACCCGCTCCTACCAACAGGATCAGGGCCAGCGCAACCTCCGAGATCACGAAGATGTTTTGGATACGATGACGCCCGCCCGTGGTGCCCCAGCCACCCTCTTTCAACGACTCCTGCAAGTCGATTTTTGAGGATTCAATCGCGGGCGCCAGGCCGAATAGGATGCCAGTTGCGATGGAGATTCCGAAGGTGAACAGCAGCACCCAACCATCCAGAGCAACATCGTGGGCGCGCGGCAAGCTGTCCGGAACCGTGGTGAGCACCAGATGTGTTCCCCAGGAAGCCACGAGCAACCCCAGAGCGCCGCCTGCCAGTCCCAGCAAGACGCTTTCCGTGAGCAGTTGACGGATCACCCGTACGCGGCTGGCTCCCAGCGCGGTGCGAATGGCAAACTCGCGCTTGCGGGCGGTTGATCGCGCCAACAACAGGTTCGCGACATTGGCGCAGGCGATGAGCAACACGAATCCGACCGCGCAAAGCATCAGCAGCAGTGTTGAATGAACCTTGATGACCATGTCAGCCTTCAAGGGCATCACGGTGACACTGTGACCGAGGTTGGTCTTGGGATACTGCGCCGCAAGTTGGCGACCGATGGTCATCATGTTTGAACGAGCCTGGGCCAGCGTCATTCCGGCTTTGAGCCTTCCTACGGCACGGATTCCGGGATGCGAATCGCGATCCTGGAGCTCTCTTGCGTCGCCTTGGCCGATGGGAACGAAGAGGTCGATATTCTCGTCAAAGCGAAACCCGTACTGGATTCCTGGCGGCAGGACTCCGATGACGGTATAGTCCTTGCCGTTGAGCATTAGAACCTTGCCGAGGACGCTGCGTTCCGCTCCGAAACGGCGCTTCCATAAGCCGTAGTTCAGCATGACTACGGGCGCCCCGCCTTGACGGTCGTCGTCTGCTTTGAACTCCTGGCCCAGAAGGGGTTTCACGCCAAGCACGGAGAAGAAATTGGCTGAAACGGTTTCGCCTTGCAGGTACTCCGGCTCGCCCTGGCCGGTCAGGATCATGTCCTGATCCGTGTAAGCCGCCATTTGCTGGAAGCACTTGTTCTCTCGCTGCCAGTCCAGAAAGTTCGGGTAGGCCACGGACATTTCGTTAAACCGGCCCGACTTTTCGGAGAGGCTCAGGAGCCGGTTGGGCTGAGGAAATGGGGGCGCTTTGAGAAGAACACCATTCACCACGCTGAAGATAGCGGTGTTGGCGCCAATCCCAAGCGCCAGGGTAACGATGGCCACCGCCGCGAACCCCGGACTTTTGGCCAGCATTCGCAAGCCGAACTTCAGATCCTGTACAAAATCTCTCATAAGAGCTCTCCTTAGCCTATTATTCGTTCGTGCCGGTCATAAAGTTCCAAGTTGGCACGTTTTTTGCCAATCACGTGCTAATCTCAAATGATTGAAACAAAGCGGTGAAGATGTTTGGCGGAGTTTCATGCAAGGCCGCTGCGTGTCCGCTTCCGGGACAAGGCTGTTCAGAATCGGACAAAACAACATAGCAGGATCGCCGCGGCGATCGCCCGGACACAGGTGGCCACCACGGCCGCACACCGATACGATTCTGTGCCTTCAGGGGCAAGAAGATTTTTGGCTGCTCCAATCTTCGAAAGTTGAGGTAGAATCTCCGGCCTGCCGTAATCGGGCGGCGTGAAACAGAAGATTGTCTTGAGGTCCTGCTTTCGGCAGGGTTAAAAACGCGGCCCTGATAGTTTACGAATGAAGCTTTGTGAATAATCAGGTTGGAATCAAATTCAAAAAACGGGTAGTGTCTCAGTTTGTCTGCTGTAGCGGCGCTCTATGAGCGCCGAACTTGGACCCTTAACGGGTTCCGGCGCTCACAGAGCGCCGCTACAGCGAACTGCGCGACTACCAAAAAACGTTGAGTCAAAAAGCGAATTGAGCATAAAATAATGCAGGGGATCAGGAGGATACTTATGACATCAAAAACCACCCAAAGGTGCGTGCAGGCCCTGGTTCTAGCGGCCATTTTGGCAGGTGTGACGCCCCTCTTTGCGCAAACGGGAGGACTGACGGGCTCCGCCAAGGATGCGCAGGGGAACGTGTGCGCCGGTTATCCGATCATTATCGAGCGCCAGGACGTGAAAGGGACTTACAAGACGAAGACCAACAAGAAAGGCAAGTACGTTTACATCGGTCTTCCCATTGGGCAATACAAGATCATTCTGGATGACCCCAGCGGGAAGCAGCTTTTTTACGTCACACACCACGTTGGCCTTGGCGACCCCACCGAAGTCGATTTCGACCTGCAGAAGGAAATGCAGCGGCAGGCGCAAAACCCTGAAGTGCAGAAGCAGCAAGCAGCGGCGCAAGCACAGCAGAAGCAATATGCCAACCTGTCGCAAATATACACTCAGGGCAATACGCTTTATACCCAGGGCAACTATGCGGGCGCCGCGGCGATGTTCGAAAAGGCCCTTCCGCTCGCCAAAGGCAAGAACCTGAATGTGATTCTGTCCCGCACCGCGGACGCCTACGACAAGGCCAAGCAATATGACAAGGCCCTGGAATTCTACCAGAAGGCGCTGGCCAACACTCCGGACGATGCCGGTCTTCACACCAACCTCGGGAATGTTTATGCCAACATGAACAAGATTCCTGAGGCCCAGGCGGAGTACCAAAAGGCCGCGCAGCTCGATCCCACGCATGCCGCCGCGGCTTATTACAACATCGGCGCCGTCATGACCAACGCCGGCCACATGGCCGAAGCCGCGGCCGCATTCAAGCAGGCTACGGTTGTTGATCCTAAGTATGCGGACGCTTACTTCCTGGAGGCCCAGGCATTAGTGGGTGAAGCCAAGACCGGACCGGATGGCAAGGTAATTGCGGCGCCCGGTACCGTGGAGGCCTTGCAGAATTATTTGAAGGTAGCACCGACCGGGAAATATGCTGCTCAGGCTCAGGCTATGCTCCAAAGCTTGACCGGCCAGGTCCCCACTCAATTTAAATCCGGGAAGAAACACTGAGGCGGAGGCCGCTGCCCTTTTCCCCTCGCCCGCAAAACGGGCGAATCAACTTGGCCCAGGGCACAGATCTTGGGCTCAGCGTTGTCGTTATGCTCTGGAAGCCGTGAGGATGACCTCCGGAGGATCGGTCCTTGCCGCGTCCGCTGGAACAAAGACGCGGTCGTTACCGAACCGCAGGGCGTAAGCCCTGCGCCACTCTCTGTCGGCCTTCTTGGCCTTAGTCCAAAAGAAGTCTCGCCCTCCGCAAGTGTTTCCTGCGCCGGTAGGGTGCGGCTGCACCTGATACTGCCGGTTATTTCATTTATGCGCTCCAAGCTCATTTGCCTCTTTGCGGTTTGCCTTCTTGCCTTCGTTTTGCCGTTGCGCCCGGATACCATCATCCAAACGGACGCGGATGGGAAGACTCATGTCATCTTTCAGCAGGTCATAGTCATTGACCAGGATCCGAATACAATCGTGTTCAAGCATTTCGATCTGAAACACCGGCAGGTGGTGAAGGACCATCTGGATCAAGGCAGCCTGCCTTACTTCGTGGAGAAAAGCCCGCCCTCTCAGCTTCAACAAATCGTCAATCTCTGGAAGCAATTCGGTTATACCGTCGCCATCACGGATGTGACCGGCAAAAAGCACGAGATTTGCGATATGTATCTGGACTTTTTCCCGCCAGAGGGCGCTATACCTTTCTTGGAATCGGTTCCGTCGCGCACCACCCTGCCCATCCTCTACGATCAGGGCGGTGCAGATGACATTGACTTCAATGATATTCAGGACCTTCACATCCAGGGCGATCACCTGAAAGTCACAATGACCAACGGAAAAGTGAAGGAAGGTAAGTTCCTGATGCCTACCTCCGCGCCCGCTGTCGCCAAATTCCTCGGCATCACGGACGCATACAAACCCGAAAGCCAAGACCTTTACGACTATTCCATTCCTCTGTCACAAGTGAAAGAAATCCAGTTTGAGAATAATTGAGACCGGGAGGCGTAGGAGTGGCTTACGTGCCCACCCGTGGGCGGCCAGTCGCCGTGCCGGCTCGCCCCTGCAGACGGAGTCATGCTCATTGCCGGTTTGCCACACTGTGCCGGATCAACCGCACGCGCAAAATTCTTCCTTCCTCCGGCAGTGAAAAGCGCGAGCCGTGCATGGGCAGCGAAACGTGTAATTCATCGCCGTTGAGCCGGCGTGAGGACACCCATTGCCCAGCTTTGAATGTCCTTTCCTCCACTGACAGAATTTCCGCTTTACCGGGTGGACCCTGAAGCTTGACGAAATCCACATTCAAGCCTGCTCCGGCCACGATGAAATCGTCCGGAGAAAGCTCGATCAGCAAACCACCCCCCCGGGGTTTGGAGGGGCTGAAGGTTGTGGTGAATTGTACCGTAGCAGCGAGCCCGCGATCGAGATGGATGGCTTCCGCCATACCTTCACCCTGAGAAACGCCCTGAATCAAAGCGTGGAGTTTCCCCGTGTACTGATATTTGGCAATCACCGGCAGCAGCGGGCTGAGGAGCCGGTAATTCATCGCGATGGGTTCGGCCCGTGGCGTTAGCTTGCCATTTTGGGCGGCGTGGTCGATGCCGAACGGGCTGAAGCCAATGCCGTTGAACGTTGCCAGGTCCATATAAACATAAGGCGCGAAGTAAGGATTGAACGCCACTTCAGGAACAAAGAGCGGGTTATCCGGCCGCGTGAACTGGGCGGCGACCTTATAAAACTTCGGCTGGTAAACGTCAGGGGCCAATAAGTCAAGGTGCGGGGCTTCCGCCTTCCAGATGTCCAACACGTGGACGGTGGGACCGCCACTCGGCCAGTCGCCGGCGCGGGCGGCGCCGGGATTCACTAGCCAATTATTCACGTACATGGGCAGAGGATAGGCTTTCTTGCCGGCTGCGGCCACCGCATCCACGTAACGGGAAACGCACCAGGCGCTGAAAGCTTCAGGCGCCATCTCGCCGAACACCTGTTCCCAGGTTCCGGACATTCGGAAGTGGTTCGCGTCTAAATCGGCTGCAAGCGTTAGGGACAAGTGATGGCGATGCGTTTCAAGGAAGCTCGTGAGGTCAGGAGGAACCGGTCCGTGAAATAGCCGGGTCGCCTCCGGCGAATAGTCGCGATCGGTTCCGAGCAGACCGGTTTCGTTCTCCACTTGCATCATGATGACCGTGCGCTGGGCGGAATCGAAGCCGCGCAGATGGTCCATCAGCGCTGCAAAAGCTCGCGCGTCCGCGTCACGGGCAGCGGCGCAAAGCGGAGAAATGATCTCCATCTCCTGGCCGAGTGCGTTCCGGACCCGCTGGTATTTCTGCCGGTCGCGCTTCACCCATGCCGGCGTGTAATGCATTTCGCCGTTCTTCCATGTGCCAAACCAAAGCAGCACCACGCGCAGGCCGTGTTGTCTCGCGCCGTTGACAATGGCATCGACGAGATGAAAATCGTATTGGCCTGGCTGCGGCTCAACCAATTCCCAGTAGACCGGGACCTCCACCGTGTTCGAGTGCATTGCCACCAGTGAATTAAACACCGGCTCAAGGTCCGCCGGGTTGGTGGCGCTCGAATTGTGGGCTTGGCCGCCAAGAATCAGGTAGGGATTTCCGTCCACGAGCAAATGGAATTGCGAGCCTTGATGTTCAAGGCGGGGAATGGGCTGTTGGGAAAAAAGGGCAACGGAGGAAGAAGCAAGCCACACTGTTGCGCAAACAAGACTCACCAGTTTTACTCGCATACAAGAAGCCTCCGTTTTCATAACTTCCTACTGCCCCGCCGCTTCGTGGACCACCTTGCCTCCCACGATCGTCGTCAGCACTCGAACATTACCAATCTTTTCGGCGGGAATAGAAAACAGGTCATCGGACAGCACGACCACGTCCGCGAATTTGCCGGGCGCAATGGTACCTTTCTGCTGTTCAGCAAACTCAGCATAGGCGCTGCCTTGCGTATAAGCGCGCAAGGCTTCATCGAGCGTCAAGCGTTGTTTCGGGAACCAGCCACCGGGATGCTTGCCATCGAGCGTGGCGCGAGTGACGGCGGCGTAAATTCCAAGCAGTGGATTCAGCGGCGCCACCGGCCAGTCCGTACCGAAAGCGAGTGGCGCCCCGGAATCGAGCAGCGACCGCCAGGCATAGCTGGTCTTGGCGCGCTTGTGGCCGATGCGCTTCTCCGCCCAGCGGCCATCGTCGATGGCGTGATAGGGCTGCATGGACGCAATAATGCCCATCTTGCCAAAGCGCGGAATGTCCTGGGGGCGAAGGTGCTGGGCGTGCTCGATGCGGAAGCGGTAAGCAGCCGGATTCGCGCCGCCCACTTGCTGGTAAATATCGAGCATCTCGGCATTGGCGCGGTCGCCGATGGCGTGAACGGCGATTTGGATGCCGGACTTGGTAGCCTCCTGCGCCATCGCGAGTATTTTGGAGGGCGGGTTCAAGAGCGGCATGGGCAAGCCGAAGTTGGTGGAATCATCCGAATATGCTTCAAAGAACCAGGCCGTGCGTGAGCCGAGCGACCCATCGGCGAATCCTTTGACCGCGCCCATTTGCAGAAAACCGCTGCCCATGCCGTGTGAAATTCCCGCAGCCGCGAGCTTTTCCCATTGGCGGATGGGCGTAATTTCGTAGAAGCG
>CALCEB010000032.1 GCA_937900045.1 uncultured Acidobacteriota bacterium
GCGAAAATGCACCGCTACCGGATTATTCGCAAACTTGACCTGGAAGACCATCATTTCTTCAGGCTGGTCCCCACAGGGAACGGCCCCACCGTTACCGGAAGCGTTCCCTGAAAAGGAATCTCGCCAAAAATCGCGCGGACCATCGCCGCCTCGGCGCCGGGATAATATTCGAAAGCCAGCGCATAGCCCGGCAACTCCGGAATGCTGTCGAGCAGATAAGGGCTGCCAAACAGCGCAAACACCAGCGGTCCTTGATGGCTGGCGAGCGTCCGCAGCAGGTCTTGCTGCCTTTCGGCAAGGCCAATGTATCCCCGCGAAGACGCAAACCGGAGCGTGCAGGAAATCACGATGGCGCGGTAACGGTTCGCAAGCTGAGCGATCAGGCTGGCTTCTCCCGGCGGAATATCCGGCCCAATGGTGGCGAATAGGGTCTTGGCGTGGCGTTTCACAAATTGCTGGTGGAAAATCCTGCCCGGTGAGTTAGTGAATTCGATGTCCGGCGCATCCACAAAGTTCAGCAACAGCACATCCTCATCGGGCGCCAGTCTCAGGGGCAAGGCGTCGTGGTCATCCTTCACGAGGGTCAGGGCGTGCTCCATGATTTCCTGGGATTTCTGTTCTGCGGCTTGGCTTCCCACCAGCTTGTTAACCTGAGTGATGTCAGGAAGGGCGTTTTGGTTAAGCCTCACCCACGCCTTGGCTTCCAGAATCCTCTGCACGGACTCATCCAGGCGCTGTTGGCTGATTTCTCCCTTTTCCACGGCGGCTTTCAGCGCTTCAAAAGATTTGGGAATGTCCGCCGGCTCGAGCGCCACGTCCGCCCCGGCGTGGATGGCCATTACCACGGCCTGGTCCGGGCCAAAGCGGTCAGAGACGGCTTTCATGCGGAGCGCATCGGTAAAGACCACGCCCTTGAAGCCCAATTCCTGACGCAAGAGATCCGTAGTGATGGAATAAGAAAGCGATGCAGGAAGACCGGGCGTCTTTTCGAGCTGAGGAAGGTCGATGTGCGCGGTCAAGACGGCGCCAACCCCCGTTTTGATGGCTGCCTCGAAGGGCGGCAATTCGATCAGGTTTAAGCGGGCGCGATCAAAGTTAAGTATAGGGAGTTGAATGTGCGAATCGACGCTCGTGTCACCGTGGCCGGGAAAATGTTTGGCGGTGGCGATGATCCCGTTCTCTTGAGCGCCCTTGATATAGGCCGTTGCAAACTGGCTGACCCGGTCGGGGTCTTCGCCAAACGACCGGATATTGATCACCGGGTTTTGCGGGTTGTTGTTGACGTCTACGACGGGGTAGAAATTCACGTTCACGCCCATCGCCCTGGCTTCCAGGGCCGTGAAGCGCGCGGCGTCATAGGCATATTGCGTATTCCCGGTTGCGCCCATAGCCATGCCGCGCGGAAACCTCGTTCCGCCTGTGAATTGGATTCCCACGCCGCCCTCAAAATCCGCCGTGATAAACAGCGGAATTTTCGCCATTTGTTGCATATGCGCCACCATCGCCGCGCCAGTGAGCGGATCACCGCCCATAAAGCCTTCGAGGTGGTAGCAGCCCACGTGATATTTCTGAATATTCTCCTGAATGGTTTTAAACTCATCGCTCTCAACATTGGTGAAGATGGCGGTGGCCACGGGACAAATCAGTTGGCCTACCTTCTCATCTTCGGACATCTGAGCCATTGTCGACCTCACCCAGGTTTGCTGCGAGGCGTTGAGTTGAAACTGCGCGAGCGTGGGCTTTGCCATGAGGATCAGCGCAAAAACCGGAAAGAGCGCCCACTTCCGGGTGGAAATCTTGGTCATAGTCATTTCAAGGCTTCGATATTGGAATTGGCCCGCGCCGTGCGACCGGCCTGTCATTCTGAGCGGAGCGAAGAATCTCGGTATTTGTGCTCAGGGTAAACCCTGCCAAGCATCTCCAGTTCATTCGCTACCGAGGAAGAGGTCAAATACAGAGATTCTTCGCTCCGCTCAGAATGACAGCACTGAAGGCTTGGCCGAAGCTCCCAAGCTCCAGAAACATAGAACCTGCGTCCGCGCCGTTATATACGCAGTAACAGCAAACTGACACGTCCCGCCTGCCGGACTTGCCATTCTAACTCAGGAAAGATAAGCCAGGCGGAAGTTTCGAGTTGGAGAACGGCTTTCCGCGCAATTCACGGTAGTGTCTCAGTTTCTTTGCTGTAGCGGCGCTCTATGAGCGCCGAACTT
>CALCEB010000033.1 GCA_937900045.1 uncultured Acidobacteriota bacterium
ACTCAGGCCCCTCGAATCCTAAAGTCAGCGCTTTTCACGCCGGATTCAGGTTATAACGTATAGTGTACTCATCTTCGTTCGTCCGCGTCCCCATCCTGGACTCAACTAGTAGATCGAGCGCTTTTCTAACCCAGGTTGGGCGCGGGATTTCCGGACTCCTGGGACCGCTGCTCCTAAAGCCGTAATACACCTGCAAGTCTTCAGCAGCTTTCTTAACGGTCACTCGCAAAGGTATCCACTCTTCGCGATCATCCTTCGGAACATCAGCCGCATAGCGAGTGAACAAGTCATCCCACATGACCTGCAGTAGATAAGGGAGAGGCGGTTGATGATCCACAAACTTCTTGTCCTGATAGATCACAATGAGAAGGTCGAACGCAATTGGTACCGATTCACGAAGCCTGCGATCGAGTTCCGTATCTGACAGCTCGCCCCGCTCCTTCTTAAGCGTCATGAAATCGCGGATACCGCTTTGCTTAAAAAAACCCATGATCGACCACCGGCGCTGGAATTTCCACTTCCCGGTTCTAATACCATTTTCTACGCGGTCCCCAAACTTAACAGCGCGAACAAGGGGCACAAGTCCGATGACGTCGAATCCTTCGATTCGTTCATCGGACGTCCACCAACCCATTAAATCGTCGTCATACTTCTGCATCTGATTTATATAGTTATCCCACGTGCTTTCATCTCTCGGTAAGCCAAGTTTCGCTTCCGCTGCAAATCCCAATTGGGCTTGTGTTTGAACAACGCAATCCGGAGTGACATTCACTGAGGGGGATATACGGTTTGTCGGAGATGTGCTCATCCTCCGCCCAAACTCGTAATAGACATCATCCCGAAGTTTTCTTGTGCTTGGGTTCCAGCGGGATTCGTTCACAAGGGCAAGGACAGCAAACACGCCATCCGTATAAGTGTCGCAAATCTCCTGTGTTGCTTGGTGATCGTACTTAGGCCTGCTGCTCTTGGAATTCAGAGATTCTCCCCTCTCTAAAGTGCTCGAATATGTGATTGACAATGCGCTTAAGAGCCATCTCCGACGCCTTCAGTTGTGGAACTAGAAGAATCTGGTTTTGTGATAGAACCCAAACATCAGCCGCCGAGAAGTCAACGTTGTCCACAACGGATAGGTGGATGTAAGGGTTTGCGTGGAGGATCGTACAAGTCCCATGCTTGAATCTCTGCATGGCCTCCACCAGCCGTTTGGCCTGCTCTTTGGATTTGAAAATTTCAGTCTCATAGCTTATCTGTAAGGGCTTCAGGATGCGATCCGGAGTACTATATCGGTCTCGGTTTGAGAAAAACTTTAACCTCTCTGCACCAATTTGAACAAGCTTTCGAATCAGCGCCTTCTCGAATAGTTCGAACCCGCCATTACAAGAAAAGTAGCCATATTTAGACAGCTTGGCCTGAATGCCGGTTGATATCAGTTGCTCGTCTTGGCTAGTAGCGATGTCAAACAATACAGAACGAAACCACACATTTCTTTCCCTAGCATCTCTGAATACGGTGTCAAGGGGAGCGTCTGTCCACTCGCGGACGGACTGAAATCGCTTGCGAGCCGTCGGCACTAGACGCATTTTGGAAGAAGACTCGAGCACCCGTAGGCGCTTGGGGTGAATTGCGCTCTGAAGATGGTTCATCAGTTCGTGCAATTCGTTTTGCGTAAGAAACGGACGGGCAGCCTTCGGATAAAGTGACTCGATGAGAGGCAGAATACCGTGTCTCCAGTATCGTGGCTGTGCTACGAAGAGGAGGACATAAATCGGCTCCGGCATGGGCCGCGCGACCACGAACTGGACAGCAATTCTCTTCTCCTCGTGGCGGCCGAAGTGACGATGATATTCGAATAGACTCAAGGTTCCGGTTGTCCCTAAATGCTTAACTCCGGGGGCCGCATATTTTGAAAGAAGAAGCTCTGGTAAATTTTCGTTGCTGCCGACTGCCACGAGTTGGATGAGTTCATTTTTCTCAAGGTGCAAATCACCAATGCTCTGGGTAAGCGCCTCCCAGCTCCCGACGTCACGGAAGATCGTTTGACTCGTTTTGTTAAATAGAGAAAGCGATCTCCGCCTCATGCTTTTTTTCTGTGCCACTTTGGAGATATGATCCGCCGGGCCTCGACGGACCCAGCCGCCCTATCCCTCCCCCATATACGCTTATCCTATCTCGTTACAATTTGCAATCTTACACGGTCGTTGAGGCTCATGGGAGCTTTTGTCGCTGAAACCCAGGAGTGGCATTCGCCCACGGCAACCGGTACGGCCCGGCCGCGCTCCGGCCACGCCCTGACGGCGCCCGATTCAACCTAACACAGTCATACTAAGAGCCCTGCGCAAGCCGGGCCAGAATGCCCAGCGCCACTTCTTTTCCCTTCTCTCCCACTTCACCTGCCGGTCCCACGCAGGAAGGGCAGCCAGTGGCGCAAGGGCACTGCGCAATCAATCGCTGGGTATGGCTCACAAGCTGATCACTGAGTTGGAAAAGCGGCTCACTCAGGCCAACTCCACCCGGATATTGATCGTAAAGATAAATGTTCGGCTCGTAGATCGTCGGCGCGGCGTTTAATCCCACTCTGAGCCGGGCCAGTGGCCGCGCTGCCGCTGTGGCGGGTTCCGATTCCTTGGTCCCGCCCGGTGTTTGCGGTTCACCGTTCTCGCCGATGGCAACGCCCAGGTCGCGTCCATCGCACATCACCAACAGCGTGGCGATGGCGCGCATGGCGTGGGCGAGGCCATTCACGCCGTCCAGCCTCTCGGTTGAATTGTAGAGCAATTCTTCAAGAAGGTTGTGTGGAATTGTCAGCCAGAATGCAGTGGTATGCACCTCCTGTTCGGGAAGCGAGAGCCTTCCTGAACCTACGTTTTCGAGTGTCGAGAACTTGATTTTCTTGAACCCCACGACCTGCGTGTTGACCTGAACCTCGCCGTGATTTTTCAAAGCCACGGATTGGGGCGCCGCTTCGAAGTTCTCCAGAATCTTGATCTTGGTGTAGGAAATCGCATCCGTAAAGTGTTCACTTTCGATCGAGTGAACGTAGGCTTTGCGGTCGCCGTAATCCAGCTTCTCGACGTGATATTGGGCGCCATCCTGAATGTAAATGGCACCTTCGTGAACGGTGGTCAAGGCGCTGATGAAATCAACTTCGCCAATCACCTTGGCGCCTTCGGTGGTGTCCACGATGACAAAGTTATCCGAAGAAACCGAGCGGAGACTGATGACATCGGCAGGATAGCTTTCGGAAACCCAATGCCATCCTTCGGGCGAACGATGCAGAAACCCTGCTTCTTCCAGGTGAGCACATAACACCTTCAGATCGAACGGCCCGAAGTGTTCATCCTGCCGCAGGAGCAGCTCAAAGGCCGCACACTTCAAGTGGTTCAGCAGAATTTGCAGATTATCCGGGTTGACGTATCCGTGCTCGGGTGAATGTCCGAAAAAGTATGCCGAGTTTTGAACGATGAATTGGTCCAGCGGCGCGCTGGAGGCGACGAGCAACGCCGCAGACGAGCCCTGCCGGCGGCCGGCTCGCCCGGCGCGCTGCCAGGTGGAGGCAATGGAACCCGGATATCCCGCCAGCACCGCAACATCCAGGCTGCCAATATCAATTCCAAGCTCCAGAGCGTTGGTGGCCACGACGCCCAGTAGGCTCCCCTCGCGCAAGCCCTGCTCAATTTCGCGCCGCTCGTTTGGCAAGTAACCGCCACGATAGCCACGGATCGCCTCTGAACCCAAGGGCGCCTGCGAAAAATCCTGCTTCAGATAAGTCACCAGAATTTCTGTCGCCAGCCGGCTGTTGGCGAAGATGATGGTTTCAAGATTGCGGTTCAAGAAGACGCGCGCCAGCCGCCGCGTCTCCTTCAAGTAGGACTTGCGGATGCCCAACTGCGGATTTACCACGGGCGGGTTATAGAATATAAAATACTTTTCGCCGAAGGGCGCGCCGTTCTCATCAACCAGGGTCACATCTTCTTCCAGAATTTTCTGGGCAAGCTCGCCGGGGTTGGCGATGGTGGCCGATGCGCAAATGAATTGCGGTTGGCTGCCGTAGAAACTGGCGATGCGCTTCAAGCGGCGCAGGATGTTGGCCAGGTGGCTGCCCAGTATGCCGCGATAATAGTGCAGCTCGTCGATGACCACGTAACGCAGGTTCTCAAACAATCGCTCCCACTTGGTATGGTGCGGAAGAATCCCGGCGTGGAGCATGTCCGGGTTGGTGATCACCAGGTTGCCACGCGAGCGGATCGCCTTGCGGGCATCTTGCGGCGTGTCTCCGTCATAGGTGAACGTGCGGATTTCGTCACTCAGCTTTTCGGTCCAGCGATTGAGTTCCACCAACTGGTCCTGGGCGAGCGCCTTGGTGGGAAACAAATAGAGGGCCCGGGCCGCAGGATTGGCTAACAGGCAATTCAGGATGGGCAGATTGTAGCAGAGGGTCTTTCCGGAAGCCGTTGGCGTCACTACCACAAAGTTCTTACCCTCGGAAGCCAGCCGGAATGCCTGAGCTTGGTGCGAGTAAAGGCTCTGGATCCCACGTTCTTGGAGAATCGCCGCCAACGGTTGCGCCACAGCCGGCGGAAAGGTCTCGACCTTTGCCGCGCGCGCCGGAAGATACTTCAGAGTAGTCACTCCGCCTCGCGCCGGATCGGACCTGAATTGCTTTTCAATCTCTTCGAGAGCGTTCTTCACCGAGAGCCCGTGCACCAACTTCTCCGTCCGGAGCTTGGCCAGTGAAGTCTCGTTCACGATTGCTCTCTCCCCTTGCATTGAATCACCTGTTGCGTTTCGCATCCGGCTCGAACCAGGGGCTTTCTGACCGTGCCGTCTGCATGATTTGAAACCATTCGCTTTTTATTCGCTTAGACTAACATATAGTGACCCGGCCACTCAAATTGAATAGCATCCGGGTGGTGTCGCAGTCTGCTGTAGCGGCGCTCTATGCGCGCCGGAAACCGTTGAGTATCCAAGTTCGGCGCTCATAGAGCGCCGCTACAGCAAAGAAACTGAGTCACTACCAGCATCCGGAAAGTCCAGATTTTTGTGGGCCTGGCGCCCAATTTGCCTGACGGGTGCGTCATACAGGGAACACTGAGGTTGCGGACATCCACCAGTAATCAATCACAAATCCAACCGCGGCCTCACATTCAGAACTTGGCATCCGTAGCCTTCGAGCCGTACATAAAGGCCGTTCTCCACAATTTCCTTTCCAACGCGCTCCGAGGTGATTCCTTGAATCTGATTCGTGAGCTCGTAAGTCTTGGCATGATCGACCGGGAAGCCGGGAAACATGCGGCCTTGCGAGGTTTGTGGCGAAAGGTTAACTGCTATTATCACCGCCGCCTCATGAAGGTCCCAACGATAACCGATCAGATTTCCTGAAGTTTGGTCTCCGGCCGGATGCACGACGAGCAGGGTCCAATTTCTGTCTCTTATACACATCTGACGCTGCCGACGATCTTACGCGTGTAGA
>CALCEB010000034.1 GCA_937900045.1 uncultured Acidobacteriota bacterium
GGCCCGCCCCCCCGCTCGTCGTATCCGCAGTATTACTTCTATTGCGCGTTCATGGAAATGACGTCTAAGAATGGATTATTAGTTCCGGACACATGGATGAACGATGTCGCAGAGAAAATCCCGAATTGGTTCGAATCGGCACGTTTATATTATGCGTACACCGGCGACACCACGGTTATGACCATCGTAAAATGTCTTATGGACTACACCATTGACCGAGGCACGAGCCCTTCGACATTCGCATGGCCGAATTTTCCGGAAACAGCGGCGAACGCTGGCGACATGCAATTCCGCGGGTTTACAAGAGCTAAAAAATTTGCCCCTAATGAGATCCAGGTCGGTTATGCGGGCGATATGGGACTAGCGTATTACCGGATGTACCTTTACAGTGGGGACATGAAATACCTGAATGCTGCCATAAATGTGGCTAGCACGCTGGCCCGCAACGTGCGCACCGGAACTTCCACCCAATCGGTCTGGCCTGACCGTGTAGTCATGGATACCGGGAAGGTCACGGCAGAATACGGAGCCCACTGGACTGGTTGTTACATGTTGCTTGACCAATTGATTAAGGGGAACCGAGGCGATGTGAAAGCCTATGAGAACGCGCGCGCGAAAGCCCGGGATTTCCTCCTGCAATACCCCCTGAGGACGGGCTACTGGGCTGACGGGCATACGGACAACGCAATCAACAGCAACACATACAAAAGCAATACGCCTGCCAGTAACTTTACATTGGCTCTATTCGATTATCCCGAATTGGATCCCGATTGGCGGACGGATGTGCCCAAGTTGATCAAGTGGACTGAAGACAATTTTGTTTATCGTTGCGCCCCCGGTGAGCCTGCCACCCAATGGGGAGCCAACATCGTAGGTGAGCAGGACGGGGATCTGCATAAGATGGACTATCAAACCGCGCGCTACGCCGCCGAGTGTGCACGGTGGTATGCCGTGTCAGGGGATAGAACCTATAAGGAAAAAGCCTATCGTTCGATGAACTGGGTGACTTACTGCAATAATCCGGTTGGCCAGGGGGATGAAAGTCCCGTAAGCAAAGAAGATCAGGGCAATTGGTGGTCTGACGAGTATGGCGAGTGCCCCAGGATGTTTTACGCTGCGTTTGCGGGTGTTCCCGAATGGGCTCCACCTCGAGAGAACCATATTCTGTACTCAGAAACGGTACTCAAGGAGGTATCCTATGCTGTAAGGAAGATCCGATACTCCGCCACCGCAGGGACAGGGATTGAATACCTTCGTCTTGCGTTCCGCCCAACGCAAGTAACTTTGAATGGGGCGAAATTCATTCTGCGCTCCGATCTCACTACTGAGGGCTACACCATGAGGGATCTCGGAGGCGGGGATTACTCAGTCTATATTCGAAGGAATAAAGCGGGTGAGGTAGTTATACAGTGAGCATAGTAGTGGAAGCCATTCCAGAGTGGGACAATGTCTGTCTATCGTGTGGGCGGACAGCAAACACGAATCCATCCAACAATGACTGGACAGGTGAGGCTCGGCAGCCGCCGTATGTGGTGGCCATGGCTTGCCGTGGAAGGTTAATCATGTTCATAGAAGGCATTTCAAAACCTTCAGTAAGACGATCATGAAACAGACGATATGAAAGAATCTCTCATAAATCGCCAGCGAACGGCAGTAACACACGTCCAGCCGCCGGAAATTGCTAAACCAAGCAATGGTGCGATCCAGGGTCTGGCGCCGCAACGCCCGGCCCTACTGCTTCGCGGGCTTCCGTCAATCCTGTCGACGGGGAGCGATCAACTCAATGCCTCGCTCCGCCAGTCACTCGCGCAACGCGTCACTATCCCAACCGCTGTCCGCAATGACACGAACGGGCTTTTGTCGGGGGACGGCCCGCTTGGCGCCGCTCTACCCAAATCGCCGACAGCGTTGCTTTGGCCAGCCGGACTTCCGGGGGGAAGCCGATTAAACGTGGTTTCCCAAAGGAATACCCGCGCCGTCGGCCATCACCGTCCACTTTTTCCACCTTCGCCACTTGTTTTTCCCCCCTCTCGGGCCATTTTCGTGCTGGAGCAAAACTGCCTCCCAGAAACGCCTCGCTCCACTTTAAATGCTACTGCTCATTCAACTCGGCTAGAAACGCCCGCCGGATTTTCAACGAGACCCCCTGCAGCTCCAAATCCCGCAGCCACCAGCACGTTGCCGGTGACGGAAACCCTAGGGGAAATCCTGTCAGTGATCTCAACTACGCAAGAACTACAAAATACCTTCCAGCAGTTTGCAGTCGATTGCCGGGCGCCGTCAGCTACAGGGACTTCGGTTTCCCGGAGAGCAAGGGCCATATCCTTTCCGATTGGGAGTCATCCAACAACCGACTGTATCGCGCCATCCGTCCTCCTCCTGGCGATGCCCACCTCCATCAATCCTTTCGAATTTGAAATAACTGCTGCAACATCACATGGTTGAAAAGAGGGCTCTGCGCAGGAATCTGGCAGAGAGGGCGATTAATGCGGTTTTCAGCGGGG